>NZ_JAUSWQ010000032.1:0-1262 GCF_030815285.1 Chryseobacterium sp. MDT2-18 | reverse complement strand
CTGTAATCTTCCCCAAAAATAGGATCATTTAAAAATATAGTTTTTAAATTTGAAAGACTATGAAAAACAGTAAATTTTCAGAAGTTCAGATCATCAAGATATTATCTGAACAAAATCAGGGAAAAACGGTAAATGAGATTTGCCGGGAGCATGGAATTAGCCAGCCAACCTTTTACAAGTGGAAGAGCAAATATGGTGGATTGGATGTTCAGCAACTTTCAAAAATGAAAGAGATGGAAAAGCAACTTTCGCAATATAAAAAGATCGTAGCTGAGCAAACTTTGGAGATTGTCGTCTTAAAAGATGTGATCGAAAAAAAGCTCTAACGCCTTGTGAGAAGCGTGAGTTGGTGGATTATTCGAAAGAAATCCATAACATGAGTTTGCGCAAGGCGTGCAAAGTGTTCAGTTTAAGAAGTTCAGTTTATTATTATCGTCAGGTATTTAAAAGTTCAGATGATGAGATCCGTGCAGAACTTATTTTACTTGCAGATTCTAATCAAACGTGGGGCTTTTGGATGATGCACAATCGGTTGAAAAACTTAGGCTTTGGATGGAATCACAAAAGGGTTTATCGGATTTATAAGTCGATGAGATTAAATTTGCGAAGTAAAAGGAAAAAGCGGCTTCCAGCACGGATAAAACAACCACTGGTTCGCCCCATCTATCCGAACGTTACTTGGAGCATGGATTTTATGCACGACAGTTTGGAAAATGGCAAAAGCGTGAGAACCCTTAATATCATTGACGATTTTAACAGAGAGATTTTAAACATCACTATTGACAGCAGCTTGCCCTCTGCAAAAGTAATCTCGCAATTGGAACAATTAATTGAATGGCGGGGAAAACCTGAAAAAATAAGAGTGGACAACGGACCGGAATTTATTGCAGAAAAAATGAAAGATTATTGCAACAAAGAGAATATCGAACTAAGCTTTATTCAACCAGGGAAACCTACACAAAACTCATTGATTGAGAGATTTAACAGAACATTCCGGACAGAGTTTTTAAGTGTTTACCTCTTTGAGAACATCAAACAAATGAGAAATTATGCAGAAATATGGATGTGGATGTACAATAATGAGAGACCGCATAGTGCGTTACAATACCTCACACCACGGGATTTTTTATTGAAATATGGAAAACTCAATCAAAATAGCGCAAATGAGTTTCCCACATTCCAACAAAATTTCAACAACGACAACAATAAAATATTAACAAAAAACTCTACTTTTGAGTGTGCCTAAACAAGGGAAGATTACA
>NZ_JAUSWQ010000031.1:0-1307 GCF_030815285.1 Chryseobacterium sp. MDT2-18 | reverse complement strand
TCCACTATCGATGGACAGATTCTGTTATCAGGAAGTTCCATTAATCAAAAATCACAGCAGGTTTCAACCGATAATAAACAATCCTATAGAGGTTACGATTACCATGTCGTGAAACTCGACCAACAGGGAAATAATGTCTGGGATAAATATTTCGGCGGAACAAAGCACGATTATCTGATGTCGTCTATTGCGACAAAAGAAGGTGGTTTTCTGTTGGCAGGAACTTCATTTTCTAGCCAGTCGGGAGATAAGAAAGAGAATAATGTGGGCGGATCGGATATTTGGCTCGTCCGTCTCGATGAGAACGGCGAAGAACTCTGGCAGAAAACATTGGGAACCAAAAGCAATGATGAAGCATCTTCAGTCGTTCAGTCGCTTGATGAAGGCTTTTTTGTCGCAGGAAACATCAATTCCAATAAGCAATTGTTCGGATCAAAAGATGTATTTGTTTCAAAGTTGGATAAAGGAGGAAAACTTATCAACACCACCATTCTAGGCGGAAAAGGATTGGATGAAGTTCAGGAAATGATTCCGGCAAAAGATGGCGGAGCGGTGGTTTTGATCTACTCTACTTCAGGGAAAACGGAGAATATCAGTCCATCCAAGGATGAAAATGATTTTCAAAACAAAGCACCTCAATCATCCAACAACAGCCAAGGCAATCAACCGAAAGAAAACCACGGAATCAATATTCTCGATTCTCATTCATCATCAGACAACAAAAACGGACAACCGACTACCATCAACTACCAACCAAAATCGGAAGACGGTTTTGGCGCAGGCGATTATTGGATCGTAAAACTGGATAAAAACGCCAATGTAGAATGGCAGAAAACCTATGGCGGAAGTGATGATGACCGACCGAAAACCATTGCTCTTACTCAGAACGGTTATCTCATTTCCGGAGAAAGCAGAAGCAGTTCTTCGGGCAATAAAAAAGAAAACATCAAAGAAGGAACGGATCTCTGGATCATCAATATCGATGAACGCGGAAACGAAATCTGGCAAAAGAACTACAGCTTTCGGAATCGGGATGTTGCAATGAGTTTAAATGTGATCCGACGAACCAACAAGAAAAATCAAACTGAAGATAGAGGGTTTTTAATTGGTGGCTACACCCAGGCGGAAGAAAAGATACAGACTGATGACGAAAAATTCTGGATGCTTTACATTGATGCTACCGGAAAAGAAGAATGGCGCAAACATGTAGAAGGAAAAGCAAAGAAAAAAGAAGAACGGCTGGTTTCTGCAAAACTGCAGAACGATGGAACTTTTCTTTTGGCAGGAACGAGTGCCGAAGAGCTGGG
>NZ_JAUSWQ010000030.1:0-1667 GCF_030815285.1 Chryseobacterium sp. MDT2-18 | reverse complement strand
TGTTAATCCACAAGCTTTTTTAAAATTAAATAAAAGAAATCTAATCCTCCTACCCTTTCTATATTACCTGCTCTGTCTACTTCGCTACTCTGTTTATTAGAGTGGTGCAAATGTAAACACACTTAAAAGATCTCGCAACTCTTTTGTGAACTTTTAGTAACATTGAAGAAAATATTTTTATAATGCTATGATTGACAGAATGCTACAGCTTCATAAAGTTATCCACTTTATCTAAAGTATCCATTTTGCGGTAGGGATAAATCCCGCAGCAAGCACAGGCTTTAGCCAAGGCGTGACGAATTGAAACGGATAGCCCGACCCGAAAGTGGGAAAACGATACGGTGTTTGGCTAAACCCGCAGAGTAATAAAAAGTACATTTGTGCTGGATAAGTAAATAAATTTTTGGATCACTTTCTTTAGTAAAAGAATAAAACACTATCAAAAGAATGGAATTTGAAAAATTTTACAATAAAAACATAATGATGGATTTTTAAGCTTGGAACTTATTTCGCCTTTATAATTTAAAGAAGATTTACTAAAGCATGACTAAGTAATGAGTGTATTAAAGAGATACATTAGTTTCTCTTCTAATATTATCGCAAATTTCGGTCAAGTCTATATGATTTCCAGGTGATCTGGATTATCCTCAGTATGAAATATAAGAAGATGTCGAAATCTTAAAAGCTGAAGTTAAAACTTATTTTTTCTGAGAGAAAGAGTAAAACTTGGGAAAAAAGATAAATGTCAAAATTTTGCTATATGCTAAATAAAACAGAAGTCCTAAAATTTTATTACCTGAACTTTTGATTCACCATTTTGAGATTGTGCAATTTCAAGAAGTAAATAAAGTACTGCATCTTTATTTTGAAGAAAAAAAATGTTTCCCAAAGGGTTTTCTACTTGAAATAACAGTCGATAACTTTCCACTTGCATAAAAAGTTACTAAAACTACATATCATACGCCGAAGATGATGGGTGTAAAATCCGCAGCCATTATTATACGGAATTGCAATCTCATGGACAAAGTAACTCGCATAAAACAGAATTTTGCAGAGTTTTAAAAAATCAGCCGATACAACTCCTGAAATTGAATTTTTTGAAAATGGTGATACCAGAAAGCAACTCTGGGTAAGAAGCCGATATTTTCTCTATAAGACCAGGGAAAAGTGGACATCAACACAAAATGAAAGAACGAAAATACCTTTCTCTCACTATCCTGATTTAGAAAAAGCATATAATTTATCAGACGGGGTGAGGGAAATTTACAATCAAAATATTCAAAAGTCTGTAGCAATCCTAGAATTGCACATTGGTTCAAAGAAGTAGAAGAATGTGGGTTTCATTTTTAGTACTCATGAAGACCAGTATAAATCATTATAATGATATTCTCAATTATTTTGACCAAAGAAGTACCAATGGTTCGGCAGAATCTTTTAATGCAAAAATAAAAAACTTCAGATTACAAATTGAGGGGTATAAGACAAAGTGTTTTTCCTTTTCAGATTATCCAAAATTTTTGCTTAGTCCCCAAGTTTTGCTACTGATCCTGTATTTTCCATTCAGTATTTTCTCTGATTTCAGGTCACAAAAAAAGCCCATCAAAATAAATTGATGAGCTTTTAAAAAACTGGCGGCGACCTACTCTCCCGCGTTAGCAGTACCATCG
>NZ_JAUSWQ010000029.1:0-1802 GCF_030815285.1 Chryseobacterium sp. MDT2-18 | reverse complement strand
GTAACCAGTATCACCCCTCCCTCAGGAATTCGCGAATTATATATTTACGATACCGCCAACCGGCTGAAAGAAGTGAAAGACATTACCGGAAACATCTTGAAAACTTACGAATACCACTACAAACCATAAGACACAAAGAATATGAAAAAAATTCTATCAATATATGCATTGTTGTTTGTAGGAAGCATTTCTTTTGCACAAACCGTCCCGAACTCCACGGAGAATTATGTTTTCAGCACCACCTGTCTAACCGCAGACTGTCTAAAGAAAGCAGAAACCGTACAATATTTCGATGGTCTGGGCAGACCTAAACAAGTGGTCAACGTAAAAGCATCACCCGCAAAAAACGATGTAGTGACCACTATTCCTTATGACGGTTTTGGCAGACAGGTAGATTCTTATCTTCCTGTTTCAATGACTTCTGCCAATGGTGGTATCCAATCTTTAGATTCTGCGGGTGTTGTTTCCTATTACAACGCTGCACAAAATGGTACAACCAAAGATTTCCCAATTAAAGATGATCGTCCTTTCTCGCACCAGGTTTTAGAAAACTCCCCCTTAGACCGCATCCAAAAGCACATACAAGTTGGGAATGCCTGGCAAAACAAACCCGTCACATTTGGCTATGAAACCAACGAAAAAGATGACGTATATAAATATATTACGACAACATCATGGAGTGACAATGCAACATTATCAGTCTTAACCCTTGCTCAAGCTACAGACACCAGCTCTTCCAATCATTCTTATAAAGCCAACCAGCTTTATAAAAATACAGTAACCGATGAAGACGGCAATACCAGCACTGAGTTTAAAAACGGACAGGGTCAAACCTTATTGGTAAGAAAAAATGATGGAGTAAATAATGTAGATACCTACTATGTTTACAATGAATACAATCAGCTGGCTTTTGTAATACCGCCGAAAGCCGTTGGTTCCCTTTTTCCTGACACCACCCTATCTGCAGATTCCACAATATTAAATGACCTCTGCTACCAATACCGCTACGACGGCAGAGGAAGACTGGTAGAGAAAAAACTTCCGGGGAAAGGCTCGGAGTATATGGTCTATGATCAGCAGGACAGGTTGGTTTTAACCCAGGATGCTAATCTGAGATTAACCACTAATAACTTCAAAGCCAAAGGCTGGCTTTTTACCAAGTATGATAAATTTGGAAGGGTCGTTTATACCGGCTTCTTCAAAAATACCGCTACCAGAAGTGTGATGCAAACTGCTTTAAACAATATGCAGGCAAATGCAGCTAATAATGAACTGAGAACAGCGGGCATAACCTTCACTTCACAAGGGATGCCTGTTTATTATAATAACGAAGGATTTCCTACGGGTGCTAAAGTACTGTTAAGCGTCAACTATTACGACAGTTATCCTACAGGAACACCCTATCCAGCAAATAATAAGATACAGGGTGAGCCAATTCTGGAAGATGTTTTTCCTGCTGGAGTCACCCAATCCACCCAATCCCTGCCCACCGCTTCTTTTGTTAAAAACATAGAAGATGATAACTGGACACAAAACTACAGTTTCTACGATAGAAAAGGCAGAGTTATTGGAGGCCATTCCATCAATCATCTGGGCGGTTATACCAAAACAGAAAGCATTCTCGATTTTACCGGCGTTCCACAGAAAATGTTTACCTATCACAAAAGATTGAATAGCAGTACTGAAGTAAAAATTGAAGAAACCTTTGACTATGACCACCAAAACCGCCTTTTGGTTCACAAGCATCAGGTTGACTTAGAGCCAGAAGAAATTCTGACCCAAAACAGCTATAATGAAATTGG
>NZ_JAUSWQ010000028.1:0-2261 GCF_030815285.1 Chryseobacterium sp. MDT2-18 | reverse complement strand
ATTGATACTGAAAGCAATTATTATCCTTTTGGTTTAGAACATACTGATTATAATAATTTGGTTGGTAATTCTAAGTATAACTACAAGTACAACGGCAAGGAGTTACAAGAGACCGGGATGTATGATTATGGGGCAAGGATGTATATGCCGGATATTGGAAGATGGGGCGTTGTCGATCCGTTGGCGGAACAATACCGCAGACACTCTACTTACAATTATGCCGTAAACAATCCAATACGATTCATCGATCCGGATGGTCGTGGAGTTGAAAGCACAGGTGTAAAATTAAATGAAAATGGTACATATACTGTCGTAAGTGCTAAAGATGATGGGAATAATGGGATTTATGTAGCAGATGCGAAAGGCAATTATGATGTAGAAACTTCAGACCATCTTGCTAACTCTTTAACCCCTCGCTCTTTTATGGGAGACGATAACCAAGCTGTTGTAGGTGCTGTAATTAGTCCAGGTGATTTAAGTGGCAATGATTTCCTTAATGATCTGATGGGTGCTAATGAGCCTAATATTATTAAATATATGGCGAACGGTAAAGGTAATGAACAATATGATTTTAAAACCAATGGTCCTAATGGAGAAGCTGGAGGAACCGATCAAAGAGCTGAAGGAATGACCGTGCAACAGTATAGCTATCGTGGTGTTTTGTTTTCAGTAGATACTGGAGATAAGACTGATAACGTTTCTGTTATCGCTTCAGCACGAGATATTGGAAATTTTGGAGCAGGTTATATTGCTGGAAATAATGGTTTAACCTGGGGAACCGCAAGATTAGGATTTGATGCTCTCCAAAGCAAGCAACAAGGTACTTTTGCTACTGAAGGACAAACCACCCAAATGGCTCAAAAAATAGGTCATACTCTCGGACATAAAAATTATGATAGTAGGCGTGCCGCAGTTTACAAGTCCCAATCCTCAAATCCATTACGAGGACCCAAATAATTTAATTATGAAAAGAATACTGAAAGTCTTCGTTATATTGATTGCAGTTTTAGGAGCTTTATTTGTTTGGTATGATCAAAGTCGTTCTTTTTTCAAAGCAACCAATGGACAATATATTACGATGTGGAAAAGATATGGAGGAACTTGTTATCTGATTCCGGGTAAATATTATGGGATTACAAAACCAAAAGATGGTTATATAGAGACCTCAAACCTTGGTTATCTTACGGTATATTATAGTGATAAATTACCACATCTTATTTTATTGAGTAAAGAATCCAACTACGATTATAAATCTTCTAATCCTATAAATAAAAAGTATTTGTTTGAGGATTACATATCAAATAAAGAAAAGTATAAACCTATCATTTATAAAGAAAATGCTGAAAAATTTTCCGATATAAATAATGATGCTTCTTTTTTAAGCATAAATATCTTAGAAGGTTATGCTACTGATGGGACAGGGAAAACTCAGAGATAAATAATAAAGCCACTCAATTGAGTGGCTTTATTATTAATTTTCAAACTGCTTGTCCACAAGGTCAAGGAAACCCTGCGCCATTTCATCGAGGACGATAAGATGTTCCTCTTGAAGATAGCAGAAGTTCCTGTACAGATTTTTGGATGGATTAATGAACTCGAAGAAATCGAATGGCAGTTTTTGGATAAGATAGTCAAGGTTCTTTACCTTGGGTTCTGCGTGTTCGCACAGTTTCCATAGGATGCGGATGTTGATTTGGTTGGGGTGGTATCGCAGAGCAACATAGATGAATATCACGCAAGCCCTGTAGAAAAATCCGCTCAGCATCAAACCTATTCCCTCGTTGGTCTGGTCTTCCTGTGAGCGTAGTAGTTTATATTTTTTGTACAGTTCACTACAAAGCCTGTAATAAATACCCTCGTCTGTGTCTCCGTTTGCATCTATTGTAATCCAATGTATTATCGTTGGGACATCCGCCCGAAATATTGAATTTTCCGGAATAATTACTTTTTTAAAGAAATCCTGATTTAAAAAAAGCTTCTCCTGTATGCTCGCTTTTGAGTGTGCAATGGGAACAATGTTGAATCTTCCCTCGGTCTGTTGCAAGACCATCTGCATCATCTCGAAAAGGTCTTGATTGCTAATTTTATCGCTTATCAGGAGAAGATATAAAACGGTGGTCTTTTGGTCGGCAGAATAAACTTCCTGCTCATTGAAAAGAAAAATCTCCTGCTGCGCAAAGTCTCCGACTTTGAGCCACAATAATTTCATTCTTCATAATTATTATATTTCCAAAATTTCCACCGCTGCCGCACGAATCCTT
>NZ_JAUSWQ010000027.1:0-2458 GCF_030815285.1 Chryseobacterium sp. MDT2-18 | reverse complement strand
TAACATTATGCCGAATAGAAAAAAGGCCTAACACGTAAAAATGTTAGGCCTTTTTGCTATTCGGTGTTCAGCGACGCCACTCATTTTTCATAGGTGGTTTTGTAGGTTTGGGCGTTCTTTAATTTGTAGAATTAAACCGTTTTAATGCATTAAAGTGCTCTGTTTCCAGCAGTTTACTTTGCGTTTTAAACAAAAATCCCCCTACCCAAAATAAGAGATTTTGGGGAAAATTCGGTTGGGTTTTTACTCGGGTTTTGTTACACTTTTTCATGGTTACGGGGGATTTTCTTTGGTGAACCTCGGTTTTGTAATTTGGCAGCATTTACTAGATGAACACCCTGTTTTGCGACATTTACGTAAGTTGCAACCCATTCCAGCGCTCCAATTTTGCAAATACTGCATTTGGTAATATCAATGCCGTATTTCATGGCTGCCAAAACCGAAACCGGAAGTTCTACTTTGGGTTTGTGAGCCGCTATTTTCAATTGTGCACAAATACTTTCCAGCCGTTTTGTTTTGTTTTGATGACTCAAAAATCCGCTGTGCCGAATCTTCACAAAACCTTTGGGCAGGATATGTTGCTCAAATCTTCGTAAAAACTCTGCATGGCTCAAAGTCATTAGTTTTTGTTGATTTTTGTCCCGATAATCTTTGTACTTAAAGGTGATTTCGGTGTCGCTGATTTTAGTGATTCTACACGTGCTGATCGCCACTTTGTGCGTGTACCTTCCCAAATATTCCACAATCTGTTCGGGACCTGCAAAAGGTGCTTTGGCGTAAACATTCCATTTGATGAATTGCACTTCATCAATCGTTTTGTCGAACTCTTTTTCGTTGTTTATTTTTAGATTTTCACTCGTTTTTAAGGCCTTTAATTGCGCCAAAAAATAACCTTTGAAGATCTTTTCCATCGCTCTTCTGGGAAAAAGAAAATTACCTTTTTCTCTTTTTTGAGTGATCCATTTTCCCTCTTTTGAAAGTCCACCACCCGTTACAATACAATGAACATGAGGATGAAAAGTTAAATCCTGCCCATTGGTATGCAAAACACTGATGATTCCAGGTATTCCTCCCAAATATTTTTCATCCTTTCCAAGGGTTTTCAAAGTGTAAGTACCTGCCTCAAAAAGCAATTTGAAAACCGCTTTCCGATTCCCCATCGCCAGACTTCTCAACTGCTGAGGAATGGTAAAAACGATATGGAAATAAGTTGTCGGTAGCAATTCGCTCATCCTGTCTTGCAGCCACTGTTCGCGTTTCAAGCCTCCACAATTGGGGCAATGTCTGTTGCCGCAACTGTGAAATTGGTAATGTTGATGGTGACAATGATTACAGCCGTAAACATGCATTCCCAAACGAACCGTATGGCAATCTGACAATTTTTGCAGCACATTTTGACTGTATAAATTAAAGCGTTTCGCACTTGGATGATTGAAGATTTTACTTTGCAGTAACTGCTTAATTTGCGGTTGTTCCATCATCTAATTTTTCCAAAGGAGAAACAATTCCGAGTTGGGTATGATGTTGCAAATGCAGATAAATCATCGTGGTTTCCAACTTGCTATGACCGAGCAAAGTCTTGATAACATGAATGTTATTGCCCTGATTAAGCAAGTGAGTCGCAAAGGAATGTCGCAGCGTATGCGCCGTAAATCGTCCACTTTGGAAACCCGCCTTTTGCATCGCACCATTCACCACCACTTGTAAACTGCGAACATGAAGTGGTTTTCGGGTCTGCGGACTGGTAAAAAAGTATTCTTTCGGACGATTTTGTGCAACATAAAACGCGCGGAGTTGTTCCAATAAAGTCTGTGGCAACAAGGTAAAACGATCTTTTCCGCCTTTTCCTTGAATGACTTTAATTCGGCTGTTGCAACTATCGATGTCTTGGATTTTCAAATTACAAACCTCAGAAATCCGCAACCCACAACCATAAAGCAAGCCCACCACACAACGTTCTTTTAGATTGAGAGGTGCTTTAAATAGTTTTTCTACCTCCATTTCCGTCATGATGTTGGGCAAAATAAATTGCTTTTTGGGGTACAGATTACTCGGAACAATGTAATTGCTGGGCATTACTTTTTTAAAGAAAAAACTGCAAGATTGGGCTACACTTCGGCATTTGGCTCGACCGACTTTGTGATTTTCTTTAATAAAAATCAAATACTTTTCGATGTGTTCTTGGCGTAAATCTTCAACTTTGAGATCATTGTAATGCTTAAAAAGTAAAGTCAGTTCTTGGAGGTAACTCCGCACACTTCCCTTCCCATATTCTTGAATTTGCATCAATTGCAATGCTTTTTGCAACCAAAACTTTCCGCTATCATTCAGCGGTTTAATTGAAATCGAATTCCCTTTCATAATATAAATTTTTAAATGAAAGGTAAAGTTGAGATTTTACAATAAATAGACTATTTTTGAAAAGCAGTTACCGCTCACCGAAGGTGTTGCTTGAACA
>NZ_JAUSWQ010000026.1:0-2818 GCF_030815285.1 Chryseobacterium sp. MDT2-18 | reverse complement strand
AATTCCTCACTGAAAACCCGATGCTTCTGCAGTTTCTTAATGTTTGCTTTCATATTTGTTGACTTATTTATGTCAACCTATATCAGGGACGGACAAAACCTCCTGCACCAATTGTCTGCATCCTTGCACCTTGCACCCACATTGCACCTTGCACCCTGCATCCATGCACCTTGCATCCTGCACCGCACATCCTACATCAAACATCCTACATCAAACACCTAACATCCCTCACCCAGCAGCTCCCTACTCTACATACTTAAAACTGGTTGCATAAAACTTCCCTTTCTTAACTTCCCCACTGACAACCGCCTTTTTCATGATTTTGCAATAGCCGTCTTCGGCGTGAGCGTCACCGTACGTTTTTTTGTCTAAACCTTCGACGTGATAGACTTTGCCATCAATTTTGACGGCCATGGCGCAACCTTTATCAGATTTGATTTTGAACTGACACATTCCGCACGCTGCGTCAACCGTCTGGTTCTGAACTTTCTGGGCAAAAATACTTACTGAAAATAACAGCAAGAATACCAATAAGACTCTTTTCATACTATTTAATATTGATTAAAAAATTCGTTTAATGGATTTGGTTTCAATCTTGAGATCGCTGTATTTTTTCACCGCAAAAGATGCAAAAGTTTAATTTTAATAAAAATAAATCAATAGTCTGCAAAAGAACCCCTGTTAAAAGTGGTTCCATTTTCGGCATTCTTTTGAAGAACTTTTTCTGCAATGATCTTTTGTCCCTTTTGCGGTTAAAACCTGATGGTTTGAAATCTCAGATCCTTTATTAAAAACCTATGTAAATGTAGCAAATCTCTTTCACCCGGGCTCATGACTTTGCTCATAACTCTTCAAAAATAAGAAAATTTCAAAAGCCGATTAATTTTAATAAATTTGCGCTCGTAAAGCATGGAACAACTCAAATTACTTTTTACCAAAGACGGCGTACAATACCAGATTTCCAGGAACAGGAATGTTTCTGAGGAGCACTCTTTTTTTGTAACCGAAGAATCGCCTGAAAATGCACTCAGCCAAAAGATTGATGAGATTTTAGCGCTGAAAAAATATAAAGAAATCACCGTCATTTCTGCTTTGAATCATTTTACCTTAATGCCGGAAGGTTTTAAGGAACACGATTTGGGATACGGTCTGATTGCTTATAACGCTCCTGTGGATGAAGATCAGGAAGAATTAATGCTTTCGGTAAATAAAAAATTCGGCGTTCAGTTTTATTATACCTTCCCGAAATCTATTTATCAGAAAATAAAAAACACCGCCATCCCTGCGAAATTCAATTTTTCGGGCGAACAGTTTCTGAATCAGATAACGGCCAAAAACCAGAAGGAAATTCATATTAATCTGTATCATCAGCAATGTGAGTTTTTCGCCTTAGATCATAAAAAAATAATCCTTTACAATAATTTAGATGTAAATTCCGAAGTCGATTTCCTCTATTTCATCATGTTTACGGTAAGTAAAATCGGATTTGGAATTGCAGATACCCAGTTTTTCGTCTATGGTGAAACGACTGAAAATGAAACTTTTATTTCAGAACTAAAGAAGTTTGTGAAAAGCCTGAAAATCGTTTACGATAATATTCCGAACAAAAACTTTATTTTGAATGCACGATAAATGTAGTAAGAGCCAAGGAAAAAGTAAAAAGAGCTAAGTTAAGTGAATCGTCAATAAATTTTAAACTCCTCTTATTTAACCACAAAAGCTTTACTTATCTAAAGTAAATAAAAGATAAAAAAGCAAATGTTGAAATTTTCTTTGCCAAGTGAAATCGAAGATTCGACGAAGTCAAACGCCTTTGCGACCGTAATTTTTGTAAAGCTATTTTTTCAAAAATCTTTGCGCCTTTGCGTTAAAATAAAACAATAGATATACATTTAGAAATAAATTGACTTAAATTGCACTTCTTGTGCATCCACCCCAAACCCCCAGCACCTAACATCCAGCACCTACACCCATGTACAGAATAATCAGTGGCCAGTGGAAAGCCAAAAGAATTTCCGCTCCGAAAAACTTCGATGTAAGACCGACGACCGATTTTGCCAAAGAAGCCCTGTTCAGTATTATCGAAAACCGTTTCCGACTGGATTACGCCTCGATTTCTGTACTTGATCTTTTTGCCGGAATCGGATCTATTTCACTGGAATTCGCTTCCAGAGGCTGCAAAGACGTAACTTCAATCGAGATGAATGCCCGCCATGCCGGTTTCATCAATGCTACCGCAACAGAGCTTGAAATGAACACGCAGGTGAATGCCATCCGGGGCGACGTTTTTGAGTATTTAAAGAAAAACAGAAACCGCAAATCCTACGATATCGTGGTTGCAGATCCGCCGTTCGAAATGGAGGTAGAAAAGTACCAGGAACTCATTTCTTTGGTATTGAAGAATAATTACCTCAAGGAAAACGGCGTCTTTATTTTGGAACACCAAAGCCGCACAAAACTGGAACATCCGAATATTACCGACACCAGAAAATATGGAAACGTAAGTTTTTCTTTCCTAAAACCCAACGAACCACAACCGGAAGAAACGGCTGAAAATGGAGAGAGCATAGAATAGACGGATAGATGATAGACGGATAGATAACAGACGAAATGCTGTTTTCAGAGTCATATTACCACGAATGCACGAATAAATGTTATCGGTAACAGAAAAATTCGTGTATTCGTGGCATTTTTTTATAGAAAAGCTTTTGGCACCTTTTGAGAGACTTTTTAGAGTTAAACTTTCGCGTCTTTTGCGGTTATGAGAAATTGAAAATCATCAGCAGCAATTGAACCATTAAGATTCGATGAAGGAATT
>NZ_JAUSWQ010000025.1:0-3236 GCF_030815285.1 Chryseobacterium sp. MDT2-18 | reverse complement strand
ATTGATACTGAAAGCAATTATTATCCTTTTGGTTTAGAACATACTGATTATAATAATTTGGTTGGTAATTCTAAGTACAACTACAAGTACAACGGCAAGGAACTTCAGGAGACAGGGATGTATGATTATGGTGCTAGGATGTATATGCCAGATATTGGGAGATGGGGCGTGGTGGATGAAAAAGCAGAAAAATATAGAAGATATTCGCCTTATACTTATGCGGTAGATAATCCTATAATGTTTGTTGATCCTGATGGCAGAGAAATTATATTCGTACAAGTTATTAATGAAAAATCTCAAGTACATTATAAATATAGCAAAGGAAATTTTTATCGATTGAATGGTGATAATACATTAGGAAAGAAATATGATGGACGAAAAGATAAGGTTAGCCAAAATTTATTCCGATTAGCAAAATCATACAGAAAGATTGAACATTCAAATAATGAAATTTTAAAAGGTGAACTTCACACTTTAGAAAACACCAAGAATAAACACTACATCTTTGATCCACAAACACCAGATCAACCTTCTGGTGTAAAGGGTACAGCAGATGGAGGGTCGCAAACAATATATAATTTCACAAGTAAATTTGAAAATGATAGATTTGAAAAATCAGAAGGAATTGCGACATCTGATTTAAGTACAGTTGCCCACGAAATGCAACATCAATATGATAAAGAGATAAATAACCAATCTGATGCTACCAATGACGCTAACGCACAAAACCCGTCAGAACAAAGGGCCGTCAAAACAGAAAATGAAGCGAGAGAGATAGAAGGGTTACCATTAAGAACTACTTATGGTGGTGAGCCGATAACTCCTAATCCGCCAAATTATAAAGTTCCAGGAGATGATGATAAGAAAAAAAGCAAATAATATTATGAGAAAACTTTTTAAATATTTTTTATTGTTCTTTTTTCTGGGATTGTCCTTTTTTTCTTGTAAAAATGAAAAAATTAATCCCGAATTTATAAAAAAATTAGTATCAATAGAGAATGGTTTACCATCACCTAATTTTAATTTTAATTTATATTTCAAGATTGATAATGGTAGGATTTTAGAAACCAATATAGTATTTATCTATAAAATTTACCAAGATTCCCACTCGAAGAATGACGACTTTGATATTTATTTAAAAGACTTATTTAATCAAAAAAAAACACTGAAAATTATTGATATAAAAAAATATGAAAATAAAGGCTATTTTTTTAATGTAAGTGAAATTGATGAAAAGGTTTTAAATATGAATATAGGAGAAATAGAAAAAGAATTTTTAGAAACTGAAAAAGAATTTTTTATTTTAAAACCTAATAAAATGAATTATAGCACTGTAAAAACAGTGCTATATAAAATGTTTATAGATGGGTACATAATAACTTTAAGTGATTACGGAGGAGGTTACTATAGCATTACAAAATTCAAATAAAAGAAACTACGGTTCCGTCTACTCCCCACCCCACTGGTGCGAGCGTCACGCTCGTACCCATAATAATTACAAATTTATATCAATTTCTAAAATCTCTTGATAATCGTCACAATAATTTCTTGCACTGCTGTATTTTCATTCCCAAGGCTCTATAACAAAACCAATTTCTGCAGGGTTATGGTGGATGTAGTTTAGTTTTTGTTCAAAACTTTTAAAGAACAAATCTCAATGGGTTTGTTGTGGTGGTGCCAAAATTGATGTTTTTTGACATTTGAATTTCTTTTTCCTGCTTGTTCAAACATCCAAAGCAACCATTGGCTACACCACTTCGTTACGTTTCTTTTCTACTTTCCTGAGTGTTTTCTTCAATGCCTTTTATGATTTTTCTTGATGTAAAACCTTTGAAATCCCTTATTAATTCGGAAGGCTTTTCTTCTGAAGAACGAAATATTAAATGAACATGACTGGGCATTATGCAGTAACCAAAAATAATCATGCCTTTGGTTTTTCTGCAATAATCAAAAGAGCTGATCATGATGTCAAAATATTCTAATCTCGTAAATACATCGATCCAAAAAACAGTAGCAAAACTTATGAAATAAGCTCCGTCTTTTTCTCAGAATTTGTATTTCCTGCTCATCCGATAAAGTTAATAAAAAAATAAGTTTTTTTTCTTATTCTTTTAGTTTTACAGGTACGAGCGAGACACTCGCACTAGCGGGGATCATCTCCTTCAAAATATCGATGGACAGTTGCTGCTCTGCAACAATACGCTTGAGGCGGGCATTCTCCGATTTCAGTTCCTTCACACGCTGGAGTTCCGAGAGGGTCATACCGCCATACTTGCTCTTCCAGTTATAAAATGTCTGCTCGGAAATCCCGAACTCCCGACAAATCTCTGCTACTTTCTTGCCTTCCTGCTGGCTCTTAAGCACCTTTAAAATCTGTGCCTCCGTAAATCTTGATTTTTTCATTGTGTTTTCTTGATGTTAAAAATAATACTCTATTTTAATCTGTCTAAAAAAAACGAGCCATGTACCAGATCTCATTCATAAAATCAAAAAGGTACGCAACAAATCAGAACATCAGACACTACCAGTAGAAGAATTCTGCACCTATCTTCGTTTATCCCTCAACTCTGTTCAATTAATGATTATCGACTAAAAACCGTCATTCCAAAAAGCGAGGAACAAGCGAAGAAGCAATCATAAATAACAACTCCCATCGCAAACGCATCACAGTTCGAGTTAATATACTTAGCGTAAACTACATTCCTTTTCCTTTAAATAGCTTGAAAACTCATTGTTTTTCTATTGCAGCTTCTGTTTCTGGTTAATTAAAGAGGTTATAAACAGTATTAAATGGGTAAACCAAACAGTATTTTACAAAATACAACAGGTGTTTCGTAAAACTGACAAAAATCAAGATTGCTTTGTTTAGTTTCTATATTGCTTATTAACAACTTGTTACCACTTAATTGTACTTCTATTTTCAATTACTGTTTTCCAAATAAAGAGAAAATGGAAATATACCCCTATTTTCATATTACTATTTATAGCTACTTTTTGCCATTGAAAAACCAACCTATGAAAAAACTCTACATTGGGGTACTATTTTTTTTCGGCATACTCTCGGTTTCCGCACAGGAAAACAAACCCTTGTGGCAAAAAGACATAAAATCTTCTACCCAGGATTTTTTAACGACAATGACCTCCACTATCGATGGACAGATTCTGTTATCAGGAAGTTCCATTAATCAAAAATCACAGCAGGTTTCAACCGATAATAAACAATCCTATAGAGGTTA
>NZ_JAUSWQ010000024.1:0-3412 GCF_030815285.1 Chryseobacterium sp. MDT2-18 | reverse complement strand
CTGATTTCAGGTCACAAAAAAAGCCCATCAAAATAAATTGATGAGCTTTTAAAAAACTGGCGGCGACCTACTCTCCCGCGTTAGCAGTACCATCGGCGCTAGAGGGCTTAACTTCTGTGTTCGGAATGGGAACAGGTGAGCCCCTCTGCTAAAACCACCCTAAAGGTTGTTTTGTACAAAAGGTTGTACAGTATATGTATATTAGTAGGTTATAGATGCTAGGTGGTAGGTAGTAGACCGTGGTCTATCATCTATCCGTCTATCATCTTTTAGTCTAACTAAAAAATCGATAAAAACGTTCACAAAGAGCAAACCTTGTTGCACTTCCAAGTACCTTAATTAGGCAATAAATCTACGGGTAATTAGTACTACTCGGCTATGACATTACTGCCTTTACACCTATAGCCTATCAACGTTGTCATCTCCAACGACCCTTAAAAGATGTCTCATCTTGAGGCAGGTTTCGCACTTATATGCTTTCAGTGCTTATCCTTTCCAAACGTAGCTACTCAGCGGTGCTCCTGGCGGAACAACTGATACACCAGAGGTTTGTTCAAATCGGTCCTCTCGTACTAGATTCAAGCCCTCTCAAACATCTAACGCCCGCAATAGATAGAGACCGAACTGTCTCACGACGTTCTGAACCCAGCTCGCGTGCCACTTTAATGGGCGAACAGCCCAACCCTTGGGACCTTCTCCAGCCCCAGGATGTGACGAGCCGACATCGAGGTGCCGAACCTCCCCGTCGATATGAGCTCTTGGGGGAGACTAGCCTGTTATCCCCGGAGTACCTTTTATCCTATGAGCGATGGCCCTTCCATACGGAACCACCGGATCACTATGTCCTGCTTTCGCACCTGATCGACTTGTAGGTCTCACAGTCAAGCACCCTTATGCCATTACACTCTACGCACGGTTACCAAGCGTGCTGAGGGTACCTTTGAAAGCCTCCGTTACTCTTTTGGAGGCGACCACCCCAGTCAAACTACCCACCACGCAATGTCCTTCTTTTCAGAAGTTAGGCTCCAAATAAACAAAGGGTGGTATTTCAACGTTGACTCCACCGACACTAGCGTGCCAGCTTCAAAGTCTCCCACCTATCCTACACATTGTTTATTCAAAGTCAATACGAAGTTATAGTAAAGGTTCACAGGGTCTTTTCGTCCCATTGCGGGTACTCGGCATCTTCACCGAGACTACAATTTCACAGAGCTCATGGTTGAGACAGTGCCCAGATCGTTACACCATTCGTGCAGGTCGGAACTTACCCGACAAGGAATTTCGCTACCTTAGGACCGTTATAGTTACGGCCGCCGTTTACTGGGGCTTCAGTTAATTGCTTCGGTTACCCTAACAACCTTCCTTAACCTTCCAGCACCGGGCAGGTGTCAGACCCTATACAGCATCTTTCGATTTAGCAGAGTCCTGTGTTTTTGATAAACAGTCGCCTGGGCCTCTTTACTGAGGCCAGCATTGCTGCTGGCGTCCCTTCTTCCGAAGTTACGAGACTATTTTGCCTAGTTCCTTAACCATGATTCACTCTAGCACCTTAGGATTCTCTCCTCGACTACCTGTGTCGGTTTTGGTACGAGTTGCTTCACTTCGGCTTTTCTTGGAAGCACTTTCCCTACAACAACTTCGCCCGAAGGCTAGGTCTTGACTATTCCGTCAGTCTCCAGTAAGTACGGCACTCCGTCCCCTTTTTAGTGTGAGCAAGTATGGGAATATTAACCCATTATCCATCCACTTCCCCTTTCGGGTTCGCGTTAGGTCCCGACTAACCCTCAGCTGATTAGCATGGCTGAGGAAACCTTAGTCTTTCGGTGAGGGGGTTTCTCGCCCCCTTTATCGTTACTTATGCCTACATTTTCTTTTCTGTCCGCTCCACAACATCTCACGACACTGCTTCGGCGCAAACAGAATGCTCCCCTACCAGATATAATTCAAAAATTATAAATCCATAGCTTCGGTACTATACTTATGCCCGATTATTATCCATGCCGAACCGCTCGACTAGTGAGCTGTTACGCACTCTTTAAATGAATGGCTGCTTCCAAGCCAACATCCTAGCTGTCAATGCAGTTCAACCGCGTTATTTCAACTTAGTATAGATTTGGGGACCTTAGCTGTTGGTCCGGGTTCTTTCCCTCTCGGACATGGACCTTAGCACCCATGCCCTCACTGCTGCGAAACATTTATTAGCATTCGGAGTTTGTCAGGAATTGGTAGGATTTGACTCCCCCGCATCCAATCAGTAGCTCTACCTCTAATAAACTTGTCGCAACGCTGCACCTAAATGCATTTCGGGGAGTACGAGCTATCTCCCAGTTTGATTGGCCTTTCACCCCTACCCACAAGTCATCCGAAGACTTTTCAACGTCAACCGGTTCGGTCCTCCACTTTGTGTTACCAAAGCTTCAACCTGCCCATGGGTAGATCACAAGGTTTCGCGTCTAATACTACTAACTAAGCGCCCTATTCAGACTCGCTTTCGCTCCGCCTCCGTACCTGAAGTACTTAAGCTCGCTAGTAAAATTAACTCGTAGGCTCATTATGCAAAAGGCACGCCGTCACCCAACTTGTGGGCTCCGACCGCTTGTAGGCGTACGGTTTCAGGTTCTCTTTCACCCTTCTATTCGAAGTGCTTTTCACCTTTCCTTCACAGTACTTGTTCACTATCGGTCTTTCAGGAGTATTTAGCCTTGGAGGATGGTCCCCCCATATTCAGACAGGATTTCACGTGTCCCGCCCTACTCATTTATCATCTATGTATGCCTTTTAAATACCGGGCTATCACCGTCTATGGCTGTTCTTTCCAGAACATTCTTCTAAACATATAAAGACTTTTGGGCTAATCCGCGTTCGCTCGCCACTACTTACGGAATCTCTTCGATTTCTTTTCCTCCGGGTACTTAGATGTTTCAGTTCTCCGGGTTTGCTCTCTAATAAATTAGAGTGACTGGTCTTCAACCAGCCGGGTTGCCCCATTCGGACATCTGCGGATCAATTCGTGTGTGCCGATCCCCGCAGCTTTTCGCAGCTTACCACGTCCTTCGTCGCCTCTGAAAGCCTAGGCATCCGCCATACGCCCTTAACGATTTCTTTCCTAATAATATATTAGTTCAGTTTTTTGTCTAACATTGCTGTTAGACTAGTTTTATTTAAACTCGGCACTCGAAAGTGCTCGGTTTTCTCTTTGTGATGTTCTTATCGTTTATGTCAATGATCTTATATCTTATTAATCGTCTAATGAACAGAAATTGTTTTTGGCTCTTTCCGTAACTTTTAAACTAAACGCTTAATACGTGAATAATTAAGGTATCGCTCCTTATAATAAACATTCTATTATGTCTATCCTGCCTCCTCTGGCATCATTCTTAATTCTATATTGTAAATATCTTCTGTGCTTGCT
>NZ_JAUSWQ010000023.1:0-3511 GCF_030815285.1 Chryseobacterium sp. MDT2-18 | reverse complement strand
GGAAAAGCAAAGAAAAAAGAAGAACGGCTGGTTTCTGCAAAACTGCAGAACGATGGAACTTTTCTTTTGGCAGGAACGAGTGCCGAAGAGCTGGGCCAAGAGAACTGGAAAATCTTGAAATTGGACGATAAAGATTTGGATAATCTCATAGAAAAACAAGACCTACGGATTTACCCCAATCCTGTTGATGAGTACGCCTATGTAGAAATAGGTTTTGAATTAAAAGGTGAAGCGCAAATTACGCTTCATGATATGAGTGGAAGACAAATACAAACTATGAAAACAAAAAATAAAGTGACGAAAATTAATACTGCTGCTTTGCCGCAGGGAGTTTATATTGTAACCGCGAATGCCCAAACTAAATCTGTTAACGCTAAAATCGTGAAGAAATGATGAGAATGAAACTTACCTATCAATTCATATTTTTATTTTGCATATGCGTTTTAAATAAAGCGCAAAGTAATATTAAAGACATTTTTCCAATTTCACCAGAAATGTCAGGACTAGTTAAAAAGGTTGACATTCCTGTTAATTACTCTTCTGGAGCTATAAATTACTCACTTAATTTGTATACTCTTAAATTACGTAACCTCGAATTACCATTAACATTATCGTATGTTTCTACAGGTTTTAAGCCTTCAGAAAATGCATCAAATATAGGATTAGGATGGGATCTGGAAATCGGTGGCAAAATTTTTCAAAATATTCGAGGACTTAATGATTTACATTCTCCAAATGAGAACCCGTATTTTCCTAGTGGCTTTCCAGTTGACAGACCATTAAAAATGGGATACGCTGAGTATGTCACAAATATGTCGCAAGCATATAATCACCCGGAATACCAGTTTTTAAGAGAAAACTCTAATTCAATTATGGAACAAGGAGGTGAATTTATATCCGGATCAGGTATAAATGCAGATTCTGAACCGGACATTTTTTATTATTCTTTTCCGGGGAAAAGTGGCAAATTTTTCTTGGATAAAAGTATGAATGGAAGACAAATGCCCTTAGGTAAAGAAGTTATTCGCCTTGAAAGTAATGGTTTTAAAATAATTGACACTTTAGGTAATATTTATGAATATTTTGTTTTTGATAATATAGAACTTAATTCAGGGGGACAAATTTTGAGCGGAGGTTATCCAGTTGGTGGCCAAACATCTCAATATACCAGTAGTTTTTTTCTTTCAAAAATTTATAGCAAGAATGATATTGCAGAATTTATTTATGACGATGTGGAATATGGATATAGCAACCCGATCTCTTATACCAAAGGTGTTTCGGATGGATTTAATCTTCCGCCAGGATATGCAAAAGAATTCGAAGTAAAAAATACTTCTGAAGTATCAAAACATCATTTACCTATTTTAAAAAAAATAAAAGTAAATGGTAAAGATAGAATGCTTTTTAATTACAATAACGTACCTCGTTACGATGTGAAAAATCATTTTGCAAAAAAATTAGGCTCCCTTGCAAGCGTTATTATCAAGGATGAAGGAAGTACTTTCAATATTAATTTCTTTCAATCGTATTTCGGGGATTCGGTCAATCCCGATAGCAACAATAGCTGGCTTAAATTAGATTCTTTAGCAATTAATGACCAGCATTATTCATTCGATTATCATAATGGTTTCCTGCCAGAAAAAAGCACAGAAATCAAAGATGCTTGGGGATACTTTACCGTCCCACATTACAATGGACATAAACGATATAACAACAAACATTTTAAAGAATATTTTTACAATGAAGGTAAAGCTCCAAACAAAGAAGCAACACAGTTAACAGTATTAAAAAAAATTACTTACCCCACTAAAGGTGAAGATAATTTTATGTTTGAAAGTAACACCTACAATGAATACAATTATAAAGAATATAATTGTACGCAAACTATCAAAGGACTATACCCTGATGGTGGTATATTCGATGAAACCCTTCCCCCATTTACTCTATATGAGCGAACAATTGTCACATTACAATATAATATACCTCCTCCTTTTGAAACTACAACAACGACTTACCTCAAGTTTAGTTTAATAAATGTAAACGACAATTCTTGGGTTGCTCTTCCGTCAATGAGTGGTCTTGGTCAGACTGAAATCACATTGAGCCCTGGAACTTATATTTTAAGCATGCAAACTGCGGGACTTCCAGATCCCTATTTGCAATTATTTTGGACCGGCTGTGAAATAACATATCAGGGGCAAAAAAATCTCGAAGTTGGCGGTCTCAGACTTTCCCAAATTGTTTCAAAAGATCATAATGGTACTGCTAAATATCTTAAAAAAATTAATTACAATCAAAACGGTATATCCACTGGTAAATTATACGATTATCCT
Organism: Chryseobacterium sp. MDT2-18; assembly: GCF_030815285.1. Lineage (NCBI taxonomy): Bacteria > Pseudomonadati > Bacteroidota > Flavobacteriia > Flavobacteriales > Weeksellaceae > Chryseobacterium > Chryseobacterium sp. MDT2-18. The sequence goes on along the minus strand of NZ_JAUSWQ010000023.1, from coordinate 1,178 downwards.
ATATTCTATGATTTAGAGACGGTCAATTGGATAAAAGATAGTAATGATTTCTGTTATCCACTAGAATATAGTATAATTTATAAAAAATATTATAGTAATTCTTTGGGTGAAATTTCAGGATACAATGGCAATCCCGTGTTTTATAGCAAAGTTGAAGAAAATACACTGGATATAACTAATAAGGATAATGGAAAAACGGTTTATACTTTTTTACATTTTGATGACCAACCTTTATACTACAATAATTATTTTCTAACATTCAATGATAATTCATGGAAGAGAGGGTATTTGACGAAAAAAGAAATTTATAAACATAATGAAAAATTACCCATTAAAACAATAAGTACTGAATATAATATTTTGGAAACTCCACAAATTAATACGGTAGAGTCAGGTCTAGGCTTTACACCACCATCTCACCCTAATGAATATCATAGGATGAGCTATAAATTTTTTGTGACTAAACCTCAATACGCAATCCTAAAACATTGTGCTCTTATAATTAGACTTGCTAGTTTTGATTATATAGGAAAAAAACTTGTATCAGCGGTGGTTCACAAAGAAAAAGAGATTTTGCAAGAAAATTTGAAAGGTGAAATACTTGAAAAAATAACAAATTATGCATATGAAAATCCTTCTCATGCACAATTAACAAAGGAAAGTATCGTTTTTCCTGACTTGTCTACACAAGAAACTATCTATACTTATGCTCACGAAAAAGGTAACCAGTATTTAATAGACAAAAACATGATCGGTATTCCTTTAGAAACAGAAGGGAAGAAAAATGGTGTTGTTATCTCCAAGACAGAAACGAAATATCCTGTTTCGCAGTTAGATGCCGATGCTAAAACATCTGGATTACAATTGCCTTATCAGGTTTACAGTCGGGACTTACAGTCAACCCAAATGGACAAGCAGGTGTCCTATGATCAATATGACGATAAAGGCAATCTCCAACAATACAGCACAAAATCTGGAGTTCCCACAGCAATCATCTGGGGTTACAACCAAACCCAGCCAATAGCGAAAATCGATGGAGCAACCTATGCACAAGTTTCAGCATCAGCCCCGGCGATTATTGCGGCTTCAGATTATGGGAACCCGAACTATTCGGAAGCCATATTATTAGATAAACTCGATGCTTTTAGAACAAGTTTACCCAATTATCAAATATCTAC
>NZ_JAUSWQ010000022.1:0-3651 GCF_030815285.1 Chryseobacterium sp. MDT2-18 | reverse complement strand
GGAAAAGCAAAGAAAAAAGAAGAACGGCTGGTTTCTGCAAAACTGCAGAACGATGGAACTTTTCTTTTGGCAGGAACGAGTGCCGAAGAGCTGGGACAAGAGAACTGGAAGATCTTGAAATTGGGCGATAAAGATTTGGATAATCTCATAGAAAAACAGGACCTACGGATTTATCCGAATCCGGTGACGGATTATTGTTATGTAGAGATTGGATTTGAATTTAATGGCGAAGCTGAGATTACGCTACATGATATGACAGGAAGATTAATTCAAAATATAAAAACTAAAAATAAGGTGACAAAAATTATTACGGGTGCTTTGCCGCAGGGAGTGTATGTGGTGAGTGCTATGAAAGGAAAAAAAGCTGTCTATACTAAAATCATTAAAAAGTAAGGTTATGAAAAAGATTTTACTAATAATTTTACCATGGATCCATCTATTTTTGCAAGCACAGCCTCAAAGCAATTACGAAAATGAAAAAATTTCTAAAATTATAAGCCCCCCGTCAGAGGAAGCATATAGACTAGGAACGTTTGGATCGGTTCCAGTTGGTTTGATAAATGGTACACCTAACATTAATATACCTTTGGTAAGTATAAACTCTGGGACAATTAATTTGCCATTTAGTTTGAATTATTCGAATACAGGGGTTCGTGTAGATGAGCTGGAGGGTACTGCAGGACTCTCATGGCAATTTGTAGGGGGTGGCGTAATTACAAGAACGGTGAAAGATTTGCCAGATGAAGACGGCGACTATCATTTCCCAGACTTTAATATAAGTCAAGGGATTTCAACAAATGACTTCAGTTCTTTTTCGTATTTGGACGGCATTCAGGAATCTTTTCTTGATAGTGAACCTGATATTTATAATTTCCAATTTTTAGGCAAGAATGGAAAATTTATTTTTGACTCCAAACAGAATATTGTACAGTTGGATCAGAGCGACCTAAAAATTATTAGAAAATCAGCGCCTGATATTGGGTATTATTATGAAATAATTGATGTAGATGGAACTATTTATGAATTTAAGGAACAGGAAAAAACTCTTGCACTTAAAAGCGGTTCCGGTTCTGGAGCAAGTCTGAAAATTTCCGCATGGTTCCTAAACCGGATATATAATCCAAGTACAGCAGAAGAAATTAACCTTATTTATGAATCAAACGACTATACCTATGTTGCATATAGAACACAATATTTAAAATTTGATTTTTCAACAAATCTAATTGGGTTTAATAGTGTAGGATCCCAGTTTTCAAATTACCCAGCATATTTATCTGATCAAATAGATGTTAGAATTCGTGTCAAAAGTAAAGTTCTACAGCAAGTCAATTCATCTGCAACAAGTATAATTAATTTTAATTATATTCAGGACAATATTGACATTCCTAAAAGATTGATTAATATCACTTTAAAAGATACTTCTAGTGCCCTATTTGAAAATATCAACTTATTATATACGCATAATCCAAATAGTCGTGTTTTTCTAAATAGAGTGGAAAACACGACAAAAAAAGCCATTTATTTATTTGAGTATAATAATCCGCAAGGATTTCCTGCACGCTTAACATGCGCACAAGATTATTACGGATATTATAATGGAAGGAATACCAATACAACCCTTATTCCAAATACTTATGCAAATCTCTATAGTCATTATATCGGCAACAGATATAATTCCTTAGCGGAAAGAATTCCAGATGCTTCATTTAACAAATATGGATTATTATCAAAAGTATCATATCCTACAAAAGGATATTCCCTTCTGAAGTACGAAGGTGTTGATGAAAAGACAGCTTATATTTATCGGCAAAACTCGATTCCAGACAACCAATCTTTTAATTTAGGCTTATTGACATATGATAAAGATGAAGAGGGGAATGTTAATTTAGCAGGGCTTCCAATGTCATACCTAGTAAATGAACAAAAAACATTATATTTTAAGGGCTATACTGAATTATCACCAAACTGTTCAGGGAGTGGAGATCCTATAGAACATTTATCTGGTTTTCTAAAGATATATAAGAATGGTATCTCATTTGCCACACGAAAATTTATTTCAAAACCGGAGGTGTTTGAGATCTTATTGCCTGCCGGTAACTATACGTTTTCAATTGAGAATGTGTTTTTGCCCTGTACAAAAGTTTTTGTTAAAGTCGGCGATCAACCATTCATTCCTGCACATTATGAGCTACAGCAAGAAGGCGATCCCATAATTTCTAGTGTCGCATCTCGACTTGCGTCAGTAATTACCAAAGATTCAAATAATAATTTACTTGATTCAGTTTTTTATAAATATCGGGGACTGCAAAATTCTTATCCTTTTGATTTTAAATCCTATTCTGCTAAACTTTTTTACTTAAATCAACATCCGTATGTAAATACTTTTATACATATCAACTCAAATGATCAGAAATCTTTTGCTTCCTCTTCTCAGGATTATTTATATAGTGAGGTTGATATAAGTTTTGGCGGTAGTAATTTTGAAAAAGGAGGCGAAACTCATATTTTTAATATTACTCCTGATTCCCCTAGTTCAGTTATCAATGGTTTTCAAAATAACGATATTAAAATGTATTCTTATGTATCATGGGATAATGCAAGAGAGTCTAAAATAAATTATTTTGACAGTAATCATACGCCTTTGAAATCGATCGAATATTTTTATGGTGAAAGGCAGAATAATAATAAAGTGCACTACGGCATCATCGCACATGAAATATTCCAAAGGGTAGCTTTTGAAGACCAAGGAAGCCCAGGAATGGGTTACCCTCCACTTTATGCTTTGCCGTTTTCAACAATCTACACGTGCAGCGGAAATGAGGATCAAAATTCATTTTTTCCTCAATGTACAGGGGCAGCAGGCGTTCAAGTAGGTTCTTTGCTTCCATTATATAACGTGCAGATTTCGCAATATGCAATAGGATCTTATAATAAATTTATTAAATCCAAAAATACCACGGACTATCTCAACAGCACGCCATTATTAACCACCACCGAATACTTTTATAACAATTCAGCCCATTACCAACTGACCGGTCAGAAAGTTACTTTTCCTGATCTCACCACCCATGAAACAAACTACCAATACGCTCAAGAAAAAGGCAACCAAAAACTAATCGATGCCAATATGGTAGGAATTCCGATGGAAACAGAAGTAAAGAAAAATGGCAAAACCATTTCTAAAACAGAGACAAAATATAACAATCCTGCGAATTTACTTCCAAGTTCCGCTTCATCCTATGATATCCAGAACAATACACCATCAACTGAAATCACTTACGACTCGTACGACAACAAAGGTAATCTTCTTCAATACACCATAAAAGGTAATTTTTCTACCGCAATCATCTGGGATTACAACCAAACCCAGCCTATAGCGAAAATCGATGGAGCAACCTATGCACAAGTTTCAGCATCAGCCTTGGCGATTATTGCTGCTTCAGATTATGGGAACCCGAACTATTCGGAAGCCATATTATTAGATAAACTCGATGCTTTTAGAACAAGTTTACCCAATTATCAAATATCTACTTATACCTATAGACCCCTAATCGGTGTAACCAGTATCACCCCTCCCTCAGGAATTCGCGAATTATATATTTACGATACCGCCAACCGGCTGAAAGAAGTGAAAGACATTACCGGAAACAT
>NZ_JAUSWQ010000021.1:0-3742 GCF_030815285.1 Chryseobacterium sp. MDT2-18 | reverse complement strand
AATTCCTCACTGAAAACCCGATGCTTCTGCAGTTTCTTAATGTTTGCTTTCATATTTGTTGACTTATTTATGTCAACCTATATCAGGGACGGACATCCAATACTACCTCCAGCATCATCAACTTTCACTCCACTTATATAATTTAAGAATACGGGCATTTTTATTTTATCCTCAATAGAATATTGATAAATAAATAATCCATTTGATGAAGGCTCAAAATTAATCCTGCTGCTTGCAAATGTTTCCTGGGTAGGAACAATTATATTTGGAAAATCCAGGTTGTTATTGGATGGTGTATTTTGACCATTAAAAAATTGGCAGGACAGTAAAAGAGCTAAAGGGGTATACTTTCTCATTGTAAATTCAATTCTTTATTACCGAATTGCGCAGGCATTGTATTGATTTTATTTATGGCTTTCGGGGTAGATATAAAATCCTGGGTATCGGATTTTATATCTTTTTGCCACAAGGTTTTGTTTTCTTGTGCAGAAAGATGAAGTATGCCGAAAAGAAATATTTCCCCAATGTAGAGTTTTGTCATAAGCTGATTTTTCAATGTTAAAAAATAATAAAAAATAATAATACAGAAAAAAGGCAATTCCTTTTATAGCGATTCCCCCCAAAAAAACAATTGAACAGCTAAGTTTTTTTAATAAGTAACAACCTGTAAGTAAGTGAAATAAAAATTAAACAAGGAAATCTTGCTTTTAGTTAATTTTTATTAGAACAACATCAAATAACCTTATTTTAATATTAAAACACCACAAATTACTAAGTTTATTTAACGAAAAATAACAGTTAAATTAAAAAAAGAACAAATTTCAAAATTTTTATTTATGGAAATAGATTTAGTATTAGCTATTTTCTATTGGTCTTAGGTACGGGAAACTTCAGAAAGTAAAAGCTAAGCTCTGGTCCCTGCCGAAAGGTTTTCCGGTAAGCACAAGAAAGGGTTCCGGCAGCAATCCGGGAGAGTTGGTCACAAGATTTGTTTAAATCATGCTCAAGTCTCTTTATAGTGAATGTCTACATAAAAAATTTAATAGAACACTGTTTTAGAAATATTTCTGTTTCTTGTAAATGTTTGCGTGATTCAACAGCATTGTGTACATTAGTTCTATCCAAAACCTAACTCATCCGTCGAAAACAAATAAAATAAACGATAACTTGTTCAGAAATGGAAAACAACTTTACATTCTATCTTAATTTCAACAGCGACAATATAGAAGAGGCGATGGAGTTCAAAACAAACAGCGACCTCCTTTTTGGTGATGTACTGGAGTTTGTAGATCATGAGCTAGCAGAAGAGATTAGCGGGGAATTTCATACTACAAGATATCATCATTCAGAGAAGTTTTTCAATGGAGTTTAATGAAATGCATCTCGACCTTAAACCTTATTATAAGTGATTTCTAATGCTGTGACTGGATGCAACCACCCTGATTACTGCCGGACGATTGCATTATGTCGTAATTTTGGTAACTACGATACCTTTTAAAAATTACAGTTGCCATTGCATGTTAGTTTAAAAAGTAAAATAAATACAGGTTTATTTTTTGTAAAGACCCCATGCGAAATCGTAGATTCGGCAAAGCCAATCCTTTAGCGTCGTCTGTTAAAAATTAAATTTTCCACTTTTAAATTGGGTATTTTCTATCTGGGATAAATGTTATCAGTCAAACAGGCCGAAACCTATCCGGACAGCACCTCCACCACCCTCACAAAGCGGTAAAGTACACTTCAGAGCATCAGCACCTATACAATCTACCCCAACTCCACCGCCGTTTTCCCGGCCAATAGGAAACCACTCCCATCAAAAAAACGAATGAGCGCAAATTTCAACAGACCTTCGCCAACATCTCCAAACACCTCATCCTCAGGAATAAAAAACGCAGCACACGGCAGCGAAACCTCAAAAACACAGTCTACAAATTCCAGCGAATCCTGCCCCTCATTAGGATGGATGAACCGCAACGTGACCTCCGCTTTCGTGCTTCTCTCAGGAATACGGTCAAAAAAAAGCGTCCGCTTTTCATAATCGTAGCGGCATCTTTTTCCGTCAGTAAGGTTCCACACAAAACCGCTCAGAATCTTTGTGCTCTCAGGGTGTTGCAGCCCAAGTTGCACCGTACGCTCCCCCTTTCCGGAGACGGTATCCATCTTCACAAGGTCGTGCAGCATCTTGGCCATTCTCCCGTGAAGAATAGGATCGTTCAGATCCTTCACAAAGGGCTGAAGAGCCCCCCGCAGTTTTCCGCCAAATTTTGAACAGCGCCCAAATTCAGAGGCATTATTTCTTACGTTCACATATTTTGCATCTTTCCTGATCTTTTCTCCGTCAAAACCACCCGGAGTACGCACGATGATCTTGCCGTTCATTTTATAAAACGAAAGCCCATCCAGCTTTCCGGTAATTTTAAGAATACCATTAAGTTCTGCCATCTTATAATAATTATAGGGATTCCCAAAGATACTCAATTCAATAGATATAGCATGAATATAGAATGGATATAGTATGGTTATAGTATGCTAAACTGCCTACAGACCGCAGGTTGCCTTATCCCAAATTGAGAGACAAAGGCATACTCCCAAATATCGTGGATCTGCAATCCGTGATTCATGACCAATAGTAAAAGTCAACTTCTTACATTGTATGAAAATACAATCACCCAAATTAGTTCCCGTCATCCACCTGCGGATCTTGTAGCATTATTGATTTTCTGAATGTTATTGCCTACTTCTTTCTTTGTGAACTGCCAAACTTCATTGTAGGTGTTTCGGTTCGTATTTCTTCCGTCTGAGTATTTACCTGCCGTTTATGCACCAGCAGGCAGTAGGGAGGTCAGGATTAACAGCCCTTTAATAATTATTTCCATGGAAACGGATGTTCTTTGGTGATAAGTATACGCCTCCTACACCGCTTCCTAAAAATCGAGCAAACAAGACATACTGATGTAGCCGCCAAAATGGTAGCCGGTTTGGCAATCAATCGTTCTTCCTTTAATATCGTACCAGCTATAGCTTTATGTCAAGAAACTGTTATTAATTTTTTTACAAAAGAGGCGGTGGGTAGAGAGGTGCTGGTTCGGTTATTTCAGCAGAAAAACATTTTCCAGAATGGTCGTAAAGTTGGATGCTTTATGAAATTTCCAAACCGGACAGTTGTTTAATTATAACATTGGCTACAATGAATCTCTCAGGATACTGTCCACCAAATCCTATGCAGCAGATCGGTCACTACAAATAAAAGAAAAATACAACGGTAATTTTGCTATAATAATCTGGAAGTATAATGACGTTATCAATACCCTGGAGCAAAAATACGGCTATGTATATGACAAACTCAAACCGATTGCTTGCCGGGTTTTATTACCAGAAAACAGGCAATGATTTTCCCTTCACTGTGGAGCATCATGAATTACTGAAATACAATCTGAACGGAAACATCGTTGAATTAAAACGTTTTTCATATAAAAACGGAACTCCGCTACACAGGAATGACCATTTAAATACCATTATGCTGGCAACAGAGTACCTTCTGTAAAAGATAGTGCTAATTTCAGGGGTCACAAAGACAGCGGAAATCTTTATAAACAGTATTAAATGGGTGAACCAAACAGTATTTTACAAAATACAACAGGTGTTTTGTAAAACTGACAAAAATCAAGATTGCTTTGTTTAGTTTCTATATTGCTTATTAACAACTTGTTACCACTTAATTGTACTTCTATTTTCAATTACT
>NZ_JAUSWQ010000020.1:0-7260 GCF_030815285.1 Chryseobacterium sp. MDT2-18 | reverse complement strand
GACTATGACCACCAAAACCGCCTTTTGGTTCACAAGCATCAGGTTGACTTAGAGCCAGAAGAAATTCTGACCCAAAACAGCTATAATGAAATTGGACAGCTCAAAAACAAAAAAGTAGGTGGGATTACGACTAACAGCTCACTCCAAAGCATTGATTATGCCTACAATATCCGCGGTTGGATGACGAAAATAAATGATCCCTCTAACATGGGTACAAAATTATTTGGATACAAAATAAAGTATAATAATGTCGATGGCCTGCAAGTTCCAAATACTGATTTTACCAATGATAAAGTATTGCCTAAATACAATGGCAATATTGCAGAAATTGATTGGACAACTGCTAATGACGGTATTTTACGGAGATATGGTTACGTATATGATGGCTTGAACCGTCTTACGGCAGGCTATTATCAGAATTCTCAAAACCCCTCTGCCAAGGAATACTTTGAACGCTTACTCTATGACAGCAATGGAAATATTACAGAATTAAAACGTTCGAGCTCAGTATTGGCTGGAAATCCTTTTGCAACTTTAATAGATAATTTAACCTATTCCTCCACAGGAAACCAATTGCAAACGATTTCAGATATTCAACAAAACTCTGACGGGTACCCATATACAGCCACCCCAAAACGCATTACTTATGACCCTAATGGTAACATGACTTCTATGGCAGATAAAGGAATAAGTGCGATTAATTATAATTATTTGAATTTACCTGTAGCCATTAGCAGCAGCCAGGGCAATACAAATTACATTTACCGTGCCGACGGTGTGAAACTAAAGAAAACCTATGGCACGACAGTAACCGCCTATTTAGACGGCTTCCAATATGAAAATAATCTCTTACAATTTATACCCACTGTAGAAGGTTATTATGATTTTATAAAAAATGCGTACATTTACAACTACAACGATCATCTCGGAAATGTGAGGTTAAGTTACTATAAAAACAGCGCAGGTGTTCTTACTATTGATACTGAAAGCAATTATTATCCTTTTGGTTTAGAACATACTGATTATAATAATTTGGTTGGTAATTCTAAGTATAACTACAAGTACAACGGTAAGGAATTGCAAGAGACGGGAATGTACGCAATGGACTGGCGAAACTATATGCCTGACATCGGAAGATTTGCTACTCAAGACCCTTTATCAGCTTTAATTCCTACCTTGACACCTTATCGCTTTGCATTTAATAATCCTGTTTATTTTTCAGATCCAACTGGATTACTTGAGGAATCAAACGGTCTTGCAACTTGTCCTACCTGTCCAAAAACACCAGAATTTCAACCATACATTGACGATCCAAAGAATATGTATGTTTATGTCCCTGAAACGAAGACTGCTGAAAAAGAAGTGCAGATTGAAGAAGTTGTTGTTACTGGGAAGAAAAGCGAGAGTAATACAACAACCTATTTGGGACAACTTAATGGTGTTATTGGAACAACAGGAGATTGGCTTACAAAAAATAATAAAGGCGGAACTGTTGGAGTTTGGACAACTCCGATTAAAAATAGAAACTTTGATGGAATAACATACAATAAGCTGAATGTTAGATATTATGGAAATAATTGGCAAGGTAATCAGTATGTTAAAGTTTCAGGAGTTGGTAAATTTTTAAAGAATGGTTCTGTAGTGGGTTCAGTAGTTTTAGGAGCGATAGAAGTTGGGGATGGAGTTGCAACTGATTATAATGATTACCAAACCAAAGGAGAAACCAATGGTAGAAATACGGCAGTAGCTGCGGGGAGTGCAGCTGGAGGAGTTGTAGGAGGCTGGGCAGGAGCAGAAGCAGGGGCAACTGTAGGAGCAGCTATTGGAGTTTGGTTTGGAGGAGCGGGGGCTGTTCCTGGAGCATTAATAGGTGGACTAATAGGCGGAGCTTTAGGATCTTGGGGTGGTTCGAACCTTGGAAGTTCGGGAGTAGAGAATGTTTATGAAAATACCAAATAATGTATGTCACAAGAATTCATAATAAAATTAAACAGAAAAAAAACCTCTCTCATTCTTTTGGGAGGCATTGTCTTGACAATTATCAGTGTTCTGTTTGTATTAAATCCTAAGAAGTATAAATCCTTTATATTTTTCAGAGAAGAAGCAATTTTATATACAGGTATAATAGGATTAATATTTTTTGGTATTGCCTCAATATATATAGGATACAGACTTTTTACGAATCAAACAGGTATAATAGTTAATGACAGGGGTATTTATGATAATACAACTTTGAGTTCCGTAGGATGGATAAACTGGGAAGATATTACAGATATTGAAATTTATAAAGTTCCTACAGGATTACTTATGAAAAACTCAATTAGTATGGTTTTGGTTAAAGTAAAAGAGCCAGATAAATATATGATGCCATTTTCATCTTTTAAGAGAAATATCTTAAATCTTAATTACAAAAACTACGGTACTCCTATTACTATTAATACAAATGGTTTATCCTATTCCTCTATAGAATTACTTAACATATTAACAGATAGACTTAATAAATCTAAATAAAATTTTACAGCATTATTAATAAAAAAATCTCTTGCAAGTTGTGAGGGTTTTTTGTTTTATAGTGCAGCCACATTTTTATTAAAGAAGTCTTTAAATTTTTTGGTGGTAAGCATTTTATCTACCATTTTAAAAATCATCGATTTATCATCTTCGTCAAGTTGGTTAATTAAATGCAACTTCTCAAAATCGGGTTTATCTTCAATGGTAACATCTTCAGGAATAATGTTTTCACCGCTGCCGCACGAATCCTTTCGTGTGGCCATCGCACATCAAACTTTTCAGGTGGTATACCCTGCTGGCAACGTCTCCGACTTTGAGCAATAATAAAAAAAAACAGGAGTTACCCAATCCCTGCCCACCGCTTCTTTTGTTAAAAACATAGAAGATGATAACTGGACACAAAACTACAGCTTCTACGATAGAAAAGGGAGAGTTATTGGAGGCCATTCCATCAACCATCTCGGCGGTTATACCAAAACAGAAAGCATTCTCGATTTTACCGGTGTTCCACAGAAAGTCTTTACCTATCACAAAAGATTGAGTAGCAGTACTGAAGTAAAAATTGAAGAAACCTTTGACTATGACCACCAAAACCGCCTTTTGGTTCACAAGCATCAGGTTGACTTAGAGCCCGAAGAAATTCTAACCCAAAACAGCTATAATGAAATTGGACAGCTCAAAAACAAAAAAGTAGGTGGGACTATGATTAACAGTCCACTCCAAAGCATTGATTATGCCTACAATATCCGGGGTTGGCTGACGAAAATAAATGATCCCTCTAACATGGGTACCAAATTATTTGGATACAAAATAAAGTATAATAATGTCGATGGCCTACAAGTTCCAAATACTGATTTTACCAATGATAAAGTATTGCCTAAATACAATGGCAATATTGCAGAAGTTGATTGGACAACTGCTAATGACGGGATTTTACGGAGGTACGGCTACGTATATGATGGCTTGAACCGTCTTACGGCAGGCTATTATCAGAATTCTCAAAATCCATCCGCCAAGGAATACTTTGAACGCTTACTTTATGACAGCAATGGAAATATTACAGAATTAAAACGTTCGAGCTCAGTATTGGCTGGAAATCCTTTTGCAACTTTAATAGATAATTTAGCCTATTCCTCCACAGGAAACCAATTACAAACGATTTCAGATATTCAACAAAACTCTGACGGGTACCCATATACAGCCACCCCAAAACGCATTACTTATGACGCTAATGGTAACATGACTTCTATGGCAGATAAAGGAATAAGTGCGATTAATTATAATTATTTGAATTTACCTGTAGCCATTAGCAGCAGCCAGGGCAATACAAATTACATTTACCGTGCCGACGGTGTGAAACTAAAGAAAACCTATGGCACGACAGTAACCGCCTATTTAGACGGCTTCCAATATGAAAATAATCTCTTACAATTTAAACCCACTGCAGAAGGTTATTATGATTTTATAAAAAATGCCTACATTTACAACTACACCGATCATCTCGGAAATGTGAGGTTAAGTTATTATAAAAACAGCGCAGGCGCTCTTACTATTGATACTGAAAGCAATTATTATCCTTTTGGTTTAGAACATACTGATTATAATAATTTGGTTGGTAATTCTAAGTACAACTACAAGTACAACGGTAAGGAATTGCAGGAGACGGGAATGTATGATTATGGCGCAAGATTTTATATGCCCGATATTGGAAAATGGGGTGTTGTGGATCCACTAGCGGAAATAGGTAGAAGATGGTCGCCATATACTTATGCTCTGGATAATCCTATTAGGTTTATTGACCCAGATGGAATGTGGCCATATCCTGTAACCACACGATCCTTTGCTCCATCGAAGACGTTTGGCGGTGGTTTTTCAGGTGACAGTAGAGGGTTTTCTACTTCCTCTTCGGTAAGTTCAAGACTCTCTCACAGTTATGTAATGAATACAGACAATCATACTTATACTAATTCCCCCGCTACCTCTAGTCCTTCTTATCATCCTTTATTAGGATCAGGTCAAGCAAAAGACGATAAAGGAACTATTACAAACGCTTCATATACTGCAAATAAAGATGGGAGCACTACAACATCTTGGACTTCTACAATGTCAGGAAAAAACCCCTTAACTCCAGAGAGCATTACACCGTCCATTGATGTAACAACTAATTTTAGCTTAACTGAGAATAAAGCAGCAGGCACTTTAGGAGTTAATGTTACCCAGACCGGGGATGCTTTTCCTTCAGCCGAAACAATGATTGGAGATACTGCTGGAAATCAGTTAATGATCGGTGTTAGCCCTGCCGTAGGAAATCCTTTTACCAGCTTACCTGGAGATGGGGGTAAACCAATGATGAGTAACAGCTTTAATGTTACAATGGATGAGAACGGTGTTTTTACAGGAGTACAACAAGGAGATAAAAGCTACTCTGTTGGCGATTGGAATAAAACTATGACCTCCCAGCCTACCGTTGAGAGGGTTCCTATTCCGGAGCCCGGAACTGCAGCTTTTGAAATGGTAAGGTAATAATAAATATAATTAGAAATGACAATGAAAATATTAAAAACGAATTGGATAAATATTGTCGGTGTTTTTACAGTATTATTTTTGTACACCACTATATATGGGTTAATGGACTCAAGTATTTCGAGAAATGTTTTTCAGGCAATAATAGCTTCTCTAATAGGTATTTGCCTTTACGGTATAATGTTTTGGGCAGGTTTCATAATAATGCTAATAATATTAGATTGCGTATTGATTATTCCAAATTCGAATAATTTAAAAATAAAATTACTTATTGAATGGATTGTAATAAGTGTCCCTTTTATTTATTGGGCAATAAAATATCCCGAACAAAGAACTTTATATATAGTTGCAATAATTACTTTTTTAATCACTCAATTATTACGAGAAAGATTAATAAACAAAGCCACTCAATGAGTGGCTTTGTTGTTTTACTTTTCAAACTGTTTATCTACGAGTTCAAGGAAACCCTGCCCCCACGCTGGTGCGAGCGTCTCGCTCGTACCCATAATAATTACAAATTTATATCAATTCTAAAATCACCTCCGCTGCCGCATTCTATGACAAAAAACAAGTAAAAACTGTTAAAATTCAGGATGGAAATATTACAGAATTAAAACGTTCGAGCTCAGTATTGGCTGGAAATCCTTTTGCAACTTTAATAGATAATTTAACCTATTCCTCCACAGGAAACCAATTACAAACGATTTCAGATATTCAACAAAACTCTGACGGGTACCCATATACAGCCACCCCAAAACGCATTACTTATGACCTGGATATACTAATTTAGCGTCCAGTAAAAGTTAAGCATAAAACCTTAATTTTAACATATGAAACGAGAGAGAAAAATCTACGATCCAGCTTTTAAAACAAAAGCAGTGCAACTAAGTAACGAGAGGAGTAATGTCTCGGAACTCGCACGAGAACTTGGAATCCAAGTCACATTGCTTTATAAATGGCGCAAAGAATATGAAGAATTTGGAGAAGGAAGCTTTCCTGGGAAAGGAAATTTAAAACTAACACCGGAGCAGGAAAGAATCCATGAACTGGAGAAAAAGCTCAAGGATGCAGAGCTGGAACGGGATATATTAAAAAAAGCAATCGGCATTTTTTCCAAGAGCGGTCGATGAAATATGAGTTCATTAAAAATCATGAATTCCTATTTCCGATTGAAAAAATGTGCGTGGTTTTGGAAGTTGGTTCCAGCGGTTACTTCAAATGGAAAAGTAAGCCAATCTCCGCTAGATTGCTTTTGAAAGAAAAAATAAATCACCACATAAGTTTAATTTATTTTGCCTCAAAACAGCGTTATGGAAGCCCACGGATTACTTTTGAATTGAACGCATTGGGTTACAAAATATCAAGAATAACAGTTGCTAAATACATGAAAGAACTGGGTTTGAGAAGCAAATTAAGTAAGAAGTTTAAAGTTACAACCAACTCAAAACACAATTATTTGGTGGTGGAAAATGTGTTGAATAGGAATTTTAGGCCTACCAATGCATCCCAAACTTGGGTATCTGACATCACTTATATTCAAACCAAGGAAGGTTTTTTATACCTCACGACTGTTATAGACTTGTACGACCGAAAAATAATTGGCTGGAGCTTAAGCGATGGAATGAGTACCGAAGAAACAAGTCTTGCAGCATGGAAAATGGCAATAAAAAACAGAACGGTTCAAAAAGGATTAATTTTTCATTCAGATAGAGGTGTTCAGTATGCAAGCAAGAAATTCGCTAATACAATTGAGTTCTATGGCGTAATAAGAAGTATGAGCAGGAAAGGAAATTGTTGGGACAATGCGGTGGCGGAGAGCTTTTTTAAGTCATTGAAAACCGAGCTGATTTATGGCAACAAACTTATCTCAAAAGAAAAAATGGAGTTAGAAATCTTTGAATACATTGAAATTTGGTACAACAAAAAAAGACGTCACGGTACACTAAATTTTAAAACAATAGAAGAGTTTAATAATCAAAACAAAATTTATCAAAATGTAGCTTAACTTTAACTGGAAATTTTATTTGCATATCCAGAATGATAGGTTTACTATCTATCCTTATAATTTTACTCTTATTGTTTCTTTAAAGAAATCAAATAAATAATTTACTAAAGGGCAGAGATAAATCCCCCTGCTGCGCAAAGTCTCCGACTTTGAGCCACAATAATTTCATTCTTCATAATTATTATATTTCCAAAATTTCCACCGCTGCCGCACGAATCCTT
>NZ_JAUSWQ010000019.1:0-13093 GCF_030815285.1 Chryseobacterium sp. MDT2-18 | reverse complement strand
TAACTTTTTTACGCTTCGCTTAAAGTTACCCACATTTCTAAACCAAATCAACAACAACGACAACATTTTTTTTACACACTTTTTAAGACACTACCAAATATAAAAGAAAGGGATCAGTAGCAAAAGTTGTGTTTATGCAAAAATATTTTGGTCAAATTAAGTGAGATCTATATTAAAAAAATAATAATATTCTTCCAACCTCAAGTATTTAAGGCGTGTCTTATAAAAAAGTTAATATTTGAAAGACATGCTTTAATTACCTTTGCTTTTTCATAAAGTTCTGTTTTCGGAATCAAACATTTATCATAACTTTTACTGATTCTAAATAACAAAAATTTGCGTAAATTTGACGCTCAATTTATTATATAGAATTATGTTGACAAAAGATAAAGTTCAGGCATTTCTGAAAGAAATAGAAGTAGATGATTTGGTTCAGAATTTCCAGGTAATGGGGAACGATGTATATATCGATATGACTGCGCATTCACCGGCAATGCACGAAAAGAAAAAATTAGAAGCTGCTATGAAACAGGCTTTCGCTTCTGAATTCGGTGAGGAAATCGTTCTGAAATTAAAAATTGCCTCTCCCGAACCGTCTGAAATTCAACAAAGTCAGATCAAAGGAAAGCAGATTAAAGGCATTCAGAATATTATCGCAATTGCTTCCGGTAAAGGAGGTGTTGGGAAATCTACGGTTGCAGCAAACATCGCGGTAACTTTAGCGAAAATGGGTTTCAAAGTCGGGATCTTAGATGCTGATATTTACGGGCCGTCTGTTCCGACGATGTTTGATACCGAAGGCGCAAAACCAATCTCCGTAGAAATCGACGGTAAAAATTTAATGAAACCCGTTGAAAACTACGGTGTCAAAATGTTGTCTATCGGCTATTTCTCAGGTGCTAATCAGGCGGTAGTGTGGCGCGGACCGATGGCTTCGAAAGCGTTGAATCAAATGATTCGTGATGCGGCTTGGGGAGAACTGGATTTTCTTTTAGTCGATTTGCCTCCGGGAACAGGCGATATTCACTTGTCGATTATTCAGGAAGTACCTGTAACAGGAGCGGTTATCGTAAGTACTCCACAACATGTTGCGCTTGCCGATGTGAGAAAAGGAATTGCAATGTTCCAAATGGAAAGCATTAATATCCCAGTTTTAGGTTTAATCGAAAATATGGCGTATTTTACCCCTGAAGAATTACCAGATAATAAATATTATATTTTTGGAAATCAGGGAGCACAGTATTTGGCAGAAGATTTAGGAATTCCTGTTTTAGGCGAAATTCCTTTAATTCAAAGTATCCGTGAAGCCGGTGATGTTGGCAGACCTGCTGCTTTGCAGGACGGTTCGGCGATTGCTGAAATTTATATGAAGACCACTCAGAATATGATTGAAAGTCTGGTCGAAAGAAATAAAAACCTTCCCGCAACGGAAGCAGTAAAAATCACGACCATGGCAGGTTGTTCTCCAAAAAAATAGGGAAACTATAATCCGGAGTGTCAAAAAAAATATTAAAAAAATTTTGACGGGTGGTTTACAATAACAAATCATGATTTAAAACGATGAACAAAGAAATGAAACACGAAGAAACAGTAACCAAAGTGATGGATGCCCTCGAAAGTATTCGTCCGTTTCTGAATAAAGATGGCGGCGATATCGAACTCATCGATGTGCAGGGGCAAACAGTTTTGGTGAAGCTTCACGGGAACTGCAACGGTTGCCCAATGAGTTTTTCTACCATGAAGTTGGGCGTGGAAACCACGGTAAAACAATTTGCTCCGGAAATTCTGGAAGTGTTGGCAATAGAGTGATTTTAAATAAAAAGATTTGATACAATCAGGAAACGGGCTTTTGTCCGTTTTTTATTTGAAAAGCTCTTCGCAGCTTTAAAATCAATTATTTCTTTAAATCTAAAATGGATTGAAATTAAATTAATATTTTAGCAGATTAAACGATTATTATATGATTGCCATAATAGACGGCGGTTCTACCAAATGTGATTGGGTGATCCTCGATAATTCCGGGAAGCCCCATTTGAAAACAACAACTTTGGGCTTTAATCCCAATATTATAAATCCCGATTTTATCGGCCAGGAAATCGATAAAAACCAAGACTTGTTTTTTGTGAAAAACCACATCGAAAAAGTGTTTTTTTATGGATCAGGTTGTGGGACTCCCGCCAATGTAAAAAAAGTGGAAAATGAGTTTGTAAAAGCTTTTCCGCAGGCAGAGGTTCGGATCAAAGAAGATTTAACCGCCGCTGCTTATGCCGCCTACAATGGCAAACCGGCAATCGTTTGCATTTTGGGAACAGGCTCTAATTCCTGCTTCTTTGATGGCGAAAAGATTAGGGTAGATTTGCCTTCTCTCGGTTTTTTAATTGGTGATGAAGGAAGCGGAAGTGCTTTAGGAAAACATTTGCTGCGTCGGTTTTTTATGAAAAAACTGCCGGCGGATTTAGAGCGCGAGTTTAATAAAACTTATAATCTCACAATTGAAGAAGCCATCCGAATGATGTACCATAACCCGCGGGCCAATGCGTACTTGGGAGAATTCAATAAATTTATTGCGGACCATAAAAGCCATCCTTACTTTCAAAATATGGTTTTCGACGAAATGAAAAATTTTCTGGATTACCAGGTTTTGCCTTATCCGGAATCAGGAGAAACTGAAATTAATTTCATTGGTTATATTGCTTATATTTATGAAGATATTCTGCGCGCCGCCGCCGCCGAACTTAATTTAAACATCGGAAAAGTGGTTCAGAAACCAATTGAAAGTCTGGTCGGTTATCATAAGAAATACATCTTAAACCTCGACTGATTTTTCTTCAGACCGTATTAATAGAAACTATTTAAAACATACATCAATAGAGGTTTCGTACCTTTATATAAAATCAATATATTATGTCCAGTAAAAATAATAGAGACGAAAAAAACTTTAACCAGGCAGCACTTGATTATCATAGCGTTGAGCCAAAAGGGAAAATTGAAGTAATTCCATCCAAACCACATACTTCACAAAGAGATTTGTCTCTTGCTTATTCTCCGGGAGTCGCTATCCCTTGTTTGGAAATTGAAAGAGATCCAAAATTAGCTTACGAATACACCGGCAAAGGAAATTTAGTAGCAGTAATCTCAAACGGAACGGCTGTTTTGGGATTGGGTGATATCGGTGCAGAAGCTTCAAAACCGGTGATGGAGGGAAAAGGGCTTTTGTTTAAAATCTTTGCCGACATTAATGTTTTTGATATTGAAATTGATGAAAAAGATCCTGATAAATTCATCGAAATCGTTAAAGGAATTGCCCCAACATTTGGCGGAATCAATCTGGAAGACATCAAGGCTCCGGAAGCATTTTACATCGAACAGAGATTAAAAGAAGAACTGAATATTCCGTTGATGCACGATGATCAGCACGGAACTGCGATTATTTCTGCTGCGGCATTATTAAACGCCCTTGAAATCGCGGGTAAAAATATAGGTGAGGTAAAAGTAGTTGTTAATGGCGCGGGAGCTGCGGCAATTGCCTGTACCAAACTCTATCTGGAACTCGGTCTGAAAAAGGAAAATGTGCTGATGTGCGATTCCAAAGGAGTCATCAACCATAAAAGAGAAAATTTAACTCCGGAAAAACTCGATTTTGTTGCCAATACCGAAATCGAAACCTTAGCAGATGCGTTACAAGGTGCAGACGTTTTCATCGGACTTTCCAAAGCAGATGTCATGACGGCGGAAATGCTTTTGACCATGGCAGACAATCCTGTGGTTTTTGGTTTGGCAAATCCAAACCCCGAAATTGAATATGATCTGGCCATGGAAACCAGAAAAGACACCATCATGGCAACGGGTAGAAGTGATTATCCTAATCAGGTGAATAACGTTTTAGGATTCCCATATATTTTCCGTGGCGCGCTGGATGTTCAGGCGACTGGAATAAATGAAGCCATGAAACTGGCGGCAGTTCATGCTATTGCAAATCTGGCCAAAGAACCCGTTCCTGAAGCGGTTATTCTGACCTATAACCTAAAGAATTTGAGTTTTGGCCGCGAATATTTCATTCCAAAACCTTTTGATAACCGACTGATTACGCGAGTTTCAAAAGCAGTAGCCCAAGCCGCTATGGACAGTGGAATTGCGGGTAAACCGATTGAAGATTTCGACGAATACGAAAATACGCTTTTGGACAGAATGGGCCGTGACGAAAAACTCATCCGAATGATGCAGAACCGCGCAAAAGCCAATCCGAAAAGAGTGACTCTCGGAAATGCCGAAGAATACAACGTTCTGAAAGCAGCGCAAATTCTTTATGAAGAAGGAATTGCACAACCGATTCTGTTGGGTGATAAAAAATACATTCGGGAACAGATGAAGAAATTCGGGATTGAACTGAATGTTCCGATTGTGGATCCTGCAGATGACGATCAGGAAGAAAACCGTAAAACGTACCGCGAATCGCTTTGGAAACTCCGTCAGCGAAAAGGCATGAACGAATATAAAGCTAAAAGATATGTCCGTCAGAGAGATTATTTCGGTCCGTTGATGCTGAAAAACGGTGATACCGATGCTTTGATTGTCGGTTTCTCCAAGAATTATTCGTCAACGCTGAGACCGGTGTTAGAGGTCATTGAAAAAGAAAAAGGCGTTGACAAAGTATCATCGATGATGATGATTCTCACCGAGAAAAAACCTATTTTCTTTGCCGATACTTCGATTATTCAGAATCCTACCTCTGAAGATTTGGTTAACATTGCAAAAATGTCGGAAATGGTGGTGAAATCTTTTGCCATCGAGCCAAGAATCGCGATGCTGTCTTTTGAAAATTTTGCAGGAATCTCCGAGACTTCGAAAAAAGTAGCGAAAGCGGTTTCCATGCTTCATGAAAAATACCCGAACATGATTGTGGACGGTGAAATACAGCCTGATTTTGCAATGGATGCTGATCATCTTTCAGATTATCCGTTTTCCAAACTGGGGACTACGCCGGCGAATGTATTTGTATTCCCTAATCTTGAAAGTGCCAACCTGTCCTACAAAATTATCCGCGGAATGAAAGTGGCACAGGTAGTGGGTCCTATTTTGATGGGGCTGAAACAACCGGTTCACGTATTGCAGATGCGCGCCAGTGTAGATGAAATCGTGAATCTGGCGACCATCGCTGTTCTGGATGCCCAGATGAGAGAAAAGAAATAAATTTTCATCAAAACTATAAACTTCAGTATAAAAAACACAAAATGATTTATTCTTTAAAAGGAATTGTTCAACAACTTAATCCAACTTCCATAGTAATTGATGTACAGGGAGTTGGATATTTAGTTGGGGTCAGTTTGCAAACTTCCGAGAAATTAGTGTTAGGAAAAGAAACCTTTTTAAACATTCAACAGATTATCCGCGAAGATGCCAATCTGCTTTTCGGTTTTAACACAATTTTAGAAAAAGAAATGTTTAATCTGTTAATAAGCGTTAATGGAGTGGGACCGGTTTCTGCCCTGATTATGCTTTCTTCTTTGTCCCTTACAGAGATTGCGGCAGGCATTCTTTCAAACAACAGCGCCCTGTTACAAAAAGTAAAAGGAATCGGTGTGAAAACTGCGGAAAGGATCGTTGTCGACTTGAGAGACAAAGTCCAAAAATTCAGCAGTTCCGATGAAAATATTTCTATATTTGTGAATAATAAAGTGAAAGAAGAATCGTTATCTGCATTAGAGGTTTTGGGAATTTCCAGGAAGATGAGTGAGAAAATGGCAGACCGAATTCTAAAGCAGAATCCTGATCTTCGGGTAGAAGATCTGGTGAAGCAAATTTTAAAAAATATTTAACATTTGGAGAAGAACAGTTTTTTTAAGCATAGATTTTTAATTTTTGTTTTGACGTGTTTCTCATTTGTCAGCATTTTTGCGCAACAGAAGCCCAGCGACAGTTCATCAGTTAGGACCGATTTTTCTTTGCCTAATCCGATGCGGTATGATGCGTTTTATGACGTGTCAAGCGGGATGTACATCCTTTATCCCAAAATAGGAAATACAGTCGTCGGAAATCCCATGTCTATGACCTCTGCGGAATATCATCAGTACATGCTCAAGAATCAGTTGAGTGAATATTACAAAGAAAAATCTGCCACTAATGCTGTAGGTTACAGAAAAGACCAAACCGAAGCCATTAAAAAAGGACTGCTCCCAAGTGTTGATATTAAAAATAAAATTTTCGAGAGTATATTCGGAGGTAATAAAATCGAAATTATTCCGCAAGGTTTCGCCTCATTCGATATTGGGGGCCTTTACCAGAAAATCGACAATCCTTTAATTTTACCTCAGAACAGAACCAATTTCGCCGTTGATATCCAGCAGAGAATTCAAATGGGATTAATCGGTAAGGTTGGTGAGAACCTGCAGCTTAAAGCCAACTACGATACCCAAAGTGGTTTCGCTTTTGAGAACAGGATGAATCTGGTTTGGCAGGCAAAAGGATCGTGGAAAGATTTACAGTCAAAAGGTCTCACAGATAAAACCACTGGCGGCGAGGATAAAATTATAAAAAGAGTAGAATTCGGAAATGTGAATATGCCGCTTTCTACCAATTTAATTCGCGGGTCAGAATCTTTGTTTGGTTTAAAGACCGAATTCCAGTTAGGTAAAACGTACGGAACTTTGGTGTTTTCCCAACAGCAGGGTGAGGCCCGGACCATCGTCGCACAAGGTGGCGGTGTAATGAATTCCTTTAAATTGAATGCAATTGATTATGAAGATAATCAGCATTATTATTTAGACCATTATTTCCTAAATAACTACGACAAAGCACTTCTCAATTATCCACAGATTAATTCAAGAATCAGCATTACCAGAATTGAAGCCTGGGTTTTGGACCAGGGTTCAGGAAATCTTCAGGATCAAAAAGGGATTTTGGGAATTCGGGATTTGGGTGAAGGGATTTCCGGTTATCCGGATAATTCTCAAAATAATTTGTATCAAAGCATTTCCGCTGCTATTGGGATTCCCAGAGATGCAGGAACAGATTATGGAAATATCATCAAAGGTCAGCTTTTCCCCAATGCAAACGGTTCACCGGAAGCGTATGCTGACGGAGAGCAATATATTTTCAACAGAAAAGCCCGAAAATTAAATCCAAACGAGTTTGCATTTAATCCGCAACTGGGATATATGTCGCTTAATCAAAGATTAAATGACAACCAGCTTTTGGCGGTTTCTTACAGTTTTACGTTGAATGGTGATAATAAGGTATACAAAGTCGGAGAGTTTTCAGAAGAAAGTCCGGTTTTGATCACCAAAGTTTTGAAACCGAACAGTACCGTAAAAACCACTTCGCCCATGTGGGATTTGATGATGAAGAATATTTATCCATTAAATACGAATCAAATCAATCCGGACGGTTTTTTATTAAATGTGTATTACCGTGATCCGCAAAATGGCGGAAAGGTAAATTATCTGCCAACAACCGTTAATTCCCCAACAACGCAGGTTAATCCTAATCTTTTGAAACTGTTCAACTGGGACCGTTTGAATATGAATAACGATTTACAGGAAGGTGGCGGAGAAACCGGCGACGGTATTTTCGATTTCGTGCCGGGAATAACGGTGGATCCTGAAAATGGAAAAGTGATTTTCACCAAAGCAAAACCTTTCGGTGCTTATCTGCAAAATATCTTGGGAACTAGTGATCCAAAATTTGTTTTTAATGAATTATACGACCAACAGAAACAGGTGGCTTCTCAAAGCAATTTGGCGCTGCGTTACACGATGGAAGGTCGGTTTAAAGGAACGCAGGGTTCCGGGATTTCTCTTGGCGCGATCAATGTTCCGCAAGGTTCTGTAAAAGTTTCTGCCAACGGTGTGCAACTTCAGGAAGGGGTAGATTATACGGTAGATTACATGTTGGGATCGGTAAATATTATTAATGAAACGGTGAAACAATCCGGTCAGGCGGTAAGTATTTCTCTGGAAAATCAATTGATTTTTAATACCCAAAGAAAAAGATTTTTAGGTTTAAACCTAGAAAGAAAATTCAATGAACACCTTACCGTAGGTGCAACTGTTGTTAATTATGCCGAAACTCCATTAACACAGAAAGTAAACTTTGGCCAGGAAGCGGTGAATAATACCATGGCAGGATTCAATATTTTATATAATAATGAATTGCCGTTTTTGACCAGATTAACCGATAAAATTCCTTTTGTAAATACAGAAGCGCCGTCGAATCTGAGTTTCCTTGCCGAAGGTGCTTATCTTATTCCGGGACAGAATAAAGGAATTGGCGACCAGTCATATCTCGATGATTTCGAACAGAGTACATCCAAGATCTCATTGAAAGAACCGGCGATGTGGAGTTTGGCTTCAAAGCCGGAAAAAAATCCTGAACCTTTCTTTTTAAATGGAGGTTTAAATGACGATCTTGCTTCCGGAAACGGTAGAGGATTGTTGACCTGGTATAACATCGACCCGAGATTTTACGGAATTGGCGGTAAAGCTCCGAACGGAATTAATGCTGCAGCAGTTTCCAATCATGCTTCACGGCGGGTTCAAATGTCGGAACTGTACAACAGCAGAGATTTCGTAGCAGGTGAACAGCTATACACCAATACTTTTGATATCAGTTATTTCCCGAATGAAAGAGGGCCTTATAACATCAATAAAAATATAGAAACGACAAAGGAAAGATGGGCAGGTTTAATGAGACCGGTTTCGGTTTCTAATTTTGTGAATTCCAATATTGAATATGTAGAATTCTGGATGATGGATCCGCATGCTGATGGAAATCCCTTGGGGACTAATCCGAAATTACTTTTACACTTAGGAAATGTTTCTGAAGATGTTTTGAAAGACGGCAAACTTCAGTATGAAAACGGATTGCCAACGCCGACAACTCCGGCAAATACCACGACTACTAACTGGGGAATTCAGCCAAGTCAGTTTCCGGTTCTTTACGCTTTCTCTTCAGAAAATGAAGACAGAGCCGCACAGGATTTAGGATATGACGGTTTAGATGCTGAAGGTGAAGCTGCGAAGTTCGGAACCAATTACGTGAATCCGGTGACCAATGTTTTGGATCCTGCTTCCGATGATTTCGTGTTTTATCTGTCGGATAAATTCCAGGGAAATCAAGCGTCTTCTTTAACGGAGCGTTATAAATATTTCCGCGGGCCGGAAGGCAATTCGAAAAGCAATACTTTGGAAGTTGCAACTCAAATGCCGGATGCCGAGGACATCAACCGTGATTATAATTTAGATCAAAATGAAAATTACAACCAATATACTATAGAACTTGACAAGAACAAAATGGTGTTGGGCGAGAATTTTATAGTTGATGTTAAAGAAGTAGAAGCTAAATTCCAGAACGGGCAAACCGGAAAAAATAAGTGGTTTTTATTCCGTGTTCCTGTGGCGCAGTTTGATCCTTCAAGTGCTGGTGGGGAGGCTGATCCTTCTATTTTAAATAATGTCCGTTATGCCAGAATGCTACTGACAGGATTTGACCAGGCTTCAACCATCCGTTTCGGAACCTTGGATTTGGTGCGAAGCGACTGGAGAAAATACACCAAAAATATAGCAACCAATCTCAATGATTCTGATGAAGGAACTAATTTTGTGACTGATCAGAATTTGGATGTCGGAAGTGTAAATTTAGAAGAAAATGGTTTAAACGAACCTCCTTATGTGCTTCCTCCGGGAATCGAAAGACAGATTCTTAGCGGAAATGCCGGTGCACAAAGACAAAACGAAGCATCATTATATATGAAAGCGCAGCCATTGGAGAAAAATTCTTCCCGTGGAGTTTTCAAGAATGTAGCGTTGGATATGCGCCGTTACAAAAATTTAGAATTATTCGTTCACGCTGAAGATTTGAAAAATGTAAATTCTTCGGACTATGATGAAGATGCAAAATTCTTTATCCGTTTCGGAAGCGATGCCACTGATAACTATTATGAATACGAAGCATCTTTAAAATACACCTCTAAAAACGCAAGGTCACCCCTGGAAATTTGGCCAACTGAAAATACAGTAAATCTTGCCATTCAGCATTTTGTGGATGCGAAATTAAGAAGAGATCAGAATTTCCCATCGGGAATAGATATCCGTCGTGAAGATGTGGAATATGGTGTGCAGGATCCCAACAAAAAAATCTATATCAAAGGTCGCCCAAGTTTAGGGAATGTGACCACGATTATGCTGGGAGTCCGAAATAAAAATACCCTGATCAATAAAGAAGTGGTTTTATGGGTTGATGAAATCCGTCTCTCGGAGATTGAAAATAAAGGCGGTTATGCCGGAAATGCAAGCGTGAATTTCAACCTCGGAGATTTTGCTTTGGTCAATGCGAATGCTTCCTATTCAACAATCGGCTTCGGTGGAATTGCAGAAAAACCTTCTGAAAGATCGCAGGCGGAACATTCTGCATACAGCATTAATACCACTGTAAATGTTGATAAATTCTTGCCGGAAAAAACAGGTTTGAAAATTCCGGTAAACTATTCGTACACGCAAACCATCGAGGATCCGAAGTATAATCCACTGGATAATGATGTGACTTTCGAAAATGCGCCGAACAGAGAAGAACTGAAAAAAGTAGCGAGAACCTATACGCAGCAAAGAAGTTTGGGCGTGGTGAATATGCGTAAAGACCGGATGAATCCAAACAAAAAAGCGAAGTTCTACGACGTAGAAAACGTGTCGGTAACTGCTATTTATAATGACGACTATTACCGCGATGTTTATACCAAGAAGAATTACAGGCAATATTTGAGAGGATACGCAGATTACAATTATTCTTTCAAGCCATTTGTCATCAGGCCGTTTAATAAAATAGTGAGCGATACCGCGAAATCTTATAAGTATTTAAGATGGCTGAAAGAAGTGAACATTAATCCTGTACCAACAAGATTATCTTTCAGAACAGAAATTGACCGTAATTATAACGAATTGGAGTTTAGAAATATCGATGCTATTCTTGGTGGAAATGCTGGTCAGGACTTTGATGTCATTAGAAACAGAAACTTCTATTTCGGCTGGCAATACGGTTTAGGATTTAATTTTACCAAATCACTGAAGTTGGAAATTAATTCTTCTATGCGAACTTTAAATGACAATTTGAGTGTTTATGATATGAACAACAAATCGATTTTTGCGGATCCTTTCAGAGCAGGCCGCCCTGTTTTATACAACCACCGCGTTCAGCTGAATTACAGATTGCCATTTGAATATTTACCTTATCTGGATTTTATTAATGCTGAATTAGGCTACGGCTTTACCTATAACTGGAATGCCAGAAGTACGGTGATGACCAGTTTCGTAAATCCGGAAACCAACCGTTCAGAAAGTTTGGGAAGTATTGGCCAAAACACCAGTAATATCATTGCGACTTCCGCCGTTGATGTGCCGAAATTCTTTGGAAAATTCAAGTATTTCCAAAACATCAGTATGAAGATGCAGAAGCGCAAACAGGAAATAGATTCCCTGAATAATGTGTACAATTTGGCATGGCAAAAGACCAATCAGAAAAAAACCTTCAAGAGCTATAAATTCAAAAATAAACTGAATCCGATGCAGAGTATTGCTTATGCATTAACTTCAATCAAGCAAATGGATGTTTCTTATAATGAAAATAACGGTACCGTGCTGCCGGGATTGCTGTCTGCGCCAAATTGGTACGGTTACGGGCAAACTCTGGGCGGGCCAACTTACGGTTTCCTTTTAGGTTCGCAGGCAGATATCCGCAGAACGGTTTTGGAGCGCGGCTGGATTTCTGATTCAGATTATATGACCGATCCTTATGTTCAGATGAAAAACCAGAATTTCCTGGCGAACGTGCAGATCGTGCCGGTGAATGAATTTAGAATTGATATTAATTTCTTAAAAAATTATACCAGTAATTTCACGCAGTCAGGCTACAACGTAAGACAAAACTTAGCGTATCCAAATCATGATTTTGCCTTTGCAACCGAGATGATTACTTATTCCAGAACAGCGTGGACTTTCGGAACTTCATTTACCGATGGTAAAAATATTTACGACAATATCATTTCGAATGCAAGAATCATTTCTCAACAAATGGGCGGGACTCTTGATTCCAATGGATTTACAGACGGACATTCTTTAGCCAATGCCTACGTTTTGGTACCGGCGTTCCAGGCAGCAGTGGAAGGGAAAACACCAACCGGAATGACGGACGCCAAGAAATCAGGATTCCCACTTCCGAACTGGAGGGTAATTTATTCCGGTTTGAAAAACATCCCGTTGGTTAACAGTCAGTTTTCTAAGTTTGATATTCTCCACGGTTACACTTCTACCTATACGGCGTCGGGAATCCAGTCGAGTATTGATTATTTTAATGTTCAGAAGAACGGAGCTTCAGACAGAGATGCGTTCGGTGATATTTATAATCCTTACACTTTCTCTCAGGTCGGTTATGTAGAAGCGTTTGCACCATTAATCGGAGCCGATGTTACGATGAGAAACAACATGCAGTTCCGGGCGCAGTATAATATCGACCGCTTACTGATGTTGGGATTGGTAAACCATACTTTAACGGAAGATATGGGCAAAGAATACATTCTTGGATTTGGATATATTCTGAAAGATTTAAAAATGAAGATGAACTTCAAAGGAAAAGAAAGAACCATTAAAAGTGATTTGAACATCCGTGGAGATTTCTCTTTAAGAGACAGCCAAACCAGAATCACCAATATTTTACAGGATGATTCGCAGATCACCGGAGGACAGAAATTGATGAGTGTAAAATTATCTGCAGATTATAATATGTCCCAGAATTTCAATATCCGATTCTTCTACGATCAGTTGATGACGAAATATAAAATTTCTACCGCCTTCCCGCTTTCAACAGTTCGGGCAGGTTTAACGGCAACATTTACCTTTGGTGGAAGCAGCGGTTTCTAATCAATTTTTAAGCTAAAATTAAAACTCAGGATTTCAATTCTGAGTTTTTTTGTTTAGAATTAAAACCGTTCTTAAATTACATTTAAAGGTATTGGGGATACTGTACTAAAAAAGTGTGTAAAGTAAAAAGTTGTATTTTTAAATTACAACAAATAAACGTACAGACTTATGAACTTTACACAAGAACAAAT
>NZ_JAUSWQ010000018.1:0-33609 GCF_030815285.1 Chryseobacterium sp. MDT2-18 | reverse complement strand
GATGATCTGAACTTCTGAAAATTTACTGTTTTTCATAGTCTTTCAAATTTAAAAACTATATTTTTAAATGATCCTATTTTTGGGGAAGATTACAGAGTGTTTTTATACTTTTCCCTTTTGTTACTTTTGTGGTTGGAAAATTCAATAATAATTTTTTATCATGTAGTAAAATTTTTAATAATAAAATAAAGATACGGCTTTCTTAATATCAGTAAACTATCAGTTTACTTTAAAACACTACGGATCCATCCTCAAGATTTGAGACGGATTCAAAAAAAATAGGCGTAGACGGCTCAAAAAGCTGCCCAAATAAAAAAACAAACCCAATTTTCCCACAAAAAAAATGTCCCTCTTTCGAAGGACATTTGTTATCTGAACAGAAAATTTATTTCTTAGTTCTCTTGTCGATTACTTCAACATCTACAGAAGTTTTTCCGTGTGGAGTTTCTTCTTTCCCTTTTCCTTTCAGGAAATCATAGGCGATTGCTGAAGAGATAAAGATCGACGAATAGGTACCGAATCCAATACCGAGTAATAAGGCAAACATGAATCCTCTTAGGTTTTCTCCACCGAATATGAAGATGGCCAAGATGACCAGGATCGTAGTAAATGAGGTGTTGAAGGTTCTACCCAAAGTACTGGAAATAGAATCATCAAACAACCCTGCCAAAGTAGTGGATTTTTTCTCTCTTAAATATTCCCGGATTCTGTCAAATACAATTACGGTATCATTGATGGAATATCCAAGAACGGTAAGAATTGCCGCAATGAAATCCTGATTAATCTCCATGTTAAACGGCATGTATTTGTGCAGTAATGAATATACTCCGAGAATAACAATGGCGTCATGCGCAAGACCTGCGACGGCTCCCAAAGAGAACTGCCATTTGGTAAACCGCACCAAAATATAAAGGAAGATTCCCGCTAAGGCCGCAATTACGGCGAACATTCCACCGGTTTTGATGTCGTCTGCAACCGTTGGACCTACTTTGGTTGAAGAAACAATTCCTGCATGATCTTTATCTGCCGCTTTGAAATCCTGTAAAGTCATGTTAGCAGGAAGATTCGGTTTTAAACCTTCATATAATTTCTGCTCGATGGTTTGATCGGCTTTCAGGGATTCATCATCAATTAAATAATCCGTAGATATTTTTAACTGGTTACCGCTTCCGAAAGTTTTCGCTTCTACAGCAGATAGTTTTCCGTCTTGGGTAGCAAATATTTTAATTAAAGCTTCTTCTGTTTTTGTTGCATCAACAGGTTTATCGAATTTCACTACGTAGTTTCTACCTCCCGTAAAGTCGATTCCATATTTAAATCCGTTGACTGCGATTGAAAGTAAACTTCCAACGGTAAGGAACGCAGAAATGATGTAAGCATATTTTCTTTTTCCGATAAAGTCAATCCAGACATTTCTGAATAAATTCTTCGTTAGAGGAGTCCATACAGAAAGTCCTTTACCTTTGTTCAGTCTCGCAAAAATCATCACTCTTGATAACAGTACCGAAGTAAAGAAGGTCATCAGAATACCGATGATCAATGTTACCGCAAATCCTTTAATTGGACCTGTTCCGAAAATATACAGAACAACTGCCGTTAAAATCGTAGTCGAGTGACCGTCGATAATCGCTGATAAAGCGTGTTTGAAACCGTCTTTATAAGCTTCCAGAATATTTTTACCGGCGAAGAGTTCTTCTTTGGTTCTTTCATAAATAATTACGTTGGTGTCCACCGCCATCGCCATGGAGAGCACGATACCTGCGATACCAGGCAAAGTTAAGGTCGCATCTACAGAATCCATGATTCCGAAGATGTAGAATAAGTTAATCACCATTGCGATTACTGCGTAAACTCCTGCTCCACCGTAGTAGAAAATAATATAGGCAACAATTACCAAAAAGGCAATCAGGAATGAAAGCATCCCTGCATCGATTGACTGCTGGCCTAATGATGGTCCAACCACATCTGCCTGTACTATTTTTGCACTTGCAGGCAATTTACCAGCTCCCAGAACATTTACCAAATCCTGCGCTTCTTCCTGGGAGAAGTTTCCAGAAATCTGGGTTCTGCCGTTCGGGATTTCATTAACAACATTTGGCGCTGTATAAACAACATTATCCAAAGTAACCGCTACCGATTTGTTTACGTTTTTGGCCGTCATGGCTTTCCATTCTTTAGAACCTTTAGAGTCCATCTGCATGTCGACAACTACTCTACCCATTTCGTCATAGTTTACTCTCGCAGATTCCACCGCACCGTCAACCGGCGCTTTCTGGTTGATATTACCACGGATTGCATAAAGCACTAAATTATTTGCGTCGGTAGATTCCGGCTTATAGCCCCACATGAATTGGGTATATTTAATATTCGCAGGACGAAGGTCTTTTGCAATTTTTGAGTTTAATATTTTATTAACTGCAGCAGTATCTGATAATTTAATGTTACCAACTCCACTTGATCTTAAAGAGTTCAACTGAAGCATATTCATTAAATTGGTATTTTTTGCAACACCGATAGAATCTGCTTTCAAAGGAACAATCGTTGATAACTGTTCTAAATAAGGGATAACTTCCTGTACAGTCTGTACTTCCCAAAACTGTAACTTAGCAGAAGTCGCCAACATTTTCTTTACACGGTCGATATCTTTGCTCCCCGGCATTTCCACGGAGATTCTACCTGTTCCGGGAACACGCTGAACGTTTGGCTGGGTGACTCCCATTTTATCGATACGCGTTCTGATTACTTCATAAGCAGCTCCTTCAGAAGCACTAATTTTTCTTCTGACGATATTTTTAACTTCCTCATCAGATGAGTTGTATTTAATTTCTGTAAGATTGGTATTCCCGAAGATTTCCGGATCAGCCAGTTTCAGATTGGTTCCTTTTTCTTTATTCACCAGTTCAAACTCGGTAAAGAAATTCTCGATATAGTTTTTCGTAGAATTTTTCTGGTCTTTTTCGGTTCTGTCCAGCGCTTCCAAAAGAATCGGATTCGTAGAATATTGGGTTAAATCGTTCACCAAATCTCTTTGGTTGATTTCCAAAAGAACGTTGATCCCTCCTTTCAAATCCAGACCCAACTTCATTTCTCTTTCTTTTGCTCTGGAATAATACAGTTTTGTAAATCCGAGATTCAGAGTGTCTTTAGACAGACGGGCGATCTCCCTGTTATATTTTTCGGGGTTGTTTCCCGCAACAGCAGTGGCCTGTCTTTCAACTTTACCAGCATACCATGTTGGTAACAATTCGTTAAGACAAATAAGTCCCAGAATAATCGCAACCAGCTTAATAAGTCCTTTTCCTTGCATCGTTAATAGTTTACAACATTAAAATTATAGTCGGCAAATATAATGATTTTCAATATAATTTAGGATTATTTAACAATTGATTTTCGAAATTTCACAAACCAAGGGGCAGAAAGCTTTAACTCAGCGATGAAAATTCAAACCTGTCGATGCATAATCCTTACTGTTTTTCGGGAAACAATACTATTTATGTAATCATCCATTTTAAAATCCCGGACGGCTGAAGCGAATTTTGGTTATATTTTTTGAATGCTTTTCGTAAAAAATCCGGTTTTTTTCAGTTAGAACTCAGCGCGCGAAGTAAGCTGTTGCGCTTTTTACCCTTGCTTCAAATCCTTTGTAATTGAGTGTTTTTCGGGCATAAAAATTTCGCGAATGTTGGCCAATTACGGTAATCTTCTATTGCAAAAAGGGTCATGAAACGATTATAATAAAGAGCATTCGGGCTCACAGTCAGGGAGTGACTTTCGTTAAAATGACAGATTTCAAAATATGATTTGTGGCCTAAAGAAGTGATAATCTGAAAAAAAGATTTCAAGAGCAAGCATTCTCTTTCCGTTCAAAAAAAGTTATTAATTTAATTTTATAATCAATTGCATAATAATTGATAGTATCTGTGCATCAATCTAACATTACAATTTATCATTATGGAAAATAAAGAAATAAACCACGGGGAATTACGTGGAAAAACAGTCGTCATCACCGGAGGCACAAGTGGCGTTGGAAGAGCCGCCGCAGAAGCATTCGCGCTGGAAGGCTGCAATGTGGTAGTTGCCGCCAGAGGCCGCGAAGGACTGGATGAGACTGTCGCATTGTGTCACGATTTAGAAGTAGTGGCCCTGGGCGTTCAGACTGATGTTTCCGATGCGCAGCAAGTTCAGCATCTGGCAGAACAGGCACTGCAGTTTAATGGCCGGATTGATATCTGGATCAATAACGCCGGTGTTATGGCAAGTGGTAAATTTGAAGAAATCCCGGTCGAAACGATGGATCAACTGGTAAGAACCAATTTATTAGGATTTTTACACGGTGCCCATACCGTTCTTCCTATTTTCAAAAAGCAGAAAGAAGGGATTTTAATTAATAATATTTCAATCGGCGGATGGATGCCGGCTCCTTATTCAACCGCCTATTCGAGTACCAAATTTGGAATCCGCGGAATGGTAGAAGGGTTACAGGGCGAAGTTTCAGATGAACCGAACATTCATATTGTCGGAATGTATCCCGGAATTCAAAGATCAACAGGAAATATGCACTCTGCCAAATATTCGGGTCTGGATTTTAAAATTCCACCTTTTTCCAGCGATCCGCGCGAACTGGCTGCGCAAATGGTAGAAGCGGCAAAAAATCCGAAGAAAAGCATTATCACAGATGGTTATGCCCACGTGATGAAAGTTCTTTACGGTTTATTTCCCAAAGCGATTATCAACACTGCATCGGCAGCTTTAAGACTGGCGATGAAACCGGATGCAGAAACCAATACGGACGGAAACGTCAATTATCAATCAAAAGATCCGATGAGGATTTACGGTGAACTCGCGATTCCTGTTCCTTCACGAAAAACAAAAACCGTCATGATGATGGTTACCGGTATTGCATTAGGATTTTTCTATATTAAATCAAAGAAAAGATAAGCTACAATCTTTACGACTCCTACTAATTAAGGATTTACAGTACACCCCAAAAGCAAGAAACTCTTCTTGCTTTTGGGCTTTAAAAACGATAAAAAGGCATTAAAGTATTCATTGGCGGAAATCGTAACTTATTCACTCCTAAAAAAAATAACGCGGTGAAATCACTCCCTGTTTCAATTTCAAAAGCTTTACATTTACTGCAAAGAAAAAATTAAATGATCACTAAAATTGATTTAAGGGAAACTTTAGAAATTCCTGTTTTAGAAACGAGTTCCGCAATTGAGCAATTTCAGAATCAATCCTTACGACCGGTTTTAAAATTACAAAATGAACTCTATCTGAAATTATTTTCAACGTACTGTGCGCGCCAAAATCCAGATTTCAATTCTTTATCCGCAGCAAAAAAGAGAACTTTCATCGAACAGAGTTTACTGAAAGACAGCGTTCTGAAAAACACCTTCATCGGAATAACGATTGGCATGCTGACCCTTTCCGAATTGGATCTGTATATTTTGGAAAGCAAAGAGTATAACAGAAGAATGATCACCATGCTGACCGAAAGAATAAAGGACCAGACAAAGTAATCCTCATTACTTCATTCCAGATTAAAAAAAACAGCATTGTAAAAAATGCTGTTTTTATATTTTAAAAGAAAAAATCTTTATTTAGAAATATCCGCGTCCTGTTTTACTTCTTCTTTCTTTTTTCCGAAGAAAAATTTTGCGATGATCGGAACAGTTGTAATCAATACAATAATAATGATGATCATTTCTAAATGCGATTTCAAATCAATATCAAACTGAGTTTTGAATAAGGCATCTAAATAATGTCCCGCGAAAATTAACGAAAATGACCACAAAAAAGCACCGATAATATTATCGATTAAAAACCGGGTTTTATCCATTTTCACGATGCCGGCTACAATCGGCGTAAATGTTCTGACGATGGGTAAGAATCTCGCCATAATTACTGCCAAAGCGCCATGTTGTTCGAAAAAATCGTGTGCCTGAAAAAGGTATTTCTTTTTGAAAAGGAATGAATCTTCTTTTTTGTAAAGAGCTGGTCCGGCTTTAAGCCCAAACCAATAACCAATTTCATTACCAATTACAGCAGCAACTGCCACTGCGGTAGCTAAAATGGTAGTATCTAATAAATTACTTCCTGTACCACCGAAAGTTTCTTTAACAATTTCTACCGCATATATACCTGATACAAAAAGCAAACTGTCACCAGGGAGGAAAAACCCTACAAACAAACCCGTCTCTGCGAAGATAATAAATAAAATGAGCCAAAAACCACCCATCTTTATATAAAATTCAGGATTTAAAAGATCCTTCCAACTTTCGAAATGCTCCATGGTGGCAAAGATAATAAAAGACAGCGTCTATCGATATTAAGTATTTGTTAAAGTTTCTTAAAGTTTAGATTAAAAAATCATCCTCTTGGGCAGCAGTTCCATCAGCCATCAGGAATGCTTTCAGAAAAGGCGTTAAATCACCGTTCATCACGCCATCCACATCTGAGGTTTCGTAACCGGAACGCACATCTTTCACCAGTTTGTAAGGATGCATCACATAATTCCTGATCTGGCTTCCCCACTCGATTTTCATCTTTCCTGCCTCAATTTCATTTCTTGCTTTCATGCGCTCTTCGAGTTCCATTTCATATAAACGGGAACGCAACAACTGCATTGCTTTTTCTTTATTTTGAAGCTGGGAACGGGATTCGGAATTCTCAATAATAATTCCGGTCGGCGCATGACGCAGCCGGACTGCGGTTTCCACTTTATTTACATTTTGCCCACCTGCGCCGCTGGAACGCATGGTTTCAAAGGAAATATCAGCCGGATTAATATTAATTTCAATGGTATCATCAACCAAAGGATACACGTATACCGACACAAAACTGGTATGCCGTTTCGCATTCGAATCGAACGGT
Organism: Chryseobacterium sp. MDT2-18; assembly: GCF_030815285.1. Taxonomy (NCBI): domain Bacteria; kingdom Pseudomonadati; phylum Bacteroidota; class Flavobacteriia; order Flavobacteriales; family Weeksellaceae; genus Chryseobacterium; species Chryseobacterium sp. MDT2-18. Next base: position 26,733 of record NZ_JAUSWQ010000018.1, on the reverse strand, counting down.
GAAATCCTCACTAGACGGTGAACACCATTTTCTCCTCTTAAATATCCAAAAGCAAATTCACCGTCGATTTCTAAAGTTACCGTTTTCACACCGGCAACCTCGCCTTCCTGATAATTCAGTTCTCGGATTTTATATCCCTGATTTTCTGCCCACATGGTGTACATCCTCATCAGCATCGAAGCCCAATCGCAGCTTTCTGTGCCTCCTGCTCCTGCCGTGATCTGCAGAACGGCAGAAAGTTCATCGCCTTCGTTGGAAAGCATGTTTTTAAATTCTAAATCTTCAATCTTCTTTATAAGTACCGGGAAAGATTCGTTCAGTTCTTTTTCGGAATCCGGATCTTCTTTGGCAAATTCCATCAATACCTGAATATCTTCAAAACGCGCGAAAATTTCTTCGTAATCGTTGACCCATTTTTTCTTGGACCGAAGTTGCTTCATAAAAACTTCTGCTTCTTTCGGATGATTCCAAAATTCTGGTGACACCGTTTTTTCTTCGTCGTTTGCAATTTCAATTTTTTTTCGGTCGATTTGTAAATATTTATACAATTCGCCGATTCTGGATTGAACGTCTTTTATTTGGTCGCTGTTAATCATAAGTCATGCAAAAATACTTAAAAATGTTTTAAACAGAAATGAATTCCTTTTGGATAAAGTGAAAGATGGTTTTGGCATTAAAGGTTACCATTGTCTAAGTGCCTGTTTAAATCTGTTTTAAAACCACAATAATTACAAAAGCGATCACATTATTTAAGTTTTTCGAAAGTTCAAAAAAAGGAACTTTAAATATTTTTCATCATTTTAAAACAGGCTCTAACAATTATATTAAAAGTTAAAAAGCAAAAGCCCGAAAATGATTCGGGCTTTTCTATTCTGTTATAAAAAATTAATTATTTAAAAACATTTCTTTCGACCTCAATCGCTTTTTTCACCGCCTGCTCAATTCTGCCTTTAGCGTTTGCAAAATCAGGTGCCGTATTCCACTTTCCTTTTATAATTTCAGTTTGTGGATTATCATTCGCAAAATAAAGAGAATTGTCTTTTAAATTGATTACCCGGTTAGACACATAAGCATATCCTGCTCTGCCCGTTTCCACCATACTGTAATAACTGATCATCGCACCCCAATTTACATTAACAAACACGACATCATCAACCCCATATTTTTCCTTAAGATATCTCATATCATAATTGTAATATTTTTTAGATTCTTCTTTATTGCCTTTAAATTTCTCCGCTGTTTTGGGATCAAATTTTTCATCGATAATGACCACTTCTTTTCCTCTCGTTTTTAAAGTTTCGGAGTAAATGTCGATAAGTTCATTTTTAAATTTAATCTCTTTATTAACATGGTCTAAAAGAGGCTGGTACTTATCTCCTGAAGTTACCGCCAAATCCAGTAATCCCTGAGATCCTTCCCGGAATTTCTGGGGATCATTGACATTTACAAAAATGCCCACTTTTGACGGTTTCTGAAAGTATTCAGCATTCATGGGTACATTGGTGACACAGGAAACCAAGATAAAGAGCAGCGCTACAAGGCTAAGAAAATTGATTTTTTTCATATATTTTTTTCTCAAAAGTATTAATCTTTTTTTTAAATCGAAAATACTTTTTAAAATAAATATCTCATCTTATATAAATAACTCATTTTTCAAAATTTCCGCCAAAAAAAACCAACTCCGAAAAGTTGGTTTTAATTATATAACATAGAAAGTTCTCTTATTCTTTAATATGTTCCATTTGCTGGGTGGCAGCCATAGAAACCATTAAATCATTTAATAAAGTACTTGCGGAATTTGGCGAATTCGGCAACAATACCAAGCTGCTTTTGTTCGTGGAACCAATTGCCTGAAGCGTATCATAATGCTGTGTTACCACAATTAAAGCAGAAGCTTCCTGTGCATTGATATTCGCTTCGTTCAGCATTTTCACGGATTCTACCAAACCGGCGGCGATTTCTCTCCGCTGATCGGCAATACCTTGACCCTGTAATTTTTTAGATTCCGCTTCAGCTTTCGCTACGGCAACAATTCTGATTTTCTGTGCTTCAGATTCGTATTCTGCAGCCGTTTTTTCACGTTCCGCAGCATTAATTCTGTTCATCGCATGTTTCACCTGTTCATCGGGATCGATATCGGTTACCAACGCTTTGATAATGTCATAACCATAACTTTGCATCGCTTCCTGAAGTTCTCCTTTGACTGCAATTGCAACGTCGTCTTTTCTTACGAAAACATCATCCAGTTTCAACTTTGGGACTTCCGCTCTTACTACGTCAAAAACGTAAGAGGTGATTTGGTTTTCCGGATTTTCTAACCGGTAAAAAGAGTCGGCAACCTGCGAGGCGATAACTTGATACTGAACGGAAACTTTCATTCTGATGAAAACGTTGTCCAAAGTTTTGGTATCAATAATCACATCTAACTGCTGAATTCTCAGATTCATTCTTTTGGCAACCTGATCGATGAACGGAATTTTTAAATGTAAACCCGATTGGCGTACGGTATGAAATTTCCCTAAGCGCTCTACAATTGCAGCGGTTGCCTGCTTCACCGTAAAAAAGGAGGCAAATAAAACAACAAGGGCGAAAAAGATAATAAATCCTAAATAAGTCATTGGAATTTTTTTAATGGTTTTTATTAAATCGTTTTGATTTTGGATAAAGATAATTAAAATTTCGCGAATTTACATCGTCATTCCGATATCAATTCCTTTAATTTTTCTATATAAATCAGTCGCGAAATTGTCGGTCATCCCGGAAACGAAATCAATTACACCGAGAACTTTTTGGTAATCAGATGCATCTTCATACAGAAACTGTTTGGGCAAAAGCTTCAAAGCCATTTTATCGTAAGATTTCCGCTGGGATTTCTCTGTCAAAATCGGCGGAATAAAATGATTCAGCAATTCGTACATTACGTTATAACCGGCATTTTCTATTTCGATGACGTTTTTATGATTGTAAATTTTATCAATTGAAAAGTTTTCGATTTCCTGCAAAGACGGATTGTCAATTTTATAAATATCAAGCAGTGCTTTGTCTAATGTGCCGTGTAAAATATCCAGAAAACGTTCCTGATAAATCTGAATGGATTTATTAATCAATGCATTGATTACTTTTGCTCTTAAGTAAGAAATTCTCTCATTAGCATTGGTCAAAATCGCTAATTTATCTTCTACTCTTTTGGTATTTCCATTTTCGGATTTTATCAGTTCGAGGAACAGATTTTCGCAGTCAGAAGTAGAAACAATTCCCAACCGGTGCGCATCTTCCATATCGATGATGTTGTAGCAAATATCATCAGCAGCTTCTACCAGCCACACAAAAGGATGTCTTTTAAAAATCGTTGGCTCCTCACTTTCCTGATGAAGATGAACCGATTTTGCAATGTTCAGAAAGGTCTCTTTTTCATTTTGAAAAAAACCGAATTTCTTGCGGTGAATGATCCCTTTTTTCTTGGCAATTGCTTCACACGGATATTTTGCAATACTTGCAAGCGTGGTATACGTTAATTGCGTTCCGCCTTCATCTTTCCCGTTCTGTTGGTGAGTTAAAACCCTTATAGCATTGGCGTTTCCTTCGAAATTCACCAGATCCTGCCATTCTTTTTCGTTGAATTTCCCTTTTAAATCTTTTTCATTTTTTTCAAAATAACTGGCAATGGCATCTTCGCCAGAATGTCCGAATGCAGGATTTCCTACATCATGACACAAACAGGCGGCAGCAATGACATTGTGTAAATTATGCTGATAAAAATTCTGGGCATTCTCATCGAGATCATTTTTATAATTGTTAAAAATAAAATCTCCGACGGCACTTCCCAAACTTCGGCCAACAGAAGAAACTTCCAGAGAATGCGTCAGTCGGTTGTGTACAAAAACACTTCCGGGAAGCGGAAAAACCTGGGTTTTATTCTGTAATCTTCGGAATGCCGCTGAAAAAATAATACGGTCAAAATCTCTCTGGAAATCGGTTCGCGAAGCTGAAGTTGCGGGATGGTTTCCGGTCCGCTGATGGGTAAATAGGCTGTTTAAAATCATAATATTCACCCAAAAATAATGCTTAATTTTAATTAATAAAAGTTTTTAAGATGAAAGTTTATTTTTCACCGCTGCCACTGATAATTTTCTTTTGGAAGGCAAATACTTCAAACAGTTAAGAATCTTCTTAAAACACAGCATAATAATATTTTACCGCAGGAAACCAGAATTATTGCTTTCAATTTGGATGCGAAATAATTAAGGTTGTAGGAACATCTAAAATTGACCGCACAACACCAAGTGAATTCTTTGAGGTGACGGTTAGATTTTGCAACTGCGCAAAACTGTCTTCTCCCGGATTATGAGCCTTTATTTCTTCAATAAAGGTCTTTATCTGTTTTCTTCTCTTTTTTTACATCCACCAACCAAAACCGGAAAACAGGTTTGGAACTTTGCAAAAGTATATTCCGGATAAATTCTGTGCCGAGATCAAAATCATCGGTAGGGTTAACCATCTCAAATGGAAATAAAGTCGCCTATTGGGCAAAATTGCAGTTTGAGTTTTGTTGCAAAATGTTGTCACAAACGACTGCTCATCTGCTATATGTATAATTTATTTTTATAAATATATAACTGTACAGACTTAATAAATCCGAAATTTAATATAATAATAAACGTACACTCCATACATCTGCCTGTGGATATGGAGTACAAAAAAAAGTGAAAATTTTAAAATGATGACCCGTGATCCATAAACACGGCCTAAACAGCCAACATCAGGATTCACCTGCATTGATGATTCCATAGAAACATTTACCTGCCAAAAGTTCAATAAGGATTGCATTATGATAAAACCAACAAATTCGCTCAGGAGGAAATTTACAATGGCAACCATTATATCTGTTGTCATGCTTTTTGGCAGACACCATATCCATGCACAGGAGCCTGCAAAAGTTGACATCGCATCAGCCTACCAACTGGCCTACAAAAATTATCCGCTCATCCAGCAGGCGCACCTGATTGCAAAAACAGCTGAATATTCTGTTGCCAATGCAGCCAAAGGATATCTGCCTACTTTATCCATTAACGGGCAAGCTACTTACCAGTCTACGGTGACTGATTTTCCGCTGAACAACCCTCTTTTTACATTACCTAATTACAGAAAGGATCAATATAAAATCTACGGTGAAATAAACCAGGTGATCTATGATGGCGGGCGCATATCCAATCAAAAAAAAGCTGCAAAAGCCAACGAAACCGTTCAGCAGCAAAATCTGAAAATCGAATTATACACTTTATACGACCGTATTAACCAATTGTTTTTTGGCGCTGTAATCATTGATGAACAGTTAAAAATCAACGGTTTATTGAAATCTGATATTCAGAATGGAATCGACAAGACCAAAGCTTTGGTTGCAAACGGTGTCGCCTACCGAAGCAATGTGGATGAACTTACTGCCCAACTGTTACAGGCGGAACAGTCTCAGATAGAATTAAATGCCACAAAAAAAGCATACCTGGGTATGCTGAGTTTATTCATCAATGTTCCTCTTGATGAAAACTCTATTCTTGAAAAACCGGCCGCTCCCATCATTTCAGAAGAAATCAACCGGCCGGAAATTTTATTTTATGATGCGCAGAAAAAAATAGATGATTTGCAGGAACAACTTTTAAAAATACAGCTTCGGCCGAGACTTGGCTTTTTTGTTCAGGGCGGATATGCGCGCCCGGGTCTCAACCCACTGAGCAACGATTTTTCCTGGTATTATATTGGCGGACTCAGATTAAATTGGGACCTGGGAGGTTTATATACCTTACAAAATCAAAAGAAAATACTGGCTCTAAACAAAGAAACACTTGACATACAAAAGGAAACTTTTCTGTTCAACACCAAAATTTCCCAAAAACAACAACGCGCCAGCATCGAAAAATATGCAGAACTTTTTAAAAAAGACGACGCTATCATTGCTTTACTCGAATCTGTAAAAAAGGCAGCTGCCGCACAGTTGGAAAACGGAGTTTTAAGCGCTCACGATTACATCAATGAAGTCAATGCAGAGAATAAAGCCCGACAGACCCGTATCCTTCATGAAATAAAGCTTTTACAGGATCAGTACAATTATCAAAGCACCACAGGAAACATTCAAACGCTAAACAATCAATAATGAAAATCAGGAGCTTTTTATACACCGTTCTACTGGGTCTGACTGTCACGGGATGCAATTCAAACAATGCATTGTATGATGCCGAAGGTACCTTTGAGGTAGATGAAGTCATCGTTTCATCGGAAGTACCGGGTAAGATAATATCCCTAAATGTGGAGGAAGGCTCAATACTTAAAAAAGGGAGCGTTGTAGGTGTGATCGACTCTATCCCTCTTAATTTACAAAAAGCGCAGGTGGAGGCCACTATGGCTGCATTACATCAAAAAACAATGGACGTAAGACCTCAGGTTAAAATGCTCAAAGATCAAATTGCGGTACAGAAAGTTCAGCTCGCTAATGCAATCCATGAAAAAAAACGTACCGAAAGATTATTAAAAGCAGACGCGGCTACCGGCAAACAACTGGATGACTGGAATAATGCAATCGAGGTACTGCAAAAACAAATAAAAGTGCAGGAACAACAGATAAAAGTGCAGGAAACCACAACAGCTGTCCAAAACAGTTCGGTACTGAGCGAATTTAAGCCCTTAAAAAAATCGGTAGCACAAATTAACGATCAGCTGAAAAGAACAAACATCAGCAATCCAATAAACGGAACTGTACTCACAAAATATGCAATGGCTGGCGAAATGACCGCCATAGGAAAACCCGTGTATAAAATCGGTGATTTATCTGTAATTACCTTAAGGGCTTATATTACAGAAACACAACTGGCACAAATCAAACTAAACCAACAGGTAAAAGTACTGGTAGACAGCAGTCCGAATTCTTACAGAACATACACCGGTACCATTATCTGGATCTCTGATAAAGCAGAATTTACCCCCAAAACCATTCAGACCAAAGAAGAACGGGCTAATCTTGTTTATGCGGTTAAGATTCACGTAAAGAACGATGGTTATTTGAAAATCGGAATGTATGGTAATGTAAAATTTTAATGAAATGCGCCCCACCATAATCATTGAAAATATCACAAAAACCTATCGGGTGAAAAAGGAAGTCATTGAGGCCGTAACAGGCATCACCTTCAGCGTGGAAAAAGGAGAAATATTCGGTCTTATCGGTCCCGATGGTGCAGGAAAAACGTCTCTTTTCCATATTCTGACAACCCTGGCGTTGGCTGACAGCGGAAGTGCTTCAATAGATGGTTTTGATGTGATCAAAGATTACAAACAGATACGCAGCAGCATCGGTTATATGCCCGGAAAATTTTCCTTGTACCAAGATTTGTCGGTTCAGGAAAATCTCGAGTTTTTTGCCACAATTTTTAATACCACTATTGAACAGAATTATGAAATGATCAAGGAGATTTACCGGCAGATCGAACCTTTTAAAACACGGAAAGCAGGCCAGCTGTCCGGAGGGATGAAGCAAAAGCTGGCACTTTGCTGCGCGCTCATTCACAAACCATCCGTGTTGTTTCTCGATGAACCTACAACGGGGGTCGATGCGGTATCCCGCAAAGAATTCTGGGAAATGCTTTACAGGCTCAAAAATCAGGGCATCGCAATACTGGTTTCTACCCCTTATATGGACGAGGCCAGCCTTTGCGACAGAGTGGCGCTGATCCAGAAAGGAAAGCTTTTGTCAGTGAATACCCCAAAAGGTATTGTCAGTGAATTTAAAAAACAGTTATGGTCTGTAAAAGCCGACGATATGTTCCGGCTGATGAATGACATTAAAAAAAATGCATCAATAGCAAGTTGCTATCCTTTTGGGCAGGTGCATCACGTTGTTTTTAAAACTGAGGGAAACAGTAAAGCCCAATTGGAACAGATTATTGCACAGGGAAAATACAGCCAGAGCGAAGTTAAATTAATTGAACCCAGTGTCGAAGATTGTTTTATGGCATTAATGCAGGAATAACCATGGAAACAGAAAAAGTAATAACAGCCAAAGAGCTCACCAAACAGTTTGGTGATTTTACCGCAGTCGATAAAATTTCTTTTGACGTGAGAAAAGGGGAAATTTTTGGCTTTATAGGAGCCAATGGCGCCGGTAAAACTACTGCGATGCGCATGCTGTGCGGCTTGTCTCTGCCTACTTCGGGATTGGCCACCGTCGCCGGCTTTGATGTTTACAAACAGAACGAACAGATCAAAAAACACATCGGTTACATGAGTCAGAAGTTCTCTCTTTATGAAGACCTGACCATTAGAGAAAATATCCGGTTTTATGCCGGCATCTACGGTTTAACTGATAAACTGATTAAGGAAAAAACAGCCTTCCTGCTGGAGCAGCTGCACATCGTGGGTCAGGAAAAAACACTGGTGAAGGCTTTGCCTCTCGGGTGGCGGCAAAAACTGGCTTTCTCGATTGCCATCATTCATGATCCCGCCATCGTTTTTTTGGATGAACCCACAGGCGGTGTCGATCCCATTACAAGACGGGAATTCTGGAATCTGATTTATGAAGCGTCTGCAAAAGGCATCACCATTTTTGTTACAACCCATTATATGGATGAAGCAGAATACTGCAACCGGATTTCTATTATGGTGGATGGAAGGATTGATGCGCTCGACACCCCCGAAAATCTTATGAAACAGTATTCGGCATCATCGATGGACAGTGTTTTTTTACAGCTGGCAAGAAAAGCGGTACGGACAGAAAATTAAATCCTAAAAAAATGAAACAGTTTTTAATTTTTGTGAAAAAAGAATGGCTCCACATCTGGAGAGACCGCAGAACGCTGTTCATTCTTCTTTTTATGCCCATTATCCAGATTGTTCTGTATGGCTTTGCCCTTACTACTGAGGTTAAAAACTCTAAAATCGGAATTTTCGATCAGTCCAAAGACGAAGCCACCATGGTGATCTCCAATGAAATAGCCGCCAGCAGATATTTCGATCTGGCCAGGAACCTTTATTCGTATAAAGATATTGAAGCTGCTTTCCGTAAGGATGAAATGAGGGTGGCCATTGTATTTCCGGCAAAATTCAGATATGATCTCCTGCACAGCAATCAGGCTCAGATACAGCTCATAGCCGACGCTTCTGATCCCAATACCGCAAATACCCTTACCAATTACGCCACTTCAATAATTAAGGATTATCAGCAGACGATCAATCCTGATCAGGAAATGCCATACACCATCCATACCCAACGGAGAATGCTTTACAACCCTGAACTGAAAGGAGCTTACAATTTTGTCCCCGGCGTCATGGCACTCGTATTGATGCTGGTATGCGCCATGATGACCTCCATCTCGATTGTCAGGGAGAAGGAAATGGGCACGATGGAAGTCATTTTGGTGTCTCCTTTAAAACCCTTTCGGATCATCATTGCCAAAACGATTCCTTATCTTCTGGTTTCGATGGTCAATATCGCCAGCATACTTTTGCTCAGCGTTTACGCACTGGAGGTGCCCATCACCGGAAACCTGGGTTTATTGATTGCCGAGAGCATTTTATTTACCGTTACCTCTCTTTCGGTGGGAATATTGATTTCCAATACAGCCAAGACGCAGCAAACAGCGATGTTTACTTCAATGATGAGCTTATTCCTGCCGACCCTGCTGTTCAGCGGTTTTATGTTTCCTATTGAAAATATGCCTGTTCCTTTGCAGGTCATATCCAATTTGGTACCGGCAAAATGGTATTTCATCATCGTAAAAGATGTCATGATTAAAGGACTTGGTTTTGCATCAGTCTGGAAGGAAACTCTGGTTTTAATTGCCATGACGTCAATATTACTTGTCGCAAGTATTTATAAATTTAAAATCAGGCTGACATGAGAATGATGAAGTTTTTGTTGTGGAAAGAACTGTTACAGATCTTCCGGGACCCGGCCATTATAAGAATACTGTTTGTCATGCCTATGGTACAGTTGCTTATTTTACCCCTCGCCGCTGACTATGAAATCAAAAACATAAACCTGGGCGTAGTCGATCGTGACCATTCTGAATACTCGCGTAAGCTCGTCAATAAGGTAATATCTTCCGGATATTTCCGTCTGAAAGATTACAGCCCCAGTTTTCAGCAGGGAATGAAAGCCATTGAATCAGACAAAACCGATCTTATTCTGGAAATTCCGGCCCATTTTGAAAGAAACCTCATCAAAGAAGATCAGGGTACCCTTTTCGTTGCGGTAGATGCTGTAAATGGTGTTAAAGCCGGATTGGGAGGCGCTTATATACAACAGATCATACAGGATTACAATCAGGACATCCGCACACAATGGTTACAGGATCAGCGGTTTAACCCACAACCTACTATCAAAATCGTTTCAGCCAACTGGTACAATCCTAATATGAATTACCGTGTTTTTATGGTTCCCGGAATACTGGTCATGCTCATAACGATGATCGGTTCGTCCTTCGCTTCAAACAATATCGTCAGGGAAAAAGAAATGGGTACTCTCGAACAGATCAATGTAAGCCCCATCAGGAAAATACAGTTTATTTTGGGTAAACTCATTCCGTTTTGGATGCTGGCAATCATCGTTTTGACCATGGGACTCCTCATCGCCAGATTCGTGTACGGAATAGTGCCGCTGGGTCATTACAGTACCATTTATATGTTTGCAACCATTTACCTCCTGGCGATACTCGGACTGGGTTTATTGCTTTCTACCTATGCCCAAACTCAGCAGCAATCGATGCTGGTGTCTTTTTTCGTGACAATGGTTTTTAATCTGTTGAGCGGATTGTACACTCCCATTGAAAGTATGCCGCACTGGGCACAGATTATCACGAAATTTAATCCGGTTTCTTATTTTATCGAAGTGATGCGGATGGTCATGTTGAAAGGCAGCGGACTGGCAGATATCAAATACCAGATATTGGCCTTGATCGGCTTTGCTATTTTTTTTAATGGATGGGCAATATTAAATTATAACAAACGATCCGGGTAAAAAACACTTAGCATAAAATTTTCAACTGTTTTATGAGTGATAAGGTCAAATTAAGCACTGTTCTCAGTAAATTTTATCTTGATTTCAGCAGGTTACAACTGTACTCAACCGTTCTTTAAAATGATAAAATGGCTCTATTAATCTTCGTACGACACGGGCAATCGCTATACAATTTTGAGAACCGTTTCACCGGAAGCCTCGATATTGGTTTGACCCCTCTTGGCCGCCAGGAAGCAAAGAATGCAGGCGCGAAACTCAAGGGTTATGTTTTTGATATCGCATACACTTCCATGCTGGTCAGAGCTTGGGAGAGTCTGGAGATTATCCTCCATGAAATTCATTTAAAAATCCCCATCGTAAAAAACAGTGCCCTGAACGAAAGGATGTACGGCAGTTTGCAGGGACTCAATAAAACAGAAACGGCGCAGAAATACGGGGTGGAACAGGTCCAAGTCTGGAGAAGAAGTTATGATATCCGCCCACCTGGCGGCGAAAGTCTCGCAGATACCGCTAAACGTGTTATTCCATATTATGAAAATGTGATCGCTGCGCAGTTAAAAATGGGTAAAAATGTTTTGATTGTGGCTCATGGTAACAGCTTGCGGGCTTTAATGATGCATCTGGAAAATATCAGTCCGCAGGATATTTGCGCAGTAAATATTCCCACAGGTGTCCCCAGAATGTACCATTTTGATGCAGACATGCGTCTTTTGAGTGTGAAATACCTTTAAAGTTTGCATTTTTAATTGTTTTTAAAATATATTCTTGTGAATTATCAGAGCCTGTTTTATTTGTTTTAAAAACCATAACAGTCACAAAAGCTGCAACCTATTTTATCATGATGATTAAAGACAGATATCCATTAATTATCTTTAAGATGATCGGTCTTGGGTATTACAGAAGCGCTAGTTAAGATTCATGTATTTTTTGAGATTTTACTTCTTTATTTTACATCAACTTCTTTTGATGTTAAAAGGCAGCGAACATGGCAATAGATGCTGCTGCCATGACGATAAAGGTCGCCCATAACAATCCTTTGGACAGCCATCCGCTTTTGAAATCACCCATAATCTGTTCACTTGTGGATATCCGTACGATAAGAAACAGCAGCGGTACTGCGGCTACTCCATTGAGTACAGCGGTATAAACTAGAGCTTTTACCGGATCAATGCCAATAAAATTCATTGCCAGGCCGATGAGGGTTGATAGGATAATGACCATATAAAAGCCTTTTGCTTTTTTGAATTTGAGTCCTAAACTCGCATCCCAATTAAAGACCTCGGACACGGCATAGGAAGCCGACCCCGATAGTACCGGTACTGCAAGCATACCGAGACCGATAATCCCTATAGCAAATATCATCTTGGACAGAAGTCCCGAATTCGGGAAAGAGTTCACCAGAGGCTCCAAAGCCCTGGCTGCATCGGCGGCAGTTCCGATGTCGGTAACGCCACTCTTATGAAGTACAGTTCCGCCGACCAGTATGATACACCAGGTAGTGAATTCCGAGATGATCATCCCAATGTTATTGTCTTTCCTCATAGCGTGGATATGTGCCCATCTGATTCTGGGCTTCCCATCCCGTATGAGGCCTTTTTCCTTTTCCTCCTCTACTTCCTGAGATGCCTGCCAGAAAAACATATATGGGGTAATGGTAGTACCAAACACCCCAGTAATGATGAAAAGAAAACTAAAAGAAAACTCAAAATGAGGAACAACAGATGCTTTTAACACTTCTGCCCAGGGCTGATCGATAATAAATGCGGTGAGAGGATAGGCAAGCAGTGATAAAGCCAGCCATTTAAGTACTTTTGAATACACCCCCCTATAACTCATAAAGATCTCTAACAAAAGGATAAGAATGGTAAAGCTTACCGTAAGTACGACAAAGTGAACAGGAATAAGAAGCTGCGCAGCGGCGGCCATCGCACCGATATCTGCACCTATATTAATGGTGTTGGCGATAACAACCAGCCCCACGGAAGCATACAGTACCTTTTTATTATAATGATCTTTGATAACAGCAGTAAGTCCTTTGCCGGTAACCATCCCTATCCTCGCACAGGCTTCCTGCACAGCCGTCATAAAGGGCAGCATATACAGCGCTGTCCACAATTGCCCATAGCCAAATTGTGCACCGGTTTGCGAATAGGTGGCGATACCGGAAGGGTCATCATCAGCTGCACCGGTAGTGATCCCAGGACCAAAAAGCCCAAAGAATTCTTTTATTTTTCTGGTTGCGGATCGAATATTATGTTTGACCGACATATTACTGATGCATTTTGTTGGTACAATATACCGTTAAACTTATCATTATTTTTAATTTCTCTATTTTTTATCATCACCTTCCTTCTGATTGTTCCTTAATGATGCCCTGTTCCTACGGTATTTGGCATTTGACAATAAAGGATTCCAGTCAACTGTTTTCTATGCCAGTGCAAACCCATAACGATAAGTGCCGGGCGGTTTACAGGGAAAAGTACATTTCTGCAAAAAGACTGTAGAATATATTCAGGTCTGGATTAGCCTTCAAGAATCTTTTTCCTTTCCTGATACTCTTCTGTGCTGATTTCTTCTTAAGCAAAGCGCTTTTTCAGCAAATCAAGCGGCGTGTCTTTTGAGCCTCTTTGTCCGGGAATATTATAAGGAACCGCAAAAATCCAAATAATAAGAATCAGCCTTTCAAAAATGGATGTTTTCCTAAAAAGCAGACCTCTCAATATTCCAAAGGTCATTTTTGGCTAAGCAAATTTTCATCAGCTAAAATTACAGTCACCTTATCGGAAGAGGTTTAAGTTTAAATTACAATACTTCCGGTTTTGTTTTAACCTGCAGAAAACTGATCATAAAAGGTCTGTAATCTGTATTACTGTGCACACATTCCGCCGTCAATAACTTGGGTTGTACCCGTGATAAACTGGCTGTCACCGCTGGCAAGAAATAAAACTAATTGTGCAATTTCTATAGGTTCAGCATACCGTCCCAGCGGTATAGCAGCTTCAAACTGTTTTTTAACTTCTTCTCCATGGCCTGGAGATGAAGTTTCTTCTATAGAACGCATCATCCGGTTATTTACCGGTGACGGATGTACAGAATTGACTCTTATTTTTCTCGGAGCAGCTTCAATTGCTGTACATCTCATAATACCCACCACAGCGTGTTTACTGGCGGTGTAAGCACTTAAGCCCGCAAAACCCCGTATTCCTGCAACCGAGGAAGTCATAATGATACTGCCGCCATCATTCATTTGGGGCAAAACATATTTATTGCCCAACCACACTCCTTTAATATTAACGGAAATGACTTTATCAAAAACCTCTTCAGGATAATCGGTGATGGGTTTTACGGTCCCTTCAATACCGGCATTGTTGAAAAAAACATCAATTTTCCCGAATAACTGTGCCGCTTCATTAACATATTTTTTGACCTCATCTGCTTTTGACACATCTGCTGCACAATATTTTACCTGCTCACTATTTAATTCCTTCACCGTATTTTTCAGTGCATCTTCAGAAAGATCTACCAAAAGTACCTTAGCGCCATTTTCTAAAAATAATCTCGCGGTCGTTTTACCAATGCTGCCTGAACCACCAGTGATAACGGCAACTTTATTTTCCAGTTTTTTCATTACGTTCATCTTAAATTAATTTCACGACTCATTATTGTTTCGGTTCCAAATGTGTTTATGTCTTATTGTACACTGTGAAAACAAATTTAAAAGCACCTTTTCATTCAGTGCTTTAAATAATGAACAGTATTTTAAATTTTGGCACTGAAGTGATTCCCAACTTCGCGATGTTTTTACGGCATCCCAATGACTTTTAACCGCTGCTTGCAAATTATACGGTTTCAACACTTTTGAGCTTTTTCAGATTCAGTCAGATCAATACTGATCATTTGATTTAATACCTGTGATTGCGGCTGTATCATTAAAAAAATGTTATCAGTGGTTAATAAGCATATTCGTAATCAACTGCAAGTTCATTTTTCACATGCCAAATCCCAGGTGTTTTCCAGGCAATACGGCTTGCCTCCTCTTTGGCATACCAGGAATTAACGACTCCTGTTAAAGTAGCAGTTGTACCTGAAACTGAAACCTCGATTTCACTATCGTCAATTGCACTTCTTCTAAGGGCATTTTTAATGGTTTTCTGTTCAATTTTATCGTGTACCTCGGATTTAATTTTTATATTATTGATGACTCCTTTTACTCCCGTAAGATATTTCACTGCGTTGCTGGCGGCTTCTTTCTCGAAATTCCAGGGCAACTCACCCTCTAAAGTCACCCAACCGTCCTCTACTTTTACGGATACTTTATCATTTGGAACTGACCAATCGGCTTTCAAAGCTTCTAAAACCTCATTAGCGACTTCCGCATCGGTTTTTGACCAGGCACTGGGAATTTTCACCTCAATATTTTCAACCAAAGCTCTTACGCCACTCACTCTTTTAGCAGCATCTTCTGCTTCTTTCTTTTTTGCATAGCTGTCAACCACGCCTGTCAAAGAAACTACACCGTCTTTCGCGGTGACTCCTATTTCCGCAGCGTGTAGTAATGGCTCCCATTGGATTGCTTCCTGCACGTCCCGTTGTAATTCTACATTTGTTTTCATTTTAATTTGAAATTTTAATTTTGGAATTTTTAAAATTGCCTATAGAATGCCGGTCTTTGATAAAAATA
The DNA here is from genome assembly GCF_030815285.1 of Chryseobacterium sp. MDT2-18. Classification (NCBI taxonomy): domain Bacteria; kingdom Pseudomonadati; phylum Bacteroidota; class Flavobacteriia; order Flavobacteriales; family Weeksellaceae; genus Chryseobacterium; species Chryseobacterium sp. MDT2-18. Next base: position 11,053 of record NZ_JAUSWQ010000018.1, on the reverse strand, counting down.
GATGCCACATATCTGCAATCCTCCTCTTTCCTGTTAAACACTTATTTGATTTTTATAAAATTTGATGATGATCCTTTCATTATTAAAGGAACTCAAAGTTCCATAAACCTCCTCAGAAGCAAAATGATCTTCATCATTATGAAATCTGATACTGGTCAATTTTTAAATTTTTAAAGAAAGAATTATTTTTATAAATTGATCATTAAAAATGTTTTAACTATTCCAGAGGACTACCAACATGCGATCTCATTTTTTTCGTGACCAAATTCATTATTTGGTAAGCCTGTAATTTGCAAATTTGACCTATGAATTTAATGATGGTAATGAATTTACCAATGCTTTCTTTTTTTTTTAAAAAATTTGGTGAATCTTCGATTTGTGCTCTTAAATCATCATACGGGCATTTTTATTACTATTCGCCATTTCCAAAAATTCAGAAAATCTAACTGTATCTGAAATTATATTTTGATAAAGTTCCTTACGATTCTCATCATTTTGCAGGGTTTTAGAAGCACTAAAAGCAGATTTGCAACTTGATGTCAATAACAGTATTGGGAGGGCCAAAAAAATTAAAAAGTTTTTCATTACATAATTATTTAAGTTAATATTCATTTGTTTTTTTTAAAAAATCTGATTAAAATTTTCTCTGGTTCCAAATGATGTGAAATGGCTTTTTATTAAAGAAAATATTTTCGCCATATTAAGGCCCGATACTATAAAGCTTTAATTACTTTTTGTAGCTTGGCACTTATCTCATTGGAAATAGATTGCAAATCTTTGTTTTCTACCGCTTGCATAGATGCATTAGGATTAACTGCAGAAACCTCTATGTGTCCGGTTTCTCTTTCCTGCACAATTACATTGCAAGGCAACATTGCACCTATTTTATCTTCTTCCAATAAAGCTTTGTAGGCATAAGGCGGATTGCATGCCCCGAGGATTTTGTAATTATAAAAATCTACATCCAGTTTATTCTTTAGGGTAGCTTTAATGTCTATTTCTGTCAATATGCCAAAGCCTTCCTCCTTTAATGATTCTGTTACTTTTTGAATAGCTTCATCAAAGGTTATATTGACGAGTGATTTTGAGAAATAGTAATTCATGTTTTTAATTTTTAGTTTTGCTTTTTTTAATATTTGACGTAAAACACTTCTTTTTAGAATCTTGAAACCGACAGTTTCCCATCTTATAAAGTGATGAATTCCTCCACCGGTGGATAAAACTTTGCCGACTGGATATTCGGCTTCGATAATGTTTTATTGATGTATAAAGTTACATTTTTAATTCGGAAAGTGGCGCAAAATTTTACACAAATCCACTTATAACCATCCTCTATTCAAACACATAAGGAGAATTCAATAAAGTGAAGGGTAACAAAAAAGACAGTTGGCCATATCTCATTAATTTCAGTAATACATCACCTTTTGGTCATCAACCGGTTTGCTCAGACCTTATACCGACTCTACCTTTAGGCAGGTGGCATAATATTTAATGCTGCGTGCTACTGGTGAAAAATATCATTTTTTATACTAATGCAACCGAAAGTGTAGTTATTTTAAAATACCAATCAAAAAGCATTCATAACTAATCAATAAGGAGCCTATATTTGGTGCGTGAGACTTTCTGTGAAAGTTTTTCATTGAGTGCAAAGTCTGGAACCGGAAGCTTTACGAAAAATTTAAATATTTACAGTTAGAAAAAGTTCTGTTTTATTCTCCACCAATAGATCCAAAGTTTATAAACGCATTTCTAAAATAAAGCAGTGCCTTAAAAAGACTGCTTTTTTATTTGGACTCATTCGAGCTGCAAATAAAATAATGATTTAATACCACGACCCCACTTTTAATACTTTTTAACCTTTGAATACTCCCCGAAAATTCATTGAAAAACTTAACTTTGTAATAAAGTAAAAAGTATATGGAAACTAAGAAAGATTTTTTTCTCGAGTGTTATCAGCTCGGCATCATCAAGTTTGGAAGATTTACATTGAAATCAGGCATTGAAAGTCCGTTTTATGTGGATTTGCGTCCGTTGGCATCGGATCCAAAAATCCTGAAAAAGCTTGCTAACTATATGTTGGACATGCTTCCTCTGGATAATTTCGACTTGATCTGCGGGGTTCCGTACGCGGCACTTCCGATGGCGACGGCAATGTCTCTGGAAAGCTATCTGCCTTTAATTATCAAACGCAAAGAAGCCAAACAGTACGGCACCAAAAAAATACTGGAGGGCATTTACACGCAGGGTCAAAACTGCCTCCTGGTGGAAGATGTGATTACTTCTGGCGCTTCTTTATTAGAAACTATTCCGGAAATTGAAAATGAAGGAATTACCGTTTCAGATATCGTGGTGGTTTTGGACCGGCAACAGGGTGGAAAGGAAATTCTGGAAAGCAAGGGATTCCGTGTTCATACGCTTTTTACGATTTCAGAAGTGTGTACTATCCTGAAAGAAGAAGGCCATCTATCCGATGATGAAGTTGAAAGAATCAACGATTTTCTTGCCGGAAACGTTGTAAAATTCAAAGAGGAAAAAAGAATTTCTTACGAACAGAAACTGGATCTTTGTGACCACTCTGTCGCCCAGAAACTGCTGGAAATTGCGATTGAAAAGAAATCAAACCTTATTGTTTCCGCGGATGTTACTACTACACAGGAACTCCTGGCACTGGCTGAAAAAGTGGGACCACACATTGTTGCTTTGAAAACGCATATCGATATCTTAATCGATTTCAATTCAGACCAAACCATTTTACCATTAAAAGATTTAGCGGCCAAATACAACTTCCTTTTGATGGAAGACCGCAAATTTGCGGACATTGGAAACACCCAGGAACTACAGTTTGCGTACGGAATGTATAAAATATCGAACTGGGCAGACTTGGTAACGGCCCAGGTCATTGCAGGGTACGATTCCCTCGACTGTTTCAGAAATGTAGGAGTGGTTGCAATTTTGGGAATGTCCTCCAAAGGGACTTTAACAGATTCCAGTTACCGGGAAGAAGCAACAAAAATTGCCTTATCTCATCCCAATGTTTTTGGAGGCGTGGCTCAAAATAAGATTCCAAACGAATTGCTTTTGTTTACGCCAGGAATTAATTTGGCGGACTCCGGCGATGGCAAAGGTCAGCAGTACAATACTCCTGAACATGCCTTTACCCAACTGGAAACCGATTTCATTATTGTAGGAAGAGGCGTTTACAAATCTGATGACCCTGAAAAATCAGCCTTGACTTATAAAATCGCGGGCTGGAATGCGTATGAGCAAAGTCTTTAGGTGACCCCAATTATAAAGCAACTCATTCCCGCTGATAAAGGCGGTTTTACAGATCAACATTTTGAAAATCTGTGGTTTTCTCTGCGGGGTTTATGAAATTCCGTCCCCTGATTGCTTTCCTTATTTAAAAATAAAGAAATCTTTAAATAAAACTAAAATTTGTCTAATCTGATTTTACTGTTCCTTTGTTTATTCTTGGGGTTTTTCCTACGAAAAACAAAACTGTTCCCACAAAACGGACATCTGGCGTTGAACGCTTTCGTCATCAATATTTCTCTTTCAGCGTTATCTCTTTATTTTATTCCGAAGATTATCCTGAATTTTCAGGTGGTATTTCCGGTGATGGTTCCGTGGCTGAATATTGTATTGGCTTTCCTCTTTTTCAGTTTCCTGGGCAAAAAAATGAAATGGCCGAAAACACTTATCGGTGCATTAATCCTGTGTGCCGGCTTTGGAAATACGTCTTTTGTAGGAATCCCCGTAATTCAGTCGCTGTACGGTGAAAGTGGTTTGAAAACCGTGATGCTCGTGGACCAACCGGGTTCTTTTGTGGCACTTTCAACACTGGGAATTATTTTTGCTAATTTTTATTCAGGCGGAAAAAGTTCTTTCTCAGATATTCTGAAAAAGATTTTAAAATTCCCGCCGTTTATTGCATTCTCGGTGGCTGTTTTTTTAAACTTATTGAATATTGAAGTTCCGTTGGTCATTGACGATGTCTTTGCAAAACTCGGTGCCACCACCGTACCGCTGGCTTTGGTTTCGGTCGGAAGCCAACTCAAATGGCAGAAGTTAGACCGCGATGCAAAACCGTTGTTTTGGGGACTTTTGTTTAAACTGATCTTATTTCCGGCCGTAATTTTCGTCCTGTATTTTTTCATATTTAACCAAAGAGGACAAATCATTGAAATTGCTTTTTTAGAATCAGCGATGGCACCCATGATTACTGCCGCCATTATCGCATCAACCCACAGGTTAGAACCCAAACTCTGTAATTTAATGGTTGGCATCGGCATTCCGTTATCACTGCTCACGCTCGCCTTTTGGCATATTGTCTTAAAAACCTCCGGTTTATTGGTGATCTGACATTTCCCTTCGATAACATGCCTGCCATCGTCTTATCATATGTCAAGGTTAATTGATGTAAAGATTCGTAAATTTGATCGCATTTTAAAATAAAAGTTATGAAAGTAGATATTTGGAGCGACATTCGTTGTCCGTTCTGCTATGTGGGAAAAAAGAATTTCGAAAAAGCCCTGGAACAGTTTCCTGATAAGGAAAAAATAGAAGTCACGTGGCACAGTTTTCAACTTGATCCACACTTAAAAACACAGCCGGACATCAGTTCTTTGGAATATTTCTCAGAAGCAAAAGGAGTTTCTGCAGCACAGGCGAAAGAAATGTATGAGCACGTTTACAAAGCCGGGAAAGCAGCAGGAATTGACTTTAATTTTGATCATCAAAAAGTTGCAAATTCTTACCGGGCGCATCTTTTGTTGCAACTGGCAGCGACAAAAAACTTGGCAAATGAAGCCGAAGAAGCTTTATTTAAAGCCCAATTGGTAGATGGCAAAAACATTGATGATGAAGCAACCTTAATTGAAATCGGGAAGTCTGTTTCTTTAGAGGAAAACGAAATCAGAGAAGCACTGCTGTCTGATGATTTCGGCATGGAAGTAACCCGAGATATGATGTTGGCTCAGCAAATGGGAATCAGTGGTGTTCCGTTTTTTGTGATTAATGATAAGTATGGGGTTTCCGGTGCACAGCCTCCCGCAGCATTTACAGAGGTTTTAGAAAACTCATGGAAAGAGTTTTCTGCGGGTGATAAAGGTTTGCAAATCATTTATGGTGGCGAAAGTTGTGATATTGATGGAAATTGTGACTAAACAAAGCTTATATAAAATTGACAAACTTCCGGAGTATCACATTCCGGAAGTTTTTTTTAACTTTAATAATTCATCAGTCAAGGTCTAAAAGTTGCATTCATTAGCATTAAATTAAAGAATAATGAGCAGAGGATTTGTAAAAGAAGATGACCAGGAAGAAGTTCCTTTGGTTCCGCCAAGAGCAGATTTACCGCTGGGAACTGAAAACTTCGTAACCCAAACGGGAATGGATTCTTTACTGGAAGAACGTGAAAAATTACTGCAGGAACAGGAAAACCTGGATTCTGCCCAGGAGAAAGAATACCGCATTTCTTTCAATCATATCAATGCAAAACTGCAGTTATTAAATGAAAGAATTGCCTCCGCAAAAATCATCGATGTCAAAAAACTACCGCAAGATGAAGTACATTTTGGCGCAAAAGTAACCTTTAAAAATGTAGAAAATAAATCGACTCAACTATTTCAGCTGGTTGGAGTGGATGAAGCTAGTATTTCAAAAGGCAAAATAGCATTTACAACTCCTTTAGCAAAAGTTTTAATGCATAAAAAGGTGGGAGAACAGGCCATCTTAGATTTAGAATCCAGGAAAAGCACTTTTGAAATTCTGAAGATTGAGTATTAAAACAGACCGATTAAATTATTCTTTTATTGGTCAACAATTGTACGCATAAAATAATTCCGGAGAAAACCAGTCCTACTGCGGAAACGCCTGTCCAACCAAAATAAGTCCAGGCGAGAGACCCGAAACTCGTTCCGGTAGCACCTCCGATGAAAAAGCCGACCATGTAAATTGTATTGACGCGGTTTCTGGCCTCTGTATTTTTTGAAAAAACAATATTCTGATTGGTAATATGAACGCTCTGTACTCCCAAATCAATTAAAATAACGCCGATTATTAATCCGATAATTGAATGTGAGGAAATTAAAAATATCAACCAGGAAACAATTATTAAAATGGCTCCTGCGATAATAAGATTGCTTTTTTTAACGCGGCTGTTTAGTTTCCCGACCACGGTTGCTCCCAGCGCACCGGCAATCCCGAACAAACCAAATCCTCCTGCGACAGCGCTTCCGTAACCGAAAGAATCTTCCATCAGGAATACAAAGGTCGTCCAGAAAGCACTTAAACTACCGAATGCCAAGGCGCCGCGCAAAGTTGCCAACCGCAAAGTAGGTTCGGTTTTTAAATAAAACCAAAGCGATTTCATCAATTTCAAATAACTCTCGCCAAATTTCGGCTGAATGACCGGGAGTTTGGCATTTAACAAAAAGAACAGCAAAGTCATCAATGTTGCGGCGCCGTAAAATACCGTTCGCCAACCGAAATATTCACCAACCAAACCGCTCAGGACACGACTTCCCAAAATCCCGATGAGCAATCCACTCATCACGATTCCTATTGCTCTTCCGCGACCTTCATCATTGCTTAAATGAGCAACCATCGGAACAAAAAGTTGCGGAAGCGTGGAGGTAAAGCCGATTAAAAAACTGCTGAATATTAATAAAAATAGGGATTGTGAAAGCGCTGCTGCCAATAAAGAAAGCACCAAAATCAAAAAATTGAGTCTGATGATTTTCAGATTACTGACTTTGTCGCCCAGCGGAATAATAAACAGCAACCCAAGCGCGTAACCGATTTGGGTAGAGAGCGCCACATTACTGGCCTCTGAATCACTTACTTTAAAACTTGAAGCAATATCATGCAGCAAAGGCTGATTATAATATAAATTAGCGACGACCAAACCGGCCGAAATACTCAAAAGATAAAGAAGGGAATTGGGTAATTTATTTTCCATAAGAGTTGGGACACCGTATTTTTTTTAAACAGGTGCAAAACTAAAACTTCTCCAGTAATATATGCGCTGTTTATTATTGTATTCTTTAATAGGAAAAGATGATCTCATCTATCATCCGTAACTCCATTACCGTAAAGCGTGAAACCTTTTAATTGAAGTCGGTTTAAAAATATATTTGGCCGTAACGGTTTCGGGCGCATCAACATCCAGTTCATACCACGGGGAAAGTTGTGGATTTCTGTGATTCACCAGAATATGAATATCCTGCGCCGGCATAAAACTCTCGGCCAGTAAATACAGTTTTTTGCCCGATGCATTTCTGGCAACGCCTACAATAATCACCGAATGACCGGGGCTTCCGGGTTTGATCAGAAAATCACCTGTTCTAATGGCCGCATTATTGGTAACAGGCACCGATTCGCGGTCCAGAGAAATCGTCCCCGCATATCTGAAAATAACTTCTAAATATTTCTGAAAGTTTTCATAAGAATCATCTGCTTTTCCGCTGTTTACAAAACGAACTTTATTTCCTGTTTCTAGGGTTCTTGCACCGTTTTTAAAGTCATTCCACGAAAAAAACTGCTTGCTAGTCAGTTCAAATCCGATATCATCAAAACGTTGATTGATCCATAAATATTCCGCATACAGCCGAATCCAGGCATCTGCACATTGCTGCAGATTTTTCTCTCCAACATTAATTTTCAAAAGTGCAATATGGTGTTGCTGATGCCCAATTAAAGCTCCTGTAAAGTCCCTGACGGGGAAATTCGGGGGATGAAGCGGGAAATTATTCAGGAATTCGCTGAAACTTCCGGGCTGCTCTTTCGCCCAGTAAAAACCTTTTGGCGGTGCAAAACGGGTACGGATTGAAGACCTGCTTTCGTCGATGACCAGTGGTAGCGTCGTCTCAATTACTTGGGAAGAAATATTTTGAAATGAAATTAAGAGCAATAATAATCCAAACCGTTTCAATGGGTACATTATTTAAAGATAATCAAAATTACTTATAATTTCTAAATACGTAAAAATAACACTGATTTTTAAAAAACATCGTTATATTTGAGCTACGTTTGAAAATGAAAAGATATTCCTCTGCCCTCGTGTTCCTGTTAGTTTATGTTGGAATTTCTGCACAGCAGGATACCATCAGCATTGCTGCAAAAATAACTGAAAACAGTAATCTGATTTCAGTTAATCAGGAAATAATTTACTATAATAACACGATATTACCTTTAAAAAAAATAAAACTGCTCAACTGGATTTCGGCTTATAAAAACAGAAATACGCCCCTTCTTTCCCGCACCATTCAGGACCGGAAAAACGAAATGTATTTTGCAAAACCGCAAGAGTTGGGCGACACAACAGAATTACAGATCAAAATCGGTTCCTCGGACTGGGCTTATATTTCCGGTGACGATGAAAATATTTTTTTCCCACTTTCTCAGGAATTAAAACCGGGTGAACGGGTGAAAATAGCATTAAAATATAATCTTCATGTTCCTGATGAAAAATTTACAGGCTACGGAATCGGGGATGAAAAATTCTCTTTAAAATATTTTTTCATTGTTCCTGATTATTTCGAAGATGAAAATCAAAAACCCAAATATTATCTGAATATTGAGGAAAACCAAAGTCCCGGGAACTATTGGAACATTAAGTTTGAACTTCCAGAAAGTTATTTTGCCAAAAGTAATTTGGTACAGCTTCAGCCCAATTCTTTTGAAGGTAAACTCAATAAAGATCCTGAATTTATAATTTCAAAAGAAAAGACTGACCAGATAATTACCCAAGTGGATGGTGAAAAAATAGAAATCGGTTTCGGCTATTTTTTAACAAAAACCGAAAAGCAGAATCTGGAGTTTTATCTTCCGCTGCAACTTCATTTCATTAAAAACAAAACTGGAAAGCTTCCGTCCAAAATTTTCATCAGCGAAAAGTTTAAAAAAGACGAAGATTTTACCGGAATCGACGACCTGAAATTTTGGAAATTCCATTATAAACTCTTTAAGGATACTGAACAGACCGACCTTAATTATTTCAGTATTTTATCAAAAGCAATTATTCAACGAACCGTCGTTTTCGATAAAAGCCTTGACCATTGGCTGATGAACGGGCTTAAGACTTACCTGGAAATCCAATATATCGACCGTTATTATAAAAACAGAAAACTCTTGGGAGATCTGCCGAATGAGCTGAAATTTTTCGGCATGCAGCCCTTAAAACTGATGCGCATTTCGAAACTGGAACTCAGTGAAAGATATGGACTCGCCTACCAGTATATCGTTGCGCAGAATCTGGATCAAAAAATCAGTGAGCCTTTTGACAAATTAAGTAATTTCAATGCCGCTACAATCAGTCATTTTGAAACAGGAAGTCTTTTTTCTTTTATTGCAGAAAAAATGGGTCAGGAGAATTTCGATGATTTTCTGAAGAATTATTTAACTCAATATTCGGGGAAACCGGTAGATCAAAAAGTGTTTTTAGATGAGCTTTCTTTGGCATCCGGCTATTCGTCTGATTTTTTAGAGCGCTTTATTCAACAGAAAAACCGCGTGAATTTTAATTTGAAACGTTTTACGAAAACCGGTGATAACTTTCAGGTTAAAGTAGCAAAAAACACCAGACAGACGATTCCTTTTAAAATAGAAACAGAAGAAAAATCGGGTAAAAAAGAAACTTATTGGTTTGACACTGAGGATTCGAAGGAAACGGTGACTTATAATATCCCACAATCGAATGCGGAGAAAATCATTATTAATGACGGTTATATTTTCCCTGAGAAAAACTTCCGCGATAATTATTTATATACCGAAGGTTTTTTCTCCAACAGAAAAAGGATTAAACTGAAAGTTTTCAAAGACATTCCCAATCCTGAATACAACGAGATTTATGTGAATCCCCGATTAAGTTTCAATGTTTATGATAAGATTTTATTTGGGTTGAATTTTAAGAACGCTTCTTTATTTGAAAGAAAATTTCAATATTCCTTGACTCCTTTTTTCAGCTCCGGTACCGGACAGTTAGCTGGTTCCGGTAGCGTTGCATACTCTTTTCAACCGGCGGACAGCTTTTACAGGAGTTTAGATTTTGGTATTTCTGCCTCGCATTTTCATTATGATTACGATTTAACGTACCAGAAAATTGCGGGATTTATAGGCATTAATTTTGCCAAAGATCCCCGCTCTGATGTTCGGAGAAATATTGGTTTTACGTATAATTATTTAGAGAAAGATCTGAACCCGAATAATACAAACCAAACCGAATACGGAAAATACAACTTGTGGAATTTAGGATATGGTTATTCTGACCGCTCCTTAATTCACGAGAAATCTTACAACGCCAATTTTCAGTGGATGGAAGATTTCCAGAAAATTTCCAGCGAATTTTCTTACCGGTGGGAATTTGCAAAGGATAAAAAAATCAGTATGCGCTTTTTTGGAGGATATTTTATTTCTAACCACACCAAAAACGACCTCTTTGACTACGGTATTTCAAGGGTGTCGAATTATGCCTTTTCGTACGGTTTATTGGGACAGAGTGCCACTTCCGGTTTATTTGCGCAACAGCTGATTATTGCGGAAGGAGGCTTTAAATCCTATCTGGGAACTACGGCAGACAAGTGGATCACATCTGTGAATGTGGATTCTCATGTATGGCGTTGGTTCAATGTTTATGCGGATGCAGGAGTTTATAAAAACAAAAATCATGGTGCTGAATTCATTTGGGATTCGGGCGTGAAAGTAAAAGTAATTCCTGATTTTCTGGAAGTGTATTTCCCGGTACAAAGTTCTTTAGGGTTCGAACCAGGCTTTAAAGATTATGGACAAAGAATCAGATTCACCTTGGTTTTAAACTTCAATGCGATCACCAGTTATTTTAGAAGGGGTTGGTTTTAATCTTATTCTATTAAAAAACAAAAAGAAGCCGTCTCAATACTGAGACGGCTTTTTTGTGTTTAACATTTGTCATTATTAGGTGATTTTAGTATCTTTAATTGCTGATAACCAATGATATGAATATTAAATTTAAAGATTATAACCAGCAGCAAAACTGGTTATTCCCGCCCTCAATCGAAGAGTTGATTCCACAGGA
>NZ_JAUSWQ010000017.1:0-38781 GCF_030815285.1 Chryseobacterium sp. MDT2-18 | reverse complement strand
ATTGGAGTTCGGATTACACGCTTTAGCACACAATCTAAGAAAGAAAAGTGCTTAAAAGCAGCATTTTTTAGACTATTCTGAAAAAGCATATTATAATCCAAAATTTAACCTCTTGAAAAAGTAAATAAAAAACCGTCTCAAATTGTATTTTGAGACGGCTTCTTTTTTATGTTTTTAATTTTTTTATATTTGTATTAATAATTCTAAATAAAATGAAATATATTTTTACACTTGCTTTTATCCTGTTTGAATCGTTGGCATTTGCTCAGGCCGGTAATGAAAACATCTCGTATTCTACTGGTAATTTCTTTATGAGAGCCAATAGGCCTACTACCAAAGAGTACATTATTGATGGAAATCCGTATATAAACGGTAAAGATTTTCAACAGGTAATTATTCAGGGATATAGTTCGAAAATTCAAAATCTTAGATACAACGGTTATGAAGATGAAATGGAATTTGAAGACGGTGGTCAGACATACTATGCGAATAAAGAAGACGGTTTAAAAATTGAATTCAAAGATTTAAAGAAAACCTATCAAATCCTTAACTACTCCTTTGACTCAAAAACTAGATTCGGGTACTTAGTATTGCTCCTTGAGAATCCAAAATATTCTTTCTACAAAAGAGAAAAAATAGAATTATTAAAAGGAGAGAAAAGCCCCAATGCCTACAGCAAAGATGCGAATGATTATTATGCAAAAGAAAAAGATCTGTATTTGGTGAAGAAAGGATACGAATTCTTTAAATTTCCTAAAAACAGCAAAGAGTTCATCGCACGATTCCGAGCCGATAAAGGGGAATTTGAAAAGTTTCTTAAAATCAATAAACTGAGTTTCTCTAAAGAAGACGATATGATTAAAATGATCGGATTTCTTGATCAGTAGGATTACTGTCCAAAAAAAAACACGCTTTTGTGGTGGCCACTGAAAAGCACCATTTTTTATTGAATCCCTTCTTTTTTATTGATTGGTTTCAAAACAACTTTAATGGGTGGTCTTAGTGTTTTGAGTAACAAGTACGATGTTTTAAGAACTAAACATATAATTTCAGTATTCTTTTTAAGTTGACTGTAAATATAGCTATTGCACCTAGCATTTGCATATTTTCAATTCCACAGGAATTGGCTAGTGCATAGCCGTGTGCCTTTTTATTTTTATAGTTTTTCAGATCTTGGCATTAAAATAGTTATTAAAGCGGTCCAGATTTGGTTCATCACTGCATTTTCGCTTGTACCTGTGAATAATTTTATGTAAAGGAGTTGCTTTATGTCCCTGAAGAAGATTTCCACTTGGCATCTACTTTTATATAGTTCGCCTATTGTATTTGGAGCAGTTTAAAATAGTACTCTTTAAAAAGTTCGTGCGAGCGTGTTTTATTTTGGTAACGGATTGAGGATTTGCTAGGCACTTTTTGTACCCCTAAATGATTGAGATTTCCAGTAGCGGATCTAAGACCATTACTAATATCACGAACTGACTGACTTTTTGCAAATTGGCAGAAAAGCATCGCAAATTATTTGCGAAAACAAAGTTATATTTGCCATGACAGAGAGGGGTTTTGTTGTGCAACTCAAAGATACTTTGAGATGCTAAACTTTACCCTTTTTTTACCATTTTTCAAAATGTTTAGGACGCTATGGGTTTCAGCATATTGATTATCAAATTCACCTCCCTTTTTTATTTCCCCATATTTCTTACATTTGTACACCAAACAAATAGAATGAGATTCATCCTTTTCTGCATATTCCTTTTTAGTTATAACCTGAATGCACAGATTGTTAACAAAACTGACTCTAACCGTGTGAAACCCGGTGACACTTTAGTAATCGATTCGGGATTCAAAGATTCGCTGAAAATTTTTAAACCAACCATTTACGATTATACCTACAGAACACAGTTTTCGGAGAAGAAAATCTTCGATACGGTTTTTACCCACGACAAAACTTTTATATTTTCTCAATACAATAACCGGGATAATTTCGGCAAAGTTCAGTTCGCCAATGTCGGTTCAGGATTTAATCCTTTGGTATTCGAAGTAGATACGGAGCAAAACCTGTCGCTGCTTCCGGCCAATAAATCTTATTTTATTAAAGGAATTAAGGAGATCAGGTATTATGATGTAAAAACACCAACCGCCGCATTTATTTACCACAATTCGGTGCGGAATGGAGCGGTTCTGCAATCCACCTACACCCAAAATATCGGCAGAGAATTCAACTTCGCCGTAGAATATACCGGACTTCGCTCACAAGGCCATTATCTCAACTCTTTGGCTGCCAATAATGAAGTCCTGTTTTCCGGACACTACCTTTCAAAAAACGGCAAATACGAAGCCTTTGCGCATTTTATTCATCAGAACGTCAACAATCAGGAGAATGGTGGAATCGCGGATCTGGATTTGTTTCTCAATGGAAATTCCGACTTTAACAACCGCGAAAATCTGCAGGTTAACCTGAGCGGTTCCAATTCGCAGTTTGCGTACCGGCGCTATTATTTCAGCCATGAATTTAAACCTTTCAATTCAGAAAAATTTCCGTTTAAAATCCGGCATACCATTTTCAGTCAGACGAATAAATATTATTATAATCAATCTTCGCCGGAGCGCTATTACTTCAGCGATCCTTTAGAGTTGGATGATTATCCGGCCTCTTCAAAAAAATATTCAAAAAATTTGAGCAATACGGTAAGCATTCTTTTTGATAAAGAAAACTTTAAGTTGGATGCAGGAGTTCGCCATCAAATGATCAAACTGGGAGTTGGTGCGCCTTTTCCGGCTGCTTTGGGTTTCCCTCAGGAAATTTCGGAAAACAGAATTGGTGCTGTCGGAAATCTGGTGGTGAAACTTTGGGATAAAATAGCACTAAATTCAAATCTGGAATTCTCCACCGGAAAAGAATTCGGCAGTTTTATCCGTTCTCAAAACGTGGTGCGGTTTGAACCCATTCCGGATTATTTCGTCAATGCAAAAGTGAACTTCCAGTCGGCTTCACCAAGTTTTAATTTGCTGCTCAATCCTTCGGTTTATAAAAAATTTAATTATTATTTTGCAGACCCGAAAAACCAAAGCATTACCGAAATTGGTGGTGACCTGAATTTGAAATGGTTTAAAAGCAGTGTTTTTGCCAATTATTTCAGAATCGATAATTATACTTATTTGAATGCAGAAGCACTTCCACAGCAGAGTTCTTCCTCGGTAAATATTTCCCAGATCGGTGGCGACGCAACATTTTCTTATGGTAAATTCCATCTCAATCCGAAAGTGCTTTTCCAATCTGCGATCAATAATAAAGAACTTTTGCCGATGCCGAATTTTGTCGGAAGAGCCAATCTTTTTTACCAGACCAAAGCATTTAAAAACGCTGCCGAAATTCAGACCGGAGTTAAAGTTTATTATTTTTCAAAATTTGCCTCCCGTGAATTTTTCCCGGTGCTGAATGAATTTATTTTGCCTAATGAAAATTCGTACGCGATTGGTGGGCAGCCAATTGCCGATGTTTATTTTAATATGAAAGTGAAAAGAATGTTTTTCTTCATCGAAGCGCAGCACCTCAACACTACCTTTATGAAGAATAAATCATTTACCGCACCTTATTATCCGTTGTATGATTTCCGGTTGAATCTGGGAATTGTATGGTATTTATTTAGTTAAAAAATAATTGTGAAAAAACTAACCAACATTCCTTTTTTAGAAATTGAGGGCATTCCTTTGCTTATTAAAGATTTTCTGACGCAAAAAATTGCCGGTTTCGAACCGCAGTTTTTTAACCTTGAAAATATTGAAAAGCAGTTTCTACAAAAAGAGAAATCTTTCTCTTCGGGGAAAAGGAAAGTGCTTTGCGAAGTTTTACAAAATCAATATGCCGATTTTCCACAGTCGGAAAAACAGCAATCTAATCTGAAGCATTTAGCATTAGAAGAAACTTTCACCGTCACAACCGGTCATCAGTTAAACCTTTTTACCGGTCCGGTTTTCTTTATTTATAAAATTTTACAGACCATTAAATTGGCGGAGTTTTTAAACGCAAAATTTCCGGCTAAGAATTTCGTCCCTTTATTTTGGCTGGCTTCGGAAGATCATGATTTTGAAGAAATCAATCATTTCAAAACGGAAAATAATTATTACGAAACCAAAGCAAAGTCAGGGGGCGCAGTCGGCAGAATTATGGTGGAAGATGACTTTTTTATTGCTCAGTTTGAAGAAGAATTCAAAGATTCGGTTTTCGGGACTGAACTCATTTTATTGTTAAAGCGCGCCTATAAAAAAGGAAATACACTTTCACAAGCAACCAGAATTATCGTGCACAAACTTTTTGCGGACTACGGTTTATTGGTTCTTGATGGAGATGAAGCGAAATTGAAAACGGAAATGAAAACGGTTTTCAGGGATGAACTGCTGAACCAAAATTTATTTGAAACCACAAAAAGTACGGTTGATTTCTTAAGCGGAAAATACGGAAAGGTTCAGGTCAATCCGCGCGAGATTAATCTGTTTTATCTTTCAGAAACACGGGACAGGATTGCTTTTGAACATGACCAATTTGTTATTGTTGATAAAGACAGATCTTTTAGTAAAGAGGAAATTTTAAACGAATTAGAAAATCATCCGGAACGGTTCAGTCCGAATGCTTTGATGCGACCGGTGTATCAGGAAACCATTTTACCGAATATTGCCTACATCGGGGGGAATGCTGAAATCATGTATTGGCTGGAACTGCGGGATTATTTTGAAAAACTCGGCCTCCCGTTCCCGATCCTTATTCCAAGAGATTCTATGTTGATGATTGCTGAAAAAACGGTTTCGAAGGCTGAAAACTTAGGTTTGAAAATTAATGATTTTTTCAGAAATTTTGCGGCCGTCACCAATCATATTTTATTAAAAGACAATGAAATTCTACCCCTGTTAAATCAACAGGAAACGCAGTTAAAAGACCAGTTCATCCGTTTGAAAGCAAATGCAGGATCAACCGAGAAAACCTTTGCGAATCTGGTGGAAGCCGAACAGACCCGACAGTTGAAATCTTTTGACCGAATGAAAAAAAGACTGCTCCGCGCCGAGAAAATCAAACACAGGGAAAAACTGGAACGCTTAGAAAATTTGTTCCTCAAGATTCATCCGGGAAACACCTGGCAGGAAAGGACTTATAATTTTTCTGTATTCTACTCAGACTTTGGCAATGAGTGGCTTCATAATTGTTATGACGCATTGGAGGTTGAAAACTCAGAATTAATAATTTTTACTATTTAATTTTAAAGCAGTATTTTTGTAAATATTTTCTACAAGATGATCAAAAAGTTTTTTATTTTAGCTGGTCTCACAGCAATAGCAGGTTTGTCTGCCCAGAAAACCCATACCGTGGTGAAGGGAGATACTCCTTATAATATCGCGAAAAGATATGCCATGACCGTTGATGATTTGGTGAAATTAAATCCCAGTTCAAAAGACGGTAAAGTGTCGGTCGGCGATATTTTGGTGATTAACAGGTCGGCTGCAAATGCCGTATCGACACCGCAAAAAGCTGTATCATCTTCCGCTAAATTAGGAAAAATCATCCTGAAACCGAAGCAAACGATTTACGGGATTACCAAGCAATATCAGATTTCCGAAACCGAGTTAAGAACCCTGAATCCTGAACTGGATTCCCACCTGAAAATCGGTGACGAAGTAACTTTACCATTAGCCAATATTCAGAAATTTGGTGATGCTCAGCAAGGTGCTGTTGCAGTAGCGGAACCTGCAAAAACGGTTTCACAACCAGATCCCGAACCTGCAAAAACTCCTGCCACCGTTACAGTTGCAGCAAATGACGAAAACGCTTATACCGTTCAGCCAAAAGACAATTACTATAAATTATCCCGCAAATTTAATTTAAATCAAAAGGAACTTTTCGCACTGAATCCAGGTTTGGAAGAAAAAGGGCTGCAACCTGGTGATGTTATTCAGGTAAAGGGAATGGGTTCTTCTGAGCAGGAGAAATCAGAAGTGCAGACGACGGCCGTTTCACAGAGCGCTTCCGCGCCAACTTATTCTACAACATCGGTTGCGGATGATTATGTTACTTATACCGTTCAGGCAGGTGATACCGTATTCGGGATTTTGAATAAATTCGGAATCACACTGGATGATTTATTGTCTTTGAACCCGAACTTATCGCAAGGTTTGAAATCCGGAATGGTTTTGAAAATTAAGAAATTGGATTCTGCCTATGTTAAGAAATCCGGAAATGCGCTGAATGTTGTAATTATGCTTCCTTTTGGTTTTGACAGCAATGATTCGAAATACAGAACTTTGTCTCTGGACTTTCTCGCTGGTGCAAAATTAGCCATTGAGCAAAATACAAAAAGTGGTAAAAGCTTGGATGTCAAGATAATTGATGCCGGCAACGAGAAAAGTTTTATAAATTCTTTAACCCAAATCAATAGAGATAATACTGATTTAATTATCGGCCCGTTTTTTAAATCCAATGTGTTACAGGTTCTGGATTATGTGAAAAGCAGCAAAATACCTGTAGTAGCACCTTTTGCAAATTCAGAAGATCTGTGGTCTTACCAGAATCTGATCATTATTGAAACAAGTGATTTCGTGTATGCAGACCGAATTGTGAAGGAAGTAAAAGATGCCTTCTCGGATCAGAAAATCTATATTGTTGCAGACGCAGATCAAACCTATGCAAAGTATCTGGAAACCAATCTGAAAAAGAATTTAAAAAACGCAAATATTATTTTGGTAAAATCGGCCGCCGATATTCAGCCTGATCAAAATATGATGACCGGAAAACCAGCACCTGTTATTGCCATTTTAGCAAATAAAAATGATGATGCCGGAGATGCATTTGCCAACAGAATGATTGCTCTTTCCAAAGAAGTCGATGGACTGAAATCCTTCAGCATGTACTATTCTCCAATGTTTGAGAAAAAGATAGATGAATTGAGCCAAAGTAATCTGGTATATATAATGGACCGGAAAATAGATACCGACGGCGTTTTCGAAAAACAAATTCTGGAAGCTTACAAAAAGAAATATTGTAAAACCCCTTCAAAATACGCGGTCATAGGTTTTGATGTTGTCAATGATATGTTGAGCCGCGAGAATAAAAAAGGAGAAATTTTCAAACAAATGAATAAAGTGCAAACACAATTGGCTACAAAGTTTGAATTTGAAAAAACAAAAAACGGAGCATACGTCAACAAAGGATACCGCGTGATACGGTTGATTCCTAATTAATAAAAAACACTGGTGATAAAAATTATTTTAAGCCAAATATATCTGTAAATAACTTTATGAAAGCACTTGTATTTCCTGGACAAGGTTCACAATATGTCGGGATGGGAAAAGAATTATATGAATCCCGTAAAGACATCAAAGATTTGATGGATTCTGCCAATAAAATTTTAGGATTCGATATTCTTTCGGTCATGTTTAATGGTTCAGAAGAAGATCTGAAAAAAACCGAAGTTACGCAGCCTGCGATATTCATCTACTCTGTTGCTGCTCTGAAAACGGCGCTGAACGGTGTAGCACCGGAAATGGTTGCCGGCCATTCTTTAGGCGAATTTTCAGCCTTGGTGGCCAATGGAGTTTTAAGTTTTGAAGACGGTTTGAAGTTGGTTTCTACGCGTGCAAAAGCAATGCAGGAAGCGTGTGACGCCAACCCAAGTTCCATGGCAGCGATCCTCGGTCTTGCTGATGATCTTGTGGAAAAAATCTGTGAAGAAACTCCCGGAATCGTGGTTCCTGCCAATTACAACTGTCCCGGACAACTGGTGATTTCAGGTGAAACTGCGGCGGTAGAACTGGCTTGCCAAAACATGAAAAATGCGGGTGCAAAACGTGCCTTAATGCTTCCAGTAAACGGCGCTTTTCATTCCCCTTTGATGAAGCCTGCACAGGAAAAATTAGCTGAAGCCATTCACAATACCAAATTTTACAAACCGACAATGCCGGTTTACCAAAACATCACTACAACCGCAGTGACTGATCCTGATGAAATTAAACTTAATCTGATTGCACAGTTAACGGGACCGGTAAAATGGACCCAGTCTGTACAGAATATGATTCAAAGAGGGGCGACTTCTTTCGTGGAAGTGGGTCCTGGAAAAACTTTGCAGGGATTAATTAAAAAAATTAATAATACCGTAGAAGTTTCTTCTGCAATTTAAAAAAAACACGGGTATGATTTTTTCCCACGGAAAATTATTGCTCACGTCTGAATATGTCGTCCTCGATGGCGCCTTGGCTCTTGCTCTTCCTACAAAATGGGGGCAGGAGTTTTTTGTTTCAGAAAACCCCGATGGCAGATCATTAGTTCATTGGACAGCACTTCATCAGGGCAAACCCTGGCTGAATGCAACTTTGGATTATCGTAACGGAACCGTGCTCAATACGAATATTCCCGGCTCAGCCGAATTTATTTTAAAGGTTTTAATGAAAATTAAAGAACTTTCTGCTTCTAAATTAAAGAGTAACACTTCTTATTCTATAAAGACGGATTTGCAGTTTCCAGCGAATTTCGGTTTGGGGAGCAGTTCTACTTTAATGAATAATTTGGCACAATGGGCAGCAGTCGACGCTTTCCGACTCAATGAATCCTGTTTGGGAGGAAGCGGTTACGATATAGCGGTGGCACAGGAAAAGTCTGCAATTCTCTACCAAAATCAACCTGAAAGGATTATTAAGAAAATCGATTTTGATCCCGATTTTAAAAAGGATTTAATTTTCATTCATCTCAATCAAAAGCAAAACAGCCGGGAAGGGATTAATCTCTATCGGTCCAGAGAAAAATCAGCTGAACTTATTGAAGAATTTTCGCAAATTACGCATCAGGTTTTAGACGCGAAATCTTTAGAAAATTTTTCAGATTTAATGATCTTACACGAAAGTAAATTGAGCGACTTCCTCGGAATTGAAACGGTAAAAGAAAAGCATTTCGAAAACTGCCCCAGTTTCGTGAAAAGCCTAGGAGCTTGGGGTGGAGATTTTGTAATGAGTTCAAAGTTTTTAGGTTTTGAGGATTATTTTCGGGGAAAGGGTTTTTCCACTGTCTTTGCGTTTGAAGATTTAATTTGCTGAAAATCAAGCATTTGTTAATTTTAAAATTTCTTGCAGATTCTGATGAATATCATTATTTTTAAAACATCATTAAACCTATTAATGATTAAATTTGTGTTGTAATAAAAAATCAGAAATATAAAGACATTATGAAGAACATTAAAATCATCCAACAACTCCATAATCTCGGGATTACCGGTTACGAAGAAGTATCTTATAATCCGAGCTACGAAGAATTGTACACTGCGGAAATGTCCTGCAAAAATGCGGGTTTCGAAAAAGGTGCCGTGACCAAATCTGGAGCTGTGGCTGTAAAAACCGGTGTCTTTACCGGACGTTCACCGAAAGACCGTTTTATTGTAAAAGACGATGTAAGCAAAGATACCATTCATTGGGATGGTAAAGTCAACTTACCAACCACTCCGCAAATTTTTGAAAGTTGTAAGGATTTGGTTTTGAAGCAATTGTCTTCGTCCAAAAAAATATATGTGGTTGATGCATTTTGCGGCACCAATCCTGATACAAGACTGAAAGTCCGTTTCATTATGGAGGTTGCATGGCAGGCCCATTTCGTGACCAATATGTTTATCCGTCCTTCTAACTTTGAATTGGAAAATTTCGGCGAGCCGGATTTCATCGTGATGAACGGTTCTAAAACAACCAATCCAAATTGGAAAGAACAGGGATTGAATTCTGAGAATTTCGTGATGTTCAATCTGACCGAAAGAATACAGATTATCGGCGGAACATGGTACGGAGGAGAAATGAAGAAAGGCATGTTTGCCATTATGAACTATTACCTTCCGCTAAAAGGAATGGCATCGATGCACTGTTCTGCAAATGTGGGTGAAGAAGGAGATGTTGCTTTGTTCTTCGGTCTTTCAGGAACCGGTAAAACAACGCTTTCTGCAGATCCAAAAAGATATTTGATTGGTGACGATGAGCATGGCTGGGACGACAACGGAGTTTTCAACTTTGAAGGCGGTTGTTATGCAAAAGTAATCGACCTTTCAGAAGAAAAAGAACCGGATATTTTCAAAGCGATCAGAAGAGATTCTCTGTTGGAAAATGTAGTCGTTAACGAGTATGGAGAGGCAGATTACACCGATAATTCAATTACCGAAAACACCAGGGTTTCTTACCCGATTTATCATATCAGCAAAATTGTATTGCCATCAAAAGCAGGACATGCTAAGAAAATTGTTTATTTGTCAGCAGACGCATTTGGAGTATTGCCGCCGGTTTCTGTATTAGACGAAGATCAGGCACAATACCATTTCCTTTGTGGATATACCTCAAAATTAGCGGGCACAGAAAGAGGGATTACAGAACCGGAACCATCATTTTCTCCAGCATTTGGTGAGGCATTCTTAACGTTGCACCCGACCATGTATTCTAAAACCTTAATCGGGAAAATGAAAGAACACGGTGCAAAAGCTTATTTGGTAAACACCGGCTGGAACGGAACTGGAAAAAGAATCTCTTTGAAAGACACCCGTGCAATCATCGATGCTATTATTGATGGATCAATCGACAATGCAGGAAAAATAACAATTCCTGTAATGAATTTGCAAATCCCTACTGCATTGCCAAATGTTTCAGAAGGGATCCTGGACCCACGATCAACTTACGCAAGCGCTTCTGAATGGGAGGTTAAAGCGAAAGATCTGGCAGCGCGTTACATCAAAAACTTCGAACAATATTGTGATAATGATGAGGCGAGAAGATTAGTAGAAGCAGGACCGCAGTTGTAAGAATTGTTGTTTTAATATATGGATTCCCTCAACTTTTGTTGAGGGAATTTTTTTAAACCCCCATTAGTTATTTTAATCTTATAAATTAATTTGTTGTAAAGTTTACCGCGCTGCCTTAAGTTTAACTTCGAATTGTAATATGGAAAGATCTCTACATCCAATATCACAATCATGACCATTATGGGAAGTTAAATTTATATAAACAGCAGTTCCCACTATCCAAACAATCATCCGTTTATTAGAGCAAAAATAACCTATGATATACTTAAAAGAAATATCGATTTTGCTCCTTTGTGGCTCTTAGAATCTTCCACAGACAAAATCCATTCATTTTGGAGTGTAGTTTTAAAAAGTGGGGAAATGACGGGGTATTAAAAAATGAAATAAAAATAACCTACTGGTTTTCAGTAAGTTATTAATAGTAAAGTGGAGTTGGAGGGATTCGAACCCTCGTCCAAACAAGCAATACATAAGACTTCTACATGCTTATTCTGCAATTAATTTTCGACTGAAAACAGAGCACAGACACCCAATTTTCAACTTAACTTCTTTGGTTTTCGATCCTGAGCCGAAGTTTCTCAGAACTTATTTCCGCATTGCTATGCCTCGAAATCAAACGCCGCAGAACGAAGCATTTGAGAGACATCTTGCCTCCTTACTATCTTCGGGAGAGCGCTGAATCCTACTGTAATTCGGATTAAGCTGCAAGAGCAAACTCTTGGTCGCCAGTTAAAATTTTGTGACAAGGGATTAAAGAGATCGCGTCACGGTTCTCTGCATGCAACCTTACCCATTGATCTTGCTGTCGAAACCAGTCAACCCCAATGTTTATAAGACAACAAAGATAAGCAAAATTTATTCCAGAATAATATTTATTTAAAAACGTATATTTCATTCCGCACTCTAAGTCCCTATCTCAAATTGTCGATCTTATCCGTTCAGGTGGATCCGTTATCGTTTTTTTTTCCGATGCCAACTCACTGCACTGAAAAAGAAACCAACACGAAAAAAGATTTTCACTTCAATCTTTAAGCAAAGAAGAAACTTTTTCGCAATTTTTTATGCAATGCAGATGGTTCTGCGTTCAAATCTCCATAATTGTCCTGAAATTAGTCCTGTTTCGAAAATCGTGAGAAAATTTCATTACAAATTTTAACAAAAAAGAAATACACAATTCTAAAAAAATCATAAAACCCGTTAAAGCTGGTTAAACTTTCCTCGATCTGAAAATAAAAACATCAAACCAATCCCATATCAGATTACTTTTACTAAAATATACGGAATGAAAACAAAACTACTTTTTCTTTTATTTTTCAGCTTTTCGGTGTCGTTCTTTTCGCAAGAATATATTATTGGAAAAGTAAGTTCCGAATTCAATACTGCTTTGCAAAGTGTCGTTATTTTTAATACTCGAACCGATGAAAAAGTATTGTCTGATAAAGACGGAAACTTTATGATTGCAGCGAAACAAACCGATGAACTCCGTTTTATAAAAAGTGGTTACGACAGAAACTCTTCTGAAATTTCAGCGCAGAATTTCCTCGCACCTTTAAATATCGTCCTCACAAAATCACCTTACGAGATTGCAGAAATTGACCTGACTTTTCAGGCAACCGGAAATTTAAAGAAAGATATTAAGGCTTTAGATCCACCAAAGAAAGTGGTCGCTTTAAATTCAGATATGAAATCGTATATGAGGACACCGCCGACAGAAGTTGCGCCGAAACTTTCTACTCCATCCGCTTTTGCCGCACCGAATTATAATGCAGGACAGGTAAATGTTTTAGGGATTGCTTCTGCGGTAGTCGGATTAATCAGGAAAGCAAAAACGCCGCCTATAACTACAGCGAATTATGCAGAAACCCAGGAGTTTTATCGCCGCGTAAAAAACACCGTTGATTTAAGTTTCTATACTTCCAAAGGCTGGGACGAAGAACAAATCGACCGCTTTCTCATCTATGCCGATCAGAATTATTCTTTGGCAAAACTGTACCGTAAGAATTTTGATGTTTCGGCCATTGATATGCTCATGAAATTAGCCTACAAAGAGTATATCAAAACCCACAAAGTAGGTTCTTAATGGTTAGAATTATTTTATTGCTTGCCCTCTCTTTTTCCACCTCATTATTTTCTCAGAAAGTTTCGGGAACAGTTGCCGATGAAGAGCAAAATCCGCTTGTGGCAGTGATGGTTTTTAATATGAAAACAGAAAAAAAAGTGTTTACCAATCTGGACGGTGAATTTACCATCGATGCTTCTGTAAGTGACGAATTGCGGTTCATCAGACAGGGTTTTGAAAGAGGCTCTGCAATAGTGAATTCGCAGAGTTTTTACAGTTCATTTTCTATTGTACTTATTCGGAGTGTTCAGGAAATTGAAGAAGTGAAAATTCCGGCTGTTCAATTGACCGGTGATCTGAATCGTGATACGGGAAATTTAAATAAATTTGATAAAGTCGCACAGCTTCAAAGAGAAGTCGGCGTTCCGGGACCGCCTGAGAAACCAAGAGAAACCCCGCCTCCGACCATTGAAAAAGTAGGGGTTTTGGCTTTTGCTGCAAGTAATTTAAATCTAAATACTTTATATAAAAATATTTCAGGTGATGGCAGAAGAATGAGACAGCTATATAAGTATGAAGATCTTCAGGATAATATTTCATGGATTAGGGGAAAAGTAGGCGATGAATATTTTACCAAAATGAAAATTCCTGGCGAAAAGATAGCAGAATTCCTTCAGTTTTCAATCGGTCGTAAACCTGAAATCAATAAATATATCAAAGCAGGAAATCTCTCAAAAGTACTTTTTATCATAGAAGAAACGCTTCCGCAATATTTAAACAGATAAGCAAACGAGGATTGTTCCCTTAAAATGCTTTTTTATGCTGAGTTATTTTGTGAAAAAGTAAAATAATTTATTCCTACCTTTAAACTTCATTAAACAAACTGCGAAACGCAATCATAAAAATACTTCGTTATGAATAAAAACATTATCGCCATCGCCATTGCGGCAGCAGGTTTCATCATCGGTCTTGCGTTTTTAGGCAGCGCCATTAAAAATAGAAATAGAGCGGATAATACCATTTCTGTTACCGGATTGGGAAGTAATAAATTTACCTCAGACCTTATTACCTGGAGCGGAAATTTTTCCCGTAACAGTTTCGAACTCAAATCCGCTTACGACGAATTGGCAAACGATAAAAAGATCATTGAAAATTATTTGGTGTCCAAAGGAATTCCGAAAGATAAGATGGTTTTTTCGGCCGTAGATATTCAGAAGCAATTCACTTATACCAATGATTCTAATGGATCCAGTCATCAGACTTTTGCAGGTTACCAACTTTCACAAACTGTTTCTATCAACAGCAAAGAGGTGGCGAAAATCGAAAATCTTTCGCGAAACATTACCGAAATTATCAATTTGGGAATCGAATTTGCTTCTTCTCCACCGAATTATTTCTACACCAAATTGGCCGACGTCAAACAGCAGATGATTGCCGATGCCACAAAAGATGCCAAACAGCGCGCAGAAAAAATCGCCGAAAATTCCGGTTCAAAATTGGGACATTTAAAAAGAGCTACGATGGGTGTTACCCAAATCACCGCACCCAATTCCACGGAAGAATATTCTTATGGCGGGACGTTTAATACTTCGTCCAAAGACAAGGAGGCGCGTATTACAATTAAGCTGGAATATGAGGTTGATTAATGTTTTATTTTGCTAAAGTTGTATTTCTACAAAAAGCTTTATCACTTTTTTTTACAACTGATAAACTTTAGAAAGCAGTTCTTCTTCAATTTTCTTCACGTTTTCCACGGCAAAATTACTCAGCAAAAATAAGTTGATTGAATTCTTGCCAATCCCGTAACTCGGTTGGATATAATCCTGCGAAATAACCGAGAAACCATTTCTGATGTAAAAATTAATTCTTCTTTCAGCCATTTCACCTAAAGAATTCGGTTCAGATTCTAAAACGATATTGCCAAATTTTTCCTTTAATTCTGCTAAAATCTGCGAACCTAATTTCAGATTTCGGTATTCTTCAAAGACTTCGAAATGTTCCAAAAAACAGGAATTTTCTAATTTCCAAAGAATTAAATAACCGACAAAATCATCATCGTTTTTTACGGCGAAAATAAAACAGTCAGGATTTTGTAATAATGAAAGAAATTGTTCTTGATCTCTTCGTTCGTCTTCCGGAAAAGTGTTTTCGTAAGCAGCATAAATTCTCGAAAGTTTTTTGCGAGTTTGCAATTCTTCAAACCAAATCATCGTATTCGTTTCATTTGTGAAAATTCGTGGAATTCGTATTATTATAAATCAAAAACGTTTGGCCGTCGGGTGATAAACATATCCTTAATCCACAGGGTAAAGGCTAAACCCAAATAAATGAGAAAGAAAACGCCCGCAGTTGCAAAAGTGGAGTAGATAAAAAATACCCGAAGTTTAGAAACCGGAATTCCCAGTTTGGCGCCCATTCTTGTGAGCACTCCAAACCATTGTCTTTCCATTTTATGTCTTAAATTATTCAGCATTTTTTTTATTGACTACAAAGGTAATTATTTTTAGCGACTGTCTGAATTTCATCAGCGGTAAGATTAAATGAAAGTGAGGAAGTAACAGGGTTTTGAGTATCAGGAATTCTCTCAGAGGATTTAGAAAAGGCGGTTTTTAGCAAGGTAAAAGATTGTTTGAATTGATTTAAAGACTTTGCGCGTGCGATTTTGCAGCTTTATCTTAATCGTGGTGAATTATGGTTTTTCTAAATATTCAGTCCCATATCCAAAATTAATAGTAATACGAATGCCTTGTAATCAGTCAAATGTTGGTTTTATTATGGAACAATTTTGGCTCGTTGTTTTATTAACTGTCCGAAATAACCAATCCAAATAATATGGTTCTGAGTTCAATTTTCCTCGGCAGGTTTTGATTATAATGAAAGACAATTGCTGAATTATACAGATGAAAAGTACGATCAACATTAGAAAAAATAGATTTTAACCAAATTAAAAATATAATGGGGAAAACATTTCTTTCCCAAAACGCTCTTTCACGAATCTTTAAAATAAAATCAATGAAAAAATTTCTTGCAATCCTTCCCTTAATAATCATGTCGTGTCAGAAAAAGGAAGTGGTATCGGAAAATACCGTAGATAATGATTCTGTCATTGTTTCAGAGCAAAAGGCTATTCATAATAAAATGGACTCCGCCGCAAACGGAATTGTTTCTATTGACGAAAACAGCGCTTTAAAAGAGTCATTCAAAACAGAAAGAACGGTTGGCGGGAATAAAATTATTCAGACCATTAATGCTGATCAACTTCCAATACTGCTTTCCGATGAATTCACCACTGAAGATCAGCAGATGGTTGTGAAAATCCGGGATTTTAACCGAAGACAACTCATCGGAAAAATAACTCCGGAAAATTCTGATATGAACATCCGTTTTAACCAAATTAAATTGGCGAACGGCCAATATGACGGCCCTTTCGGCAGAGAAATAAAATATGATAACAAAGAAAAAGGAGAAATCTGGCTCATCATTGGGAAAAGCAATATGGCGTCAGGTGAAGCCAAAGGAAAATTCACCGTAAATTTAGAATAATCACTTTCAAAATATTTTCCGCCTACCGTTAAGATTTTGTTAAAAGAAAGACTTGGTACAATTTCTGGATAAGAGAAATTAATTAAATTACTACAGTTATGAAAAATATTTTTTTATCTGCGATTGTTGCCACTGCGACTCTCGCGAGTTGTTCCACTGTTTCTTCGATTTTGCAGAATACCTTTCCGTATAATGCAACGGTTTTGGTGACTTCCGGATCTCCGGCAAACACCACATTATCCATTATTTCTGCGGCACAAAGTATTAATCAGTTAACGGGAGCGGGAGCTAATGTAAAAGATATCCGCGTTTCAAATGCCACCCTTTCTGTAAATTCGAACACTAGTGTCGGGCTTTTCAAATCGGTGAAAGTGTATCTTTCTAATAATGGCAGCAATGAAGTGTTGGTTGCCTCACGGGAAGATATTCCGGATAATGTTGGAAGCTCACTTTCGCTGGATGTAAGCACTTCGGCTACTTTAGACCGTATGATGAAATCGGGCAGCGTTCAGCAGCGGTTGGTGTATGTATTGAAGCAATCGCCTACTTCCGATATTTCAGTGAAAACTTCGATTGGATTCAGCAGTCTTCCGATTACCAATTAATTTGTTTTTTAGGAGCAACAGGATTTTTGCTACTTATGAAATTCGGTCCGGCTTTCACGGCTCGCTTTTTTCTGCGGTTCAGGAACCGCAGAAAAAGAGCTCAGACAAACCCGCTCAATCCGGGCTAAAATAATTTTCAGTTATATTTTCAAAATAACCGGCATTTTTGTGTTGGTTATTTTTATTTAGAAATTTCTTTTTGGTGTTTTTAACAGTAATGATTTCATAGTGCTTATTATTTAGTAATAATTAACTAAATCTCCGAAAATTTATCTTTTCCTTATCACTTTTGTATTCAAAATTAATATAATTTTAGACGAACTTTAAAATGTTCCACTAACAAACTTATTTTATGAAGCAAATTTTACTTTTTTTTGTATTTTCTTTTTCTATACTCAATTCTCAAACGCGGATGCTGAAACAGGTAAGGCAATTCCCAATGTGAGAATTATTCTGGCAGATCAGATTTTCTATTCTAATGATGATGGTTCTATTTCGCTTCCGAAAGATGCGAAACAATTTGAAGTTTCTTTCACCGGATATGAAACCTTGAAAACCTCCAAATTTCAATCAAGTATAAAACTAAAACCGCTTTACAATGATATAGATGAGGTGAAAATAGTTTCGGTTGACATCAAAAAGATTTTTACAGATGTTTCCAAAAATTATACAGACAGATATTATGATAAGCCCGCCATCTTTGATGTCACTTATTCTCAAAAAAGATTTGAAAATAATAAAATGAAATTATTGGTGGTAGCAGACGGGAAATTTTGGACCCGAGATGGACAATATAATGCGAAAGAAGCATTTAATGGGAAGCATAAAAATTTTGTGCAATTACAAATTGACACCTTGAGATATTTAAAATTGGAAAACAATGACTTTAATATTAAAGTAAAACCACAAAAGGTAAGTCATCAACCTGTCGGAAGTATGTTTTTTGACTATGAACTTTTTTATATGATGCGACGCAGTAAAAATAAAAATGCGGTAACCTCCGGTAAACTACTTTACGAAAATGAATTCGAACAGGAAATTTCTTATAAAATTAAAATGACTGACAACATCACTTATACTGGAACGTTCAGATATAACAAAGCAGATAAGGTAATTACTTTATTCGAAATGAATTTTAAGCAGAGTAATGCCAGTCTGGAGGTTTTTAAAGATGAAGATGGTTTTGAATACCAACGCCAGTCGCCGGATGGAACTTATATTTTTGAATTTTATAAAAGCGGAGAAAAATACGTGCCTTCCAAAATAAGCATTAGATACGAGGGTATTAAATATGCAATGGGTGATAAAGTTTTTGAATATCGGAATGCCAGAGATATCATTTTCAAAAGTTTTAAACCGACTGAAGAACGTGGCGTTGAGAATCCAGTTGATATTAACGGTTATTTCTGGAAAAACATGAAGATTAGTGATGACAAAGGGCTTGTGAATTTAAGCGAGGAAGAATTAAACTTTATAAATGATAAAGCAGATGAAAACTAATTTTATTTTTTTGATTATACTTTGCAGTGTTTATGGTAATGCGCAAACTCACCGATTTATTTATGATGTTGAGTACAAAAAAGATTCTACCATGAACCTGACCACCAAAGAAAACTACCATTTAGATATTACCGGGAATGAAGTTCTTTACTACACGAGAGATTATTTTATTGCAGATTCCTTGGTCGCAAATAATATTCCTTTTCCAAAAGAGATGAAACTGAATACTTCCACCATTATCAAACATCAAAAAGGAAGTTCAGATTTCAGCGAATACGATTTGCTAGAAAATACAATTCTCGGATTGCAAACAAAAGATTCCCAAATCTGGAAACTAAGCACCGATAAAAAGTTGGTCAAAGATTTAATACTTCAAAAAGCCACCACAACTTGGGGAGGTAGAAATTGGATTGCGTGGTTTACTACAGAATTCCCTTTTCAGGAAGGACCTTATAAATTTCATGGCCTGCCGGGATTAATTACCGAGATTTCGGACGATAAAAACAATTACAAATTTTCTTTAGCAAAATCGGAAAAAATAAAAGAACCGGCAGGAAATCAATATCTTGAAATAGCGCATCAAATGAGTGTTCCCGTAACTTGGGAAAAGTATAAAAGTGCAAAATTAAAATATTATGAATCTCCTGTGAATTTTATAAAAAACGGAACAGGAAATTCCAGTAATAATGAATTTTATCTGAACGATGGAACAATTGTCAATTCTTCAAATAGTAGGGAAGTGAACGATCGATTGAGAAATATTATCAAAAAATATAATAATCCTATTAATTTGAATAAGGCGATTTTTTATCCATAGATTTTGATTTCTTCAAATCATTAATTTCCCAAATCTTCCCTAAATTTGCACTTAGAAATCAGCAATCATGAATGTATTCGACCTTATTATCAATGACAGAGAAGC
The DNA here is from genome assembly GCF_030815285.1 of Chryseobacterium sp. MDT2-18. Taxonomy (NCBI): domain Bacteria; kingdom Pseudomonadati; phylum Bacteroidota; class Flavobacteriia; order Flavobacteriales; family Weeksellaceae; genus Chryseobacterium; species Chryseobacterium sp. MDT2-18. The sequence continues at coordinate 19,350 of NZ_JAUSWQ010000017.1, read as the reverse complement.
CGTTTCTTTAGAAGATGTTTTCCTGAATAAATACAATCACCAAAATATTCAGCAACTCATCAAAGAATACAGATATGTTGACGAACTTACCAAATACGGTTTGCCGGTGAATAACAAAATTCTCCTGCAGGGACATTCCGGCTGCGGAAAAACCACGACCGCAAAAGCCATCGCTCACGCACTCGGAAAGCCTATCATGATTTTGAACCTGAGTAATGTGGTCTGTTCCAGAATTGGGGAGACTTCACAGAATCTGAAACAGGTTTTCGATAAAGCTGCCCGGGAAAAAGCAGTTCTTTTCCTGGATGAATTCGACCAGATCGGTAAGGAAAGAGGAAGCGATGATAAAGATGTTGGCGAAATGCGAAGACTGGTCAATACGATTATTCAGCTCATCGATTATTATCCGGCCAATGCTCTGCTTATCGCCGCTACCAATCATGCCGAAATTATCGATATTGCTTTGTTAAGAAGATTTCAGCTCAGAATTAATTTTGAAATGCCCAATGATGCTGTCTTGGACTCTTACTATGACAGGCTTTTGAAATCTTTTCCCGAACATCTTAAAAGTTTTGAGCGGCTGTATCATGTTTCTTTCGCCGAAGCAAAAGATTATGCTTTTACGAAAATAAAATCTTTACTGATCGCAAAATTAGAAAAGGAAGAAAAACCACTCTAATAAAAAATAACCGACAGTGACTGCCGGTTATTTTATGACAAGACTAAGGGTCTATTGTCTCTTCGTCTATTCTCTATAAGTCTATCATCTCTTCGTCTTAAAATAAGCAATCCCGCACTTCAGGAAGGCTTTGAAATCCTCTTTTGGCATATATCCAGAAACGGGCGTATTGATTACTTTTCCGTCCGGTGTTACCAAAACATAGTGCGGCTGGGAATTATTATTAAAGTTGATCTGCTGGAACAAACTCCATTTGTCACCAATCGTTTTCACTTTTTTCTTTTGTCCGTTGCCCATGTCAACCGATGTTTGCTCGTTTTCTGGAAGCGCTTCTTTATCATCAACATATAAAGAGGCTAATATTACTTCGTTTTGTAAAATCGGTAAAATATCCGGTTCGCTCCAGACGAATTCCTCCATTTTACGGCAGTTTTCACAACCGTAACCGGTAAAGTCGATCAACAAGGGTTTGTTTTCTTTTTTCGCAATTTCAATGGCTTTGAAATAATCATGTTCCGGATGCATTCCTAAAATCCCGTCTTTTTCATCATGGAGATAACTCACATTGATTGGAGGCAAAATTCCACTCAGGTATTGCAGCTTCGGTCTTTCTCCGGGAAATAATCCCTGAATTAAATAGATGATAAATCCGATTCCTAAAACGCCGATCACTTTTCTGGTCATCGAAATTTTAGCTTTTTTATCATCATGTGGAAATTTGATTTTCCCGAATAAATAAAGAACTAAACCAATCGAAATCAGAATCCAGATCACAATAAATAATTCTCTTTTCAGGAAGAATGTTTTGGAAACCAAATCTGCTTTTGATAAGAATTTTAAAGCCAGTCCTAATTCGATGAAACCTAAAACAACTTTCACCGTATTCATCCAACCTCCAGATTTTGGTAAACTTTGCAAAGCCTGTGGAAACAAAGCCAGCAATCCAAAAACGATTGCCCATGAAAATCCAAATCCTGCAAGAGCAAAAGTCAGTAACATAGGAATATTTGCCGAACCGGTAAGAGAACTTCCCAATAAACTTCCTAAAATGGGTCCCGTACATGAAAATGAAACAATGACCAACGTTAAAGCCATGAAAAAGATTCCGATAATTCCGCCTGCATCTTCTGCTTTCGAAGATTTGTTGGCAATCGAACTCGGTAATGTAATGTCGTAATAGCCGAAGAAACTTCCGGCGAAAAACAGAAATATGATGAAGAATACAATATTCAACCAAACACTTGTGGAAATTTGATTGAAAACATTTCCGGCAATTCCGTCAATAATATGAAACGGAACACTTAGTAATACAAAAATCAAGAGGATGAAAAATCCGTAAATAAAGGCATCTCTTTTCCCTTTTGCTTTGTCTTTCGATCCTTTGGTGAAGAAAGAAACCGTCAGAGGAATCATCGGAAAAACACATGGAGTCAACAAAGCGATCAATCCGCCGAAAAATCCTAATAGCAGATACGTCCAGAAATTTTCTGAATTTTTTTCCTGAACAATTCCACAATCTGTTTGCGGATTGGCGAAATCAATAGAGGCTACTTTTAAACCTTCCTGAACTGCAGGAATTGGAGTAGTAATTGTTGTTTCCTGAATTTCAATGGTTCGGATGCTGTCTTTATTTTCGCCGGTAATGGCCGTCGCGGTGATTTCTTCGGTTGTACTTACTGTTTCGGTAGCCGCAATGGGAATTACTTTCTGTTCGAATTCTAAAGTGTTCGGTGCCAGACAAACGCGGTCATCACAGGTTTGATAGGTGATTTCAGCAACAACATTTGCCGGTTTTGCATTATTTTTAAGACTGAATTTCTGTTTAAATAAAACCTTGTCAGAATAATAAACGATTTGAGCGCCGAAAGCTTCCGAAAATTCATCGTGCTTTTTACCCACTTCTGCGACTTTCCCGATGAGGTTGATGCCGTCTTTGGAACTGAGTTTCATTTCGGTAGGAATCCCGGAATCTGGTGGCAAATCTTTGGAATAAATGTGCCAGTTTTTATCAATCGTGGCGGTTAAAACGGCTTCATATTCATTGTTTGGTAATGAATTAATTTGGTATTTGAATTTTACAGGATCTTTTATTTGTGCGCTAATTCCTTGAAAAAGGAAAAGGACGATGAGGATAAACCAATTTTTAAATTTCATTTTCACTTTACTTTTTTGCGGTCCGCTTGCTTTACCGGACACTATGATTTTACTTTTATGATTTCTGGACTTTCTTTAGATGCTACAAATCTTCTGTCCTGGCGCAACGGGAGCACTCCTAATATACGATCTTCACCGTCGCACAAAAGCCAGATTTTTTGCTGGGCTAAAATAGGGATTTTTTCATCCTTAAAAAATTTTGAGATCTTCTTTTTGCCTATCATTCCTATTGGAAAGAATAAATCGCCATCCTTTTTTCGTCTTAACTTTAAAGGAAACAGGATTTTTTCAGCATCAAATTTCCATTCCAATTTTCCTAATTCTTTAATTTCTGAAAGAACCAGGTCGGGAATCAGGATTTGACTTTCATCATTTAAAGTCAAAATAATTTCTTCCTTGTCCTCTGTTTCAATTTCATCCGCAATCTTTTTTAAAATCAAGATTTTACGGTCGATGGTGAGCTGATATTCACTGGAAATAAATTTCTTACCGGTTTTTGCTTTTCGGATTTTTTCAATTTCTTCACCTTCATTAAAACCATATTTTCGCAGGATTTCAAACCTGACAAAATTACTTTGATTAAAAAAGAGATCTTTCTTCATTATTAAATAATCCTCCTGATGAATGATAATTTCTTTTTCGATCCCTGAAATTTGTTCTTCAATGAAATTTTTGGATTGATTGAGATATGAAATGCTCTTTCCAAAGTTTTCCAAAAAATTTTCATTGACTTTCAGCAGGTGCGGCACGATTTCGTTGCGGATTTTATTCCTTAAATAATCATTTTTTTGATTGGATAAATCTTCCCGGAATTCAATCTTATTTTCTTTAGCAAAATCATAAATTTCCTGTTTAGAAAAACCAAGCAGCGGTCTCAGAATTTTGTTTTCATTCGCAGGAATTCCACTTAATCCTTTAATTCCGGATGCTTTTGAAAGATTGATGATGAAAGTTTCCAGTTGGTCATTCAGATGATGTGCGGTGACAATAAAGTCCAGTTTTTGATCCTGCTGAATTTTTCGAAAGAAATCATACCGAATGGTTCTCGCCCAATCCTGTATCGAATTTTTGGGTTGGTTGTCTTTTTCGGAAACTTGATATAGATGAAACGGAATCGTGTGTTTTTTACAAAACTCCTGTACTAACTTCTGGTCTTCATCAGAATCGTTTCCGCGGAGTTTATAGTTAATATGAGCGACTTGCAATGTTAAATCCGTTGATTTAAATAAATGAAGCAATACCATAGAATCAGCGCCACCACTAACTGCAAGTAGAAAATTTGCATTCCGGTAATCAGCGGAGATTTCTTCCAAAGCATGCTGAAAAGTCTTTGAGTTAACCAATTTTTAAGGATTTTTTAAGGAATATTTAGCAAAGATAATTCTTCTGTTCAAATTGAATTCTCTATTTTTGGACGAACAAAAAGATTATTATGAATATTGGAAAAATAGGAGCCGTTCTGGGAATGGCATTATTGATGACTTCTTGTGTAAGCAAGAAGCAGTTTGATGCATTGAATACAAATTACAACCAGTGTATTACCAATGTTGGTGAGAGACAACGTGAGATTCAGGATTTGAAAGGTGTTAATTCCGGTCTGGCAAGCGAAAATGCTTTGCTAAAAGGACAAAACGATGCTTTGAAATCTTCCCTCGATGCGTGTTTATCAAATAGTGGAAAAGGTTCTGCGAATATTGATAAATTAATTGGAGAGATCAATTCTTCTAACAAATACATCAAGCAATTAATTTCTACCAATTCTAAAAACGACAGTTTGAACTTGGCTTTGTCTAATAAATTAAAACGTTCTTTGGATAATATCGCAGATAACGATGTTCAGGTGAAGGTTTTAAAAGGAGTGGTCATGATTTCTCTGTCTGACAATATGTTGTACAAAACGGGAGATTATAACATTTTACCTGCCGCACAGGATGTGTTAGGAAAAGTAGCGAAAGTGATTAACGATTACGATACTTATTCTGTATTGATCGAAGGAAATACCGATAATGTTCCGTTGAGTTCTAATAATTTACCAAAAGACAACTGGGATTTATCAGCGTTGAGAGCAACATCAATGGCGAAAGTTCTTCAGACAAGATTCGGCGTAAATCCAGCGAGAATTACGGCTGGCGGACGAAGCGAGTACAACCCGAAAACCACCAACGCATCTGTTTCCGGAAGAGCGGAGAACAGAAGAACAGAAATTATCATCATGCCTAAATTAGATGAATTTATGAAGTTAATGGATATTGCTCCAGTGAAAAACTAAATAAATTTCAGGATATATTTTTAGCGCTGTTAGAGGTTGAAGCTCTAACAGCGCTTTTATTTTAAATGCTTAAATTTGACTTAAATTAATACCCAATGAGTTTTTTTGAAGAAAATTGTCCCGAAATGGACCGCTATTTAGAAAATCACACCTCGGCAGAACCCGATATTCTGAAAAGATTACGAAAAGAAACTTTCCAGAAAACGACGCAGCCGCACATGATTTCCGGTTATCTGCAGGGAAGATTTCTGGCGCTTTTGTCGAAGATGTTGCAGCCGAAAAATATTCTGGAAATAGGAACTTTTACCGGTTATGCGACTTTGTGTTTAGCCGAAGGTTTATCACCGCAGGGGAAAATAACCACTTTAGACATTAATGAAGAATTGGCCTATTTACCCAGGAAATATTTTAATGAAAGTGAATTTGCAGATCAGATCGATTTTCAGTTAAAAGATGCCAAAGTTTTTTTAGAAGAAACGGATGCCATTTTCGATTTCGTTTTCATCGATGCTGACAAAGAAAATTATGTCGAGTATTTCAATTTAATAAAGCCTAGAATTAAAAGCGGTGCAGTTATTCTTTTTGATAATGTATTGTGGTATGGAAAGGTTTTAGAAGAACATCCAAAACAGAAATCAACGCAAATTATCAAAGAACTCAATGACATGGTTGCAAAAGAGGAGAATTTCGAAAATGTTATTTTACCTTTGCGGGACGGACTTCACTTAATCAGAAAAAAATAAAACTTTAGGAATAACGATGAACAAAGGAATTTGTACGGTTTCGGTGGCGGCAATCCGCGCAGAACAATCTCATCAGTCAGAAATGACTTCGCAGCTTCTTTACGGCGAAACGGTTGATATTCTTGAAAGTACAGGAAAGTTCGTCAAAGTAAAAATGGATTTTGATGGTTATGAAGGTTGGATTGATGCACAGCAGATTTGTGAGATTTCCGAAGAATATTTCCTTGAAAGAAAGACGGAACTGGTACTGAATACCATTCAGATGTATAACACTTCGCAAGGTGCAATCCTGTTGTCGATAGGGAGTGAAGTGAATTCTGAAAAAGCGGAACGTTCATTTTTAAAGGTCGGAACTATTTCGGAAACGGCTAAGCAATTCCTAAATGTACCTTATCTCTGGAGCGGCAGAAGTTTTTTCGGTATCGATTGCAGCGGATTTGTACAGCTCATTTATAAAGTTCACGGAATTTTTCTTCCAAGAGAAGCTCAGCACCAATCGGAAATAGGCGAGGTCTTGAGTTTCGTCGAAGAAAGTAAACCCGGAGATTTAGCCTTTTTTGAAGATGCAGAAGGAAAAATTTCTCACGTTGGAATGATGCTCGATAATCAGGAAATAATTCATGCCTACGGAAAGGTGAGAATCGACTCGCTGGATTCCACCGGGATTTTTAATAAAGAATTGAATAAACACACCCATAAACTTCGGTTTTTGCGCAGTATTTTTTAAAAAAAAATATAATGCTTAATTTAGGGCTCGCTATTTATTTTTAATCATCATGAAAAAACTACCCTTTTATCTGCAAATTATCGCTTTTTGTCTGTTGATTTTTATCTGGGATTATATTTTTATGAATTTCCGAAGTTTGCCTGTGTCAGTTCCTGTGCGTTTAGGATGGGATGAAAAACCGAGCTTTTTTGTGCCTAGGATACTGATTTGGCTTTTTGCGGCAGTTGCTTCTTTTATTTATTTACTGAATTTTTATCTCACGAAAATCATCAATTCTCTTTTTCTGAAAATGCCTAAAAACAATAAAAAGGAGACCCGAAAGGCAGAGAGAACGCTGAGCGTTTTTCAGCTGATAGTTATGTTGCTTTTGACCGTCATTACTTACGAAAGTGTCTCTATCGGATTAGGCGAAAATGATGCTTTAAGCCCAATTAACAATTATCTGATCGTTGTTCTTTTTTTAGGAGTAATCACCATGGTGGCTTACTCTGTTCGGATTGCTAAAAGAACCGGTTCGCAAAACCTTACCCATTAATGTTTTTTTACAACCTTTTCATCCGTTTGCTGATTTCCTTCATGAGAATTGGAGCCGTTTTTAATTATAAATTAAAAAAAGGTTTGGCCGGAAGAAGGCAGAGTTGTGATTTGGTGAAGGCTGAATTCTCTCCGGAAGATCAGGTAATCTGGATGCATGCCGCGAGTTTGGGAGAATATGAACAGGGACTTCCTGTCCTGGAAAAACTGAAGGATCAATATCCTGATCATAAAATTTTAATTACCTTTTTCTCACCGTCGGGTTACGAGAATGTCATTAAAAAAGATACGGTTGCCGACGTGATTTGTTATCTTCCTTTCGATACCGAGAAATGGGTGAAAGAGTTTACTTCAAATTTTAAAACAGCTATTTTCTTTACCGTAAAATATGATTATTGGTATCATCTTTTAGAAGAACTGAAAAAGCAGGGAGCAGAAATATACGTCGTCTCGGCGTTGTTTTATGAAACACAAATTTTCTTTAAAGTCTATGGAGGTTGGTTTGCAAAACAGCTGAAAAAAAATGTGGATTTCTTTTTCCATCAAACCAGACATTCAACTGCGTTGGCGAAAGGAATTGGCTTGAGTAATTCGATGACCACAGGAGATACCCGGTACGACAGGGTTCGCAAGCTGCGCGAGAGAGATAATACGGTGGGTTTTATCGGCGAGTTTACGCAAGGTCACAAAACGGTTATCTTTGGAAGTTCCTGGGAGGCGGAAGAACGGCTGGCAGAAATTATCGGTGCAAAAAATAAAGACGTGAAGATAATTATCGCACCTCACGATTTAAAAAGGGTCGCTCATTTGAAAACATTATTTCCGGCGGCGATTCTTTATTCCCAGATTACCGACAAAGAATCTGTACGCTTCTTAAATGTAAAAGTGCTGATTATCGATTGTATCGGACTGCTTTCCAAATTGTATTCTTACGGTGATTTAGCAGTGGTTGGCGGTGGTTTTCATTCAAAAGGGCTTCACAATATTTTAGAAGCAGCCACTTTCGGAATTCCCGTTTTCTTCGGAAATCAATACACGAAAAATCCGGAAGCTGACGAGCTTATTGCCAGAAACGGTGGGCAATCTTTTGAAGACGAATTTTTTGCCGCTCCTTATTTATTAGGTTTGTTAAAAGATGATGCCGGTTTAAAAAAGATGGGAAATAATGCCCGGAATTTTATTGAAGAACAGCCAATCGCTTCCGAAATTATTCTTGAACAGATTGTGAAAAAGCATCAGCTTAAACAATAGCGTAAAATTTTTCTCAGCGCAATAATCCTTCTGCCTTGATTCCTTTCAGAATTAAATCAATGTGGTCAGGAATGTTTTCAGGATCGAACCAACTTAGAAATAATCCGTTGTGCAACGTGAGATCTTCCAGGCTTTTATTTTTTACAATTTGCTGATGAACTTCTTCAAAAATTTCCCCTAAATCTAAATAATAATCAGGATCTAATTTTTTAGTTAAAACAAAAGAACGGAATATTTTATTGAGGAGATAAATATATAATTTGTAGTGATCACCGGTTTTTGGGGCGTGTTTTAATGTTTCACTCACTAATAAAAGCGTTAAAGAAACTTCGCCGAATTTATCCGTTGTAATCTTAACATGTTCTGTTATTTTTGCGCTCACTTTTCGAATCGCTGGCAGGAAATATTTGGTTCGTCCGAATTTTTTCACGGCAACCGAAACTTCATTTTTGATGAGAGATTCCATTTGATTTCTCTTGTCATCGGCAGTTTCCGGATCGATGAGTTCGAAATAAAGCCGGTGCGATAAAATCCTGTCTTTTTTAAGCAAACGGATAATCAATTTATCTTTTTCCTGAGAGGTGAAATTTGAAATCGCCTCTTTAAATTCTTTTGAATATTCCATTAATTAAAAAATTTAGAGTATTTCATAAATCCGTTTAATGCCCAATTCGCCGTGTAATACCAGGATTTTAAGGTGGAAAAATGCATATAATCTTTATACACCAAATACTGGTCTTTCATAATGTTGGTCTTTTTTCTGGAAATGCTGCTTGCGTGCATTCTGTATTTTGCCATGGTTTTCGGCAATGGTTTTCCGACCGGAATTTTCTTTAATAAATTCAGCCACATGACATGATCTTCCCGTTTGCTTCCAGCCGGGAAATATTCTTTGCCTACTCTTTCAGAATCGTACATGGAACTTAATAAAGATAAGCGACAGGTTTTTAACAGGTTATCAAAAGTAACCTCTTTGTCTGCCTGAAAATCTGCTATTTTTGGATTTAAACTCTTATCACATCTCGCATAATTGGAATAGGCGAGTTCGGCTTTTTCTTTTTTCATAAACGAAACCATTTCCTCTAAAAAGTCGGGTTCCCAATAATCATCAGCATCTAAAAAAGTAATGAATTTTCCTGTGGCTTTTTCCAGAGATAAATTTCGGGCATGACCAGCGCCACCATTTCTTTCTGCGACCGTCAGGGTAATTCGCGAATCATTAATTTCCTTTATTATTTTCACAGAATCATCCGAAGAACAATCATCTGTGACCAACCATTCCCAATCAGTGAATTTTTGATTGAGCACCGACTGAACGGTTTCTTCTAAGAAATTTGCAGAATTATAGCAGGGCGTAATGATGGAAACTTCGGGCATTGTGTTTTAAAGTTTAAGGTTCAAATTTACGATAATTAGTTTCATTCAGAAATTCATTTCAAAACCTTAAATTTGTGACTTAATTAAAATCAAGAAATGTTTTACGACCATCAATCCATCGACAAAAAGTGGCAGAAATTCTGGGAAGAAAATCAAACCTATAAAACTGAAAATACAACCGATAAACCGAAATTTTATGTTTTGGATATGTTTCCTTATCCTTCCGGTGCGGGTTTACATGTTGGTCATCCGCTGGGTTATATCGCGTCAGATATTTATGCGAGATATAAAAGGCATCAGGGTTATAATGTCCTGCATCCGATTGGTTACGATTCCTTTGGACTTCCGGCGGAACAATATGCGATACAAACCGGTCAGCATCCTGCGGTAACAACGGAAGAAAATATCACGCGGTACGAACAGCAAATGCGTAAAATCGGTTTTTCATTTGATTGGAGCAGAGAAGTGAGAACTTCAGATTCTTCTTTTTATAAGTGGACACAATGGATTTTTCTTCAGCTTTTCGATTCCTGGTATAATAAAACGACTGATAAAGCAGAAGATATTAAAGAATTGATTCGTCATTTCGAAAACCACGGAACTCAAAATTTATCAGCGGTTCAAAACGATCAGTTAGATTTCACTGCAGAAGAATGGAAAAGTGCTTCTGAGCTGGATCAACAGGATATTTTGTTAAACTACCGTTTAGCTTACCGTGCAGAAACTACTGTAAATTGGTGTCCGGGTTTAGGAACTGTTTTGGCGAATGATGAGATAAAAGATGGGAAATCTGAAAGAGGTGGTTTTCCTGTTTTTCAAAAGAAAATGATGCAGTGGAGCATGAGAATCACTGCCTATTCTGAAAGATTACTGCAAGGTTTAAATTCTTTGGATTGGCCCCAACCGCTGAAAGATGCGCAGGAATACTGGATCGGAAAATCTCAGGGTGCGCAGGTGACTTTCGGTGTTGAAGATTCTGCAGAAAAAATCTCCGTTTTCACCACGCGTCCAGATACGATTTTCGGGGCAACCTTTATGGTTTTGGCACCTGAGAATCCTTTGGTTAAAAGCTTAACGATAGAAAGTCAAAAAGAAGAGGTTGAAAATTATATCGAACAGACTTCTAAGAAAACGGAGCGAGACCGAATGTCTGACGTGAAGAATGTGAGTGGTGCATTCACCGGAAGTTATGCTTTGAATCCGTTTACCAATCAGGAGATGCCGGTTTATATTTCTGATTATGTGTTGATGGGTTATGGAACAGGCGCGGTAATGGCTGTTCCTGCACATGACGAACGCGATCACCGTTTTGCGAAAAAATTCGGTTTGACGATCATTAATGTTATTGAAAATGACAATGATATTCAGGAAGAGTCTTTTGATTCGAAAGATTCTGTTTGTGTGAATTCAGAATTTTTAAATGGATTAAAATATGATGACGCTAAATCATTAATTATCTCTGAGATTGAAAAGAGAAATATCGGTCATGGGACAACCAATTACCGACAGCGGGATGCGATTTTTTCCCGCCAGAGATATTGGGGAGAACCGGTTCCTGTTTATTATAAAGAGGGAATGCCGTACACTTTGCCGGTTTCAGCGTTGCCGTTGGAATTACCTGACGTTGAGAAATATCTTCCAACTGAAGATGGTGATCCACCTTTAGGAAACGCTAAAAATTTCGCCTGGGATGAAGCAAATCAGAAAATTGTTTCGACTGATCTGATCGACGATGAAAAGGTTTTTCCTTTAGAATTATCCACGATGCCGGGTTGGGCCGGAAGTTCATGGTATTTCTTAAGATATATGGATCCTAAAAACGAAGAAGTCTTTACCGATAAAAATCTTTCAGATTATTGGGGACAGGTCGATCTGTATATTGGCGGAAGCGAACACGCCACCGGACATTTACTGTATTCCCGTTTCTGGAATATGTTTATGAAAGACCGTGGTTACATTGATCATGAAGAACCGTTTAAAAAACTGATTAATCAGGGAATGATTTTGGGGATGAGCGCGTATGTTTTAAGAATTGATGGAACGAACCAATTTGTTTCTAAAGGTTTAGCAAAAGATTACCAGGTTCAAAAAATCCATGTTGATGTTTCTTTATTAAAAGGAGGAACCGATGAACTCGATACAGAGAAATTTAATAACTGGCGTCCAGAATACGCTGATGCTGAATTTATCTTAGAAGATGGGAAATACATTTGCGAACGCGAGGTCGAAAAAATGTCCAAATCCAAATACAACGTCGTAAATCCCGATGATATTTGTGACGAATATGGCGCAGACTGTTTGCGTTTGTATGAAATGTTCCTTGGTCCGTTGGAGCAGTCAAAACCGTGGAATACCCAAGGCTTAAGTGGGGTTTACGGATTTTTGAAAAAGTTCTATAACCTTTATTTTAATGGAGATGATTTCGAAGTTTCAGAGGATGAACCATCAAAACAGGAATATAAAATCCTGCATACACTAATTAAAAAAGTGGTGTCGGATATTGATAATTTTTCATTTAATACCTCAGTTTCGCAGTTTATGATTGCGGTAAACGAATTGCAGAAGCTGAAAACCAATAAAAGAAATATCCTGGAATCTTTAGCAATTATTGTTTCGCCGTATGCTCCACATGTTGCAGAGGAGTTGTGGAGCAAATTAGGACATACCGGGTCGATCGAGTTTGCGCCTTTCCCCAAATTTGAAGAAAAGTATTTGATAGAAGATGAAATCGAATATCCGGTGAGTTTTAATGGGAAGATGAGATTTAAATTAAGTCTTTCCGCAGAGTTATCAGTACCTGAAATTCAGGAAATAGTTTTAGCTGATAATCGGACAATGGAACAATTACAGGGAAATAATCCAAAAAAAGTAATCATTGTACCGAAAAAAATAATTAATATTGTTCTCTGAAAATAAATAATGAAAAATATTTTTATGGTGCAATCATAAAAAAGTGCATGTAATTTGTGTGATTTTTTAAAGGTATTTTTGAAATTGAAAATTATAATCATTTTTTAATTCAATTATTATCAATAATTCAATGTTAATGTATCGTAACATTGCATAAAATTAAATTTAATGATCCTTAAAGACTTGCATTATTAAATATTTTAACTTTATTTTACAACTCGAAAATTTAAAATAACAATTATAATTTAGTTTAGTATGGAAATGAATGTTTCAAACAACGAGGAGCAAGTAGTTGCTAAAAAATTAGGAGGTTTAAATCCGGCGTTAATAATCCCTGTTCTTATATTAATAGGAATCGCTATTTACATCTTTGTATTAGGTAACCCAGGTAATTTTAAAGCTGACCCAAGGCTTGATGGTCTTTCATCTGTAGCTTTTTCAGGTTTAGAAACCAAAGAATTACACCCAGGTAATGGTTTTATGGGAGTTATTTACATGGGAGGACCAATCGTACCTATTCTTATTTCTTTTATGATTATCGTAATCGTATTCTCAATCGAACGTGCTTTAGTGTTAGGTAAAGCAACAGGAAAAGGAGACGTTGATAATTTCGTATTAACTGTAAGAAGATTATTGAATCAAAACAAAGTTGATGAAGCAATCGAAGAATGCGACAGACAGGAAGGATCTATCGGAAATGTGGTGAAAGAAGGATTAACCACCTACAAAGCATTATCCAATGATACTACCATGAACAAAGAGCAGAAAATGGTAGCACTTAACAAATCGATCGAAGAGGCTACAACTCTTGAAATGCCAATGTTAGAGAAAAACATGATGATTCTTTCTACCTTGGGTACCGTAGCAACTTTGGTAGCACTATTGGGAACAGTAATCGGGATGATTAAAGCATTTAGCGCATTGGGTTCTGGTGGAGGTACTCCAGATTCTGCTGCATTATCAATCGGTATTTCTGAAGCGTTAGTAAATACTGCTTTAGGTATTGGTACATCTGCGGTTGCAATTATTCTTTATAACTATTTTACTTCTAAGATTGACGGATTAACGTTCAAAATTGACGAAATCGCAATGTCAATCCAGCAGTCATTTGCCGAATTCCACTAAGAATTCAGCAATGATAGAGATGATTTGAATTTCAAAAAATCTCAAAAAAAACAGAAGTTTAATAAAAAATAATTTACAATGGCGAGAGTCAAACCAAAAAGACATAATATAAGGGTAGATATGACGGCGATGACCGACGTATCGTTTCTACTCCTTACATTCTTTATCCTCACGGCTCAGTTTGCAAAACCTGATATCGAGACGATAACCACGCCATCTTCTATATCTGAAAAGCTTCTTCCAGATGCGAGTTTAATGACTATTTTGAGCACACAGGACGGAAGATTCTATTTTACACCAGTTGAAAACGGAACCGAGCGAATTGCTCTGTTGGATAAAATGGGAGAGAAGTATGGTATGAAATTTACTGACCCGGAAAAAGTTGCTTTTTCCAATGTTCAGTCAATTGGAGTTCCGATGAATCAACTTAAAGGATTCTTGGATCTTTCAGAGGAAGACCGTAAAGCTTTTAAAAGCAAAACGGGAATCCCTATGGATAGTACAAATAAACAGTTAATAGATTGGGTACAACAAAGTTTGGCCATCAACCCTGATTACAAATTAGCAATCAAAGGGGATGTGGACACTGAGTATCCTAAAGTTAAATCTTTATTTGAAGGATTGAGAGATATTGATTTCTTGAAATTCTGGTTAATAACAAGTCAGGAAGTGGCAAAATAATTAAGAAATGGCAGAAGTACAAGTAAAAGACAACAGCGGGAAAGGCGGAAAGGTACGCTCGAAAAAGCAGGTACCCCACGTAGATTTAACCCCCATGGTGGATTTGGCGTTCCTTTTGATTACATTCTTTATGTTAGTGACCACTTTTAACAAACCGAATGTGATGGATTTAGGTCTTCCGGCAAAACCGAAAGAAAACCAAAAACCACCTGATACAGAAATTGACTTATCAAACTCTATTTCAATAATTTTAGGGAAAGACAATAAGATTTTCTATCACCAGTTATCAAGAGATGAGCTTACAGAAGCAACTCTTAATGAAACTACTTTTGATAGAGAAGGGATTACAAAAGTAATCGAGCAGGCAAAAGCCAGAGCAAAAGATCCAGCCAAATTTACGGTGATCATTAAGCCAACGGACGATGCAGTATATAAAAATTTCGTAGATATGCTAGATGAAATGGCCATTACCAAAAATGAAATATACGGTATTACCGATATTAAACCTTGGGAAGAAGCTGTTTATGAGAAAAAAGTAGGGGAATCAAAAACTGCTCCTGCTAAACCGACCAACTAGAAGATACGTTTAATATTAAAAGACAGAATAATGGCAGATGAACACACTTACAATACGACTCCTACCTTGGATGAGATTGTATTTGAAAATAGAAATAAAGCGTATGGTGCATTTGATTTAAGAACAAGTTATAGATCAGTCCTTACCAAAGCTTTCATCTTCGGAACGGTTTTATTCCTTGTTTGCGCAATTACCCCATTTGTAATTATGAAAATAAAACAAATGACGGCGAAAGAAACAACAGAAGTAAATGCCAATTTAATTGACATTCTTCCGGAACAGGAGCAAATTATAGAAACGCCCAACGAACCACCGCCACCGCCACCACCGCCACCAAAAGAAGAACCTAAAATTGAGGTGATTCAGAACGTAGTGCCGGAGCCGGTAAAAGCGCCTAAGGTAGAGACACCACCGCCGCCAATTTCAAAACAGTTGGAAACAACGACAGGAGTTGTGGCTCAGGAAGGAGTGAAAGCTCCTGCTTATGCACCGCCGCCACCGCCTCCATCAACCGGAAAGGTGCAGTCGGTAGAAGTAAAACCTCAGGTTTCAGAAACGCAGGTTTATACGGAAGTAGAGCAGTTAGCTGAATTCCCGGGTGGAATTAACAAGTTTAGATCCAGTGTTCAAAACAATTTTGATACCGGAGCAATGGAAGGGGATGAAGGTGTTGTGAAAACAACAATTACTTTCGTAGTTGAACGGGATGGTTCAATTACCGATGTTAAAGCTGACGGCCCTAACAAAACATTTAACGCTGAAGCAGTGCGAACTGTGAAGTCTGTAAAAAATAAATGGTCTCCTGCAAAAATTAATGGTCAAGCTGTAAGATATCGTTACAGATTACCTCTAACAATGCAGTTCGAATAAGATTTTTAATTATACGAATAGAAAAGAGAAGTGAAAGCTTCTCTTTTTTATTTTTTTTGTAGTTTTGTGGGATATGATATTTAATTGGCTTTCCATAGTTGCCGGATTTTTCTATGTTCTTTTAGGAATCGTGGTAATAGTTTATAAATTCTTCGTCATCTTTTTAGAACCGAATGTCGCTTATCCATTAGGAGGCCTCTTCGTGCTGTACGGTGTCTTTAGAATCATTCGCGCAATCTATAGAATCAGAGAATACCGAAATGAAGAATAAACTGGTTTTAATGATAAGTATTTTTGCACTGTTGATATCGTGCAAAAAGAAACCGGATGTTGTTGTGGGTAGTCCTCAGCAAGGTGAAATCACTATGGAAGTAGATGAATCTTTCGCCAGTGTTTCAGAAGCATTGTCTGAGCGGTATATGGCACTTTATCCCAACACCAAGATTAATTTGAAAATTAAAAAAGAAGATTTTTGTTTTTTAGATTTATTAGAAGCAAAAGTTGACGTGATTGTAATGTCTCGGGAATTAAGCGAAGATGAAAAAAAAGCTTACAATAAAGAAACCGGTCTGGATTGGCTTCCGGCAAAATTCGCCGCTGACGCAGTGGTGTTTGTCGTTCCAAATGATTCTCCAAGAGAATCAATCACCATGGAAGAAATTAAGCAGGAGCTGACGAGTGACAAAAAGAATATTATTTTTGATGGAACCAATTCGAGCAACCTTAATTTCGTCGCTCAGAAATTAAATACTAAACCGGATCAATTAAAGTTTTCTATTATTAATGGGAATAAAAATATCATAGAACAATTAAATAAATTTCCAGATAAAATCGGAGCTGTTGGCTTAAATACGGTCAGCAGACCTTACGATCCGGAATCCGAAAATTTAAAAAAATCGGTCAAGATTTTGAAGGTTGTTCAGGATAGTAAATCTTTTGAACCACGGGTAGAAAATCTGGTCGATATGTCTTATCCTTTTGCTCGTATTTTGTATTTTCTGACCAATGAAAAGTATTTTGGTTTGGCAAATGGTTTTATCCGGTTCTCCTGTACCCAGCTTGGGCAGATTGTAGTTTCAAAAGAGGGTTTACAACCTTACTATATTATTAAAAGAGAAGTACAGATGCGTTAAATTTTTATAAAATTAGCGCTCACTATCATCACCTGCAGTTTTGGTATAAAAATTGGGTGTTATCGATAGAAAGTTTTTACAAAACATATTAAACAATTTAAAATGAAAGATATAATGAATTTAACGAAGAAGATTGCTTTCGGGGTTTCAGTTGGTTTTTTCTGCAATTTTGCTTTTGGTCAAACTTTGCAGGAAGGGATTAATAGTGCAGACAGTCACAAGTATGCCCATGCCAGACAGATTTTTACAGAAATGGTTGCAAAATCTGCCACTGCAGATAATTATTTTTATTTAGGAAATTCCTATCTCACTCAGTTTGAACCCAACTTTGAAAAAGCAAAAGAAGATTTCGATAAAGGTTTACAAATAGATAAAAAAAGTAATCTTAATAAAATTGGATTAGCATCTATTCGATTAGGAAAAGGAGATAAATCGGCAATAGCTGAAATTCAAAATATTGTGAAGGATTCTAAAGAAAAAGATCCCGAAGTACTTTACAGAGCTGCAGAAGCACTTACCCTTTTCGGTGGTACGGGCAGCGCTGACATGGCAATTGATTATTTGAACAAAGCCATAGAGAAATCTGCTAAAAATGGAACGCCTGCGCATTATTATTATACGCTTGGGGATGCATACCGTCTGAAATTGACAAACAGTCCACAAGTTGCAGGCTCTGCAATGACTGCTTACGAGAAAGCTTTGCCAAGTGCAAAAAACAAAGCTTCTGTTTTTACGAGAATTGGAACACTCTGGATGCAAGCCCAGCAATGGAAACCTGCTAAAGAAAATATCGATAAAGCCATTCTGGCAGATCCAACGTATGCTCCTGCTTATAAAGCAAAAGCTGCTTATGACATCAGATATCAGGAAAATGCATTGGCAACCCAGGATTTGATCAATTATGCAAAATATGCAGATGAAGATCCTGATACCCAGTTAGAAATTTCTAAACTTTTCTTTACTAATGAAGATTATGGAAACTCGAAAATGTATTTGGATAAAGTATTTGATAAAGTAGATGATCCTATTAAGTTTAAATTAAGAGCTTATCTACAATATGCTGATGGAGATTATGCTGGTGCAAAAAGCAGCATGGATTCGTTTATTAGCAAAGCCGACAAATCGAGAGTTAAAACATCTGATGAAGGATTAATGGGTCTTATCGCTGCAGGATTAGCACAAAAGGAAACAGATCCTGTTAAAAAATCAGCTTTAAATGCAGAAGCACAGCAAAAAATCGCGATTGCCAAAGCAGCTAAAGATGAAACCATGAAGTGGGATGACGAATTGGTGAAAATCAAAGGTGGCGGTGGCGTCAATCAAGCTGCTGTCGACGCAGGAGCGACCAGTCCGGAAATCGAAGCATTGAAAAAACAAGTGGCCGCAAATCCTCAGGATACTGATGCATTGTTCAAGTTGGCAAACGCATACCAGGAAGTTAAGAACTGGAACGGCGCGATTCTCTCTTGGCAAAAAATGAGTGGATTGTTGCCTGACTGGGCACCAGCTTATTATAGTCAAGGCTATGCGCAGCAGCAAGCTGGCCATAAAGAATTGGCTAAAATCGCTTACGAGAAATTTATTGCAACTGTGAAGCCTGCAGAAGTTGAAAGCAGCAAAGAGATTCTTTCTTACGCGTATTTTGCAGTAGCTTATTTAGAAAAAGATACTAATCCGGCAAAAGCCAAAGATTACGTGAGTAAATCATTGCAGTTAAATCCTTCTTATCAGGATGCAATTGATCTGAACAAGCAGTTGAATAAATAATATTTAATTCAATAATATACAATCCCATTCGAAAGAGTGGGATTTTTGTTTTGAATGGCTTTAGCAAATTCTAAAAATGGTTATAGAAATTATATTCTTGTTAATGCCAATTATCTTTGTTTTATGTTGATGACGATATAGCTGGGTGGTTCAGAATTGCTGATGAAATGATTTTAAAAAAAAACACAGCGAATAATGAGGAGGGAATACATTACAAATGGGGGAATCTCTGTATTAATAGATGTTTTTTTTCTTAAAGACAATCTACTCTTTATATAATAAAGCCTTTTTTAGAATATTCCCATCATTTCCTTGGAAACATGGGTTGAAATTTCGCCTCTTTTCAGTTTTTAAGTTGCCAGTGCTGCAAATAATAGCGGACAGACAAAGCCGGTCAGCACCCAGAATGCTTGTATATGCTGGGATTAATGTGTGCTTGCTGCTGAAAAAATGCTGCCTCACATAAAGTGGATAACTCCAAATATTTTGTATTTTACTATTAATTAATAAGTTGCAATATTAGTTATTCACATTTCCTAATTAGTCCCAAAAT
>NZ_JAUSWQ010000016.1:0-45887 GCF_030815285.1 Chryseobacterium sp. MDT2-18 | reverse complement strand
GCACTTAAAATTTACCCACATTTTAACAGCCACATTCAACAACGACCATGAAAATAATTATATAAAAACAAGTCAACACTATTCAGGGATTGGCATTTGATGCTAATACTCAATCATTAATTCATAAAAAGTTATTAACGCATTCACTGAATTCACCAATTCACCAAATTCACTCATTGCGTGATGTAGGATGCAAGATGCAGGATGTTTATAATGGGTGCAGGAAGCAAGGGTGCAAGGTGCATGGTGCAAAGGTGCAAGGATGAAGGAGTTTTGATGCTAATACTCAATCATTAATTCATAAAAAGTTATTAACGCATTCACCAATTCACTCATTCACCAAATTCACTCATTGCGTGATGTAGGATGCAAGATGTTTATGATGGGTGCAGGATGCAAGGGTGCAAGGTGCAAGGATGCAGGCTGTAATAGCGAATAGTTAATAGTTAATTTTGCGTCTAGCGTCTAGCGTCTATCGTCTATCGTACAAACATCCATCATCCATCGCCCAACATTTTACCGAAAATATACCACTACGGTGCCCGATTGATGGTGAAGTATTTCTTTGTTCTGAAACTCCAGATGGGTTTGGCTTTCCAGCACGTCGTGGACCATTTGCTGCAAAACGCCGTCGCCGATTCCGTGGATGATCTCCAGTTTTTTCAGGTTGTTTTTCCGGCAGTAATCGATGGTGGTCAGGAGTTTTTCTTTTTGAAGAAAAAGCCGGTCAAAGGAGTTGTAACCGGCGGGATTCTGTACCAGATGTTCGAAATGCAGATCCAGCACAAAAGGTTTCTTATCATGCTTTTTAGAAACGGGTTTTGACAGTTCTTTTTTATGAACGGTTTTTATCTGTTCATAAATTTCCGCCTGCTGCAGAATGAGTTCAGCAGCATTGTATTCATACCGGAATCCGTGCTCATCTTCAATCGTCACTTTTTTTCCTTTGATGCTCATGATTTTCCCTTTCAGGTTGTCATCGATTACCGAAACGGGGTCGCCTGTTTTCATGTTTTTCCTTATTTTGCAAAATTAAGGAAATTGAAATAGAGAATCCCCAGAGAGGTGAAAATTTAATTTTGCTGAGAGCCTGTTTAAATTTCATCAAAATTAATTTCCCAAACCCTTACTTCGGCTTCGCTCAGCATAAAAAAGGGCGTAATTTTGATGAAATTTTCAGAGAATTTTTCCACCTTTTAGGGTTGGGAAAAAGAAAAATTCTTTGAAAATTTGATTTTTGAATAATTTTTAAACAGGCTCTGAAGGTTTTTCAAAAGATCAAAGGGGGTAGTTCAATTTCGGATGCCAATGGTAAATGATTTCTATTCTTAAATCCCGTATCAAAATTTAAAAGATTTGACCATTTTCTTTTCGCCTCCGGCTACGGTAAGTTATCCGGTATTCCAAAAGTTGGGGTTGGTTTTTATCAAAATACAGTTTCCGTGTAAATTTTACTCTATTTAATTAAAACAGGAAACCCTGAGAATGGGTTTGTGCGCTGTGAGTTAAAGAAATTTCGCAGCCTGACTTGACTGTATTTTCTGGTCGGTGAGATAAGGTTTTTGATTGTTTGTTACAGAAGAAAGAAATAATTTATACTTATTCATGTTAAATTAATACATTATTCATAATTAATGTGATAATATTCACTAAGTTTGGCAACTAATTAAAAATTCAATATTTTATGAAAACAAATTTATTTTTGCGGCGACTGCTCTTATTGTGGGTATTCGCTTTTTCTGCCAGCCTTTGGGGGCAGACAGATATTATCACACCGCGCTCAGTGGTCCCAGGCTTTTCTAATTGGATCGATACTGATGTAGCAGGAGGAAGCAGCTACCCACAGCTCCTGAAAAGTACGTCTTCTATGATTACTCCAGCCATGAATTTTGATTCATATAATGGAGAGACACTAACTTTTAGGGCTAGAACTTTTGGTGGGAGTAACGCCGTTGAAAATATAATTACAGTATGGATTTCTGTTGATGATGGAGTAAGCTGGAAGAATTTGGGAACACGAACCCCTTTAACTAGCTCTATGGTCGCACAAACTGGCTTTGATTTAAGTGAATACAATGGAACAAAAGTGAAGGTGAAATTCACAGTTGCAGGCACCTCTAATACTGTAGGTTCGGGATTAGATTTTATTACCATAAAAGGAAATATGATCGTTTCAGGTCCTAATTTAGCCATTAGCGGAACACCGGTAAATCATGGAAATTCCTGTATTGGTGTTCCTACCAGCAAGGTACAGTACACAATTAAGAACAATGGTACAGTAGATGCGGAAAATGTATCTGTACTTTCTTCCGGAGCCAATGCCTCTGATTTTGTAGTCAGTGGTCTGTCTTCCACTACCATTGCAGCTGGTGCCTCTGCAACGTTTAATGTTACATTTACGCCTTCAGCGTCGGGTGCTAGAGCAGCAGTAGTGACTGTAAGCAGTACTACCACGGACAGTAACAGTCCAATGCTTAATCTGACGGGAACTGGGAATGCTACCGTTGCAGGTACTGTGACGACTTCCGCAGAAACTAATGTAGGAAATATTGCCGTTCAGTTGAATGGAAATGTAACCGCTTTAGGGGTTTGTCCCGATACTACCGAAAAAGGATTCGTTTGGGGAGTTAATGCTGATCCAACTGTTTCTGATAATTCAGCTGCAGTTTCTGGTGTAGCAACCGGCACTTTTAACTATCATTTAACTGGACTTGCTGCCAATACGGTTTATCATTACCGGGCTTATATTAAAGATGCTAATAATGTTTACACGTACGGTGCCGACAGACAATTTACCACTTTAGCTGTTGCTGATCATTTGGCTTTTGTCAATGTTCCGGCAACCGGAAGTGTGAACAGTAATTTGGTTGCTTTTAGTGTAGAAGCGCGCAGACCTGATAACAGTGTCGATACTTCTTATATGGGAAGTGTTGTTTTAAGCAAAGCTTCAGGAACTGGCATACTTTCCGGAACAACCACCAAGGCTTTTGTGAACGGAGTTGCTGCTTTTAGTGATATTCAATTTGATGCGGTGGGAACTTATAGTCTGCATGGAAATCATGATAGTTTTGCACAAATTACTTCGGGGGCTATTACCGTTGCAGTTGGACCTTGCTTTAGTGAAGACTTTTCATCAATTACTACTGGAAATAGCACAAGTACTTCGGGTTCTAATACGGCGTGGGTTGGGAATGTTAACTTTCCAACGGTAGAGGTAGTGTACCAAGCAGGTAGCTCAGTTAGATTAGGCTCAGGATCAAATAGTGGATCAATTACTTCTAAAGTTTTAACTCAAATTGGAGGTGATGTTACGGTGTCATTTGATGTGAAAGGATGGACAACTGTTGAGGGGGATATTATTTTAACATTCGGAGGTCAATCGAAAACCATTACATATTTGGCAAAAATTGCTGATGCATTTGAAAGTAAATCCATAACATTTACAAATATCCCTCTTGGTTCAACTTTAAAAATAGCAACTTCTGCAAAACGTGCATTTATTGATAACGTTAATGTTTCGTGTGGTACTGCAACAGTATGGAACGGCACCGCCTGGTCAAATGGAGTTCCAGATGCAACCAAGGATGTAATCATCGCGAATGACTATCACGAAGTTGAAACACCAATTGAAGCGAAGTCTGTAACTGTTAATGAAGGCGCTTCCTTAATTGTAAATAAATATGTAAACACAGGCGATGTAGTCAATAATGGCGAAATCACCGTTGCCAATAATGCAAACTTTGTACAAACCGGTACTTTTACTGCCGGAGCGGATTCTACTTTCAAAGTGGACAGAACGACTAAGAAAGTGAAACGTCTGGATTATAACTCGTGGAGCAGTCCAATGAAAACTTCAACCCAGACTTTGAAACAGTTCTCTCCGGCAACATTAGATGAAAGATTCTTAACCTATAATGACGGAAAATATGGGAAGGTTGACAATCCATCTGTGGAGAAATTTGAGCCGGGACAGGGTTATCTGATCCGTACTCCAAATAATTATACTTCCGAGGATCCGGGGGTAGAATTCCAGGGAGTATTTGAAGGAAAAGTACCAAACTCAGGTGATATTACTTATTCGGCGGCTGCTGTTACAGGATCATATGTTTTCCTGGGTAATCCTTATCCGAGTGCCATCAGTATGGAAGACTTTAAAACGGCGAATTCGCAAATCAGCGGCACTTTCTACATCTGGAACAGTGAAGCGAAAATGATTGATAATGTTTATTCAGGAAATATTTATATCACCCACACCTCAATGGGATCTAATCCGGTAGGTTCGCCATTTTATGTGCCGGTTGGTCAGGGCTTTTTCGTGGATCGTGGCGTAACAAATACCAATTCTTTCATTTTCAATGACGGAATGAGAAGAACTGCTGATACAGGGACTTTTGGCAAAGCAACCGGTTCAGACCGGTTCTGGTTACAGATGGCGGCTCCGTCGGGTACAAAACCGCAGTTGCTTATTGGTTTCACACCGGATGCCTCTGCAGGATATGATGCAGGGTATGATGCAAAAATGTTTGGCGGTAATGCCGATGTGATCTACTCAACTGTTGATGACAAGTCATTGGTTATTAATGCGCTGGGAGCTTTCAGTACTGGTGATGTCGTAAATGTTACGGCCAATTTCCTTGCTGCCGGTAACTACACGATGAGTATCGCTCAGAAAGAGGGAATCTTCGCCAATGGCCAAAAAATTTATCTGAAAGACCACGTGACCGGAACGGAGACCGAATTAACTGCCGGTGATTACACCTTCGCAGCTACCGCAGGACTGCAGGCCGACAGATTTACAGTAACTTTCAGCAAAGGCGTTTTGGCGGCTGCTGATATTGTAAAAGGAAAAGCGAAAATCTTCGCTGACCGGGCGGTGATTTACGCGAAAGCACCTTCTCCAATCGCAACCATAGAAGTATATGATATGAGTGGAAGATTAATGCAGACGGTTTCCGGGAAGCGGGCTACTGATCTTTCATTCTCTGTAAACCATAACGGAATGGTGGTCGTGAAAATGACTTTGGAAAATGGAGAAATTACAACCAATAGATTACTTTTAAAAAAATAAAAAACAATGAAAAAAATAAGCACCATATTATTAATTACAGCACTTTCAGGTTTTGTATTTGCACAGAAAGGAAATGCGTTTTCAAAAAGTTTCGACAGTAATAACCGGCCTGCAGATGAGGCGAATGCTGACCCGGGCAGTGGCGGCGCTGATGGCGCTGATCCTGCTCCCATAGACGACTACCTTCCCCTCCTCGCTATAGCGGGGGCCGGAATGGCCCTTTATTTTGGCAGAAAAAAATACATCCTGACCAAATAAATAATTAATTATTGATTCAGAAGACTTCTCCCCGTGAGAGGTCTTCTTTTTTTTGGTAAAGATGAGAAGTGAGGTCTTACTTAAACATGAGACCGAGGGACGGCCCTCAACAGTTCACTAATTTTCTTCCGCAAATGAATACAGTCTTGTCCCGACCGTTCGGGATTGTTACTTTTGCATCAGGGCAAAATAAAAGAAATAAGAAAAATCAATACTAACCCTCCACTTCATTTTCTAACCCATGAATGAAAAAAAATCATACACCTTTCTGGAAATCAAACAAAAGCTGGTCAACTACTGCGTTTATCAGGACCGCTGTCACCAGGAAGTGGAGCAGAAGATGTGGGATTATCTATTGATTCCGGAAGCCAAAGAGGAGATCCTTCTTTATCTGATGAAGGAAAATTATCTCAATGAAGAGCGCTTTACCCGCAGCTATATCCGCGGAAAATTCTACATGAAATCCTGGGGACGGAACAAAATCCGGAATCATCTTAAATTCAAAGGAGTACCGGAAAAACTCATCAACAGTTGTTTTAACGAAATTGACGAAGATGATTATCACAAAACCTTAGCTAAATTATACCACAGTTACCACTCCAAAATAAAAGGCCTGCAGGTTTACCAGAAAAATTCCAAAACCATTAAGTACTTGATGGGTAAAGGGTTTGAATATGAGGAAATTCTGCAGGTGATGCAGGATGAAGAGAAGGGTTGATTGCTGAGGGGTGCTATTGAGTGTTTGGGTATTTGAGTGTTTGGGTATTTGAGTTTTTGGATGATTGAAAAGCGGCGATATTGCGGGTGGAGGGAAGCAGTGTGTTAATGAGGGTTTCCGTAGCAAGAATATCTTTTTTTATTAAGTTCTTTTGTCTTGAAACAAAAGAACCAAAAGTTCAAGACTGGATCTTTTTGCTAAAAAATGAAGATTTCTTCCAAGAAAATCCCCAAACTCGGGCGGAAACAAGATTTGTTATCGATTAAAGTTATTTGCCGCCCTCGAACAGTGGGGATTTTTGACATTATGTTCGTTTGAAGATTTGGATGGGAAGAAATCTTCATTTTTGCCTCCTGTTCTTATATTTTTATTTGAATCGGCGAATCTCTTCGAGATTTCTTAACGCAAAAATCTCCTAAGTCGACACTCCAGGGAAAAACAGTTTTTCATTGAAAAGGTGGCGTTATTGCGGGTGGAGGGAAGCAGTGTGTTAATGAGGGTTTCCGTAGCAAGAATATCTTTTTTTATTAAGTTCTTTTGTCTTGAAACAAAAGAACCAAAAGTTCAAGACTGGATCTTTTTGCTAAAAAATGAAGATTTCTTCCGAGAAAATCCCCAAACTCGGGCGGAACCAAGATTTGTTATCGATTAAAGTTATTTGCCGCCCTCAAACAGTGGGGATTTTTAGGCGTTATGCTCGTTTAAAAAGTTGGATGGGAAGAAATCTTCATTTTTCTTAACGCAAAAATCTCCTAAGTCAACACTCCAGGTAAAAACAGTTTTTTATTAAAAAGCGGCGTCATTTCGAGGAGGAACGACGAAGCAATCTGTTAATCAGGATTTCCATAGCAAGAGTATCTTTTTTTTAAGTTCTTTTGCTTCCTTTGTTTTTTAATGGAATCAGCGGACCATTTTTTGGATCTTTTTACTAAAAAATGAAGATTTCTTCCGAGAAAATCCCCAAAATTTATCTCGTCCTTAAGACGAGACTCGGGCGGAAACAAGATTTGTTATCGATTAAAGTTATTTGCCGCCCTCAAACAGTGGGGGTTTTTAGGCGTTATGCTCGTTTAAAAAGTTGGATGGGAAGAAATCTTCATTTTTCTTAACGCAAAAATCTCCTAAGTCGACACTCCAGGGAAAAACAGTTTTTCATTGAAAAGGTGGCGTTATTGCGGGTGGAGGGAAGCAGTGTGTTAATGAGGGTTTCCGTAGCAAGAATATCTTTTTTTATTAAGTTCTTTTGTCTTGAAACAAAAGAACCAAAAGTTCAAGACTGGATCTTTTTGCTGAAAAATGAAGATTTCTTCCGAGAAAATCCCCAAAATTTATCTCGTCCCTAAGACGAGACTCGGGCGGAAACAAGATTTGTTATCGATTAAAGTTATTTGCCGCCACTCGAGCAGTGGGTTTATTTTTTACTTTTTGTCTTGACACAAAAAGTAACAAAAAAGTCAAGACTGGATCTTTTTGCTAAAAAATGAAGATTTCTTCCGAGAAAATCCCCAAACTCGGGCGGAACCAAGATTTGTTATCGATTAAAGTTATTTGCCGCCCTCAAACAGTGGGGATTTTTAGGCGTTATGCTCGTTTAAAAAGTTGGATGGGAAGAAATCTTCATTTTTGCCTCCTGTTCTTATATTTTTATTTGAATCGGCGAATCTCTTCGAGATTTCTTAACGCAAAAATCTCCTAAGTCGACACTCCAGGTAAAAACAGTTTTTTATTAAAAAGCGGCGTCATTGCGGGCGCAGGGAAATAATCTGCTAATGAGGATTCCAGTAGCAAAAGAATCTTTTTATTAAGTTCTTTTGTCTTGAAACAAAAGAACCAAAAGTTCAAGACTGGATCTTTTTGCTAAAAAATGAAGATTTCTTCCGAGAAAATCCCCAAAATTTATCTCGTCCCTAAGACGAGACTCGGGCGGAACCAAAGTTCTGCTTCGAAACGAGATTATGGCCGCGCTTCGGACAAAGGGGATTTTTAGGCATTATGTTCGTTTGAGGATTTGGATGGGAAGAAATCTTCATTTTTGCCTCCTGTTTTTATATTTTTATTTGAATCGGCGAATCTCTTTGAGATTTCTTCACGCAAAAATCTCCTAAGTCATTCCAATTTCGTTTTTACATCCCGATTTCGTCGAAAAATCAAATTCACTCCCTTTTTTATGCTGAGCCTGCCGAAGTAAGGGTTGGGGCAATGAATTTGATTTTACTTAACGCAAAAATCTCCTAAGTCGATCCTCCAATTAAAAACAGTTTTTCATTAAAACAGGCAGCTCTATTGATTTGCGGAATCTGTGCGAGATTCCTGATGATCGTTTTCAAATAAATGGTGCGCTGCGGTGATTTCGGCTCCGCTCAATCACCAACAAGGGCAACATAACAGAGAGGTGACACGTGAATATCTACCTTGTAGAAAAAACAAATTCACTGCCTTTATCGCGGCAGAGAATTTGAAATTGGTACTCTTATATTTAAAGTCAATAATCTAATAGTCTATCATCTATCGGCCTGAGGGTGCTGGGCGTATTACCTAAAATGAGGTATTACTCTAGTGATAGGTGAAAATCTGTTGAATCTGTGTGGGATTCCTGATGGCAGTTTTTCCACTACGATGATTTCGGCTTCGCTCAATTACCAAAAAGGGCACCGAAAGAGCGAGGCGACACATAGATCTATCTTGTAGAAAAAACAAATTCACTGCCTTTATCGCGGCAGTGAATTTGAAATTGGTGTTCCTATATTTAAAAGCAATAATCTAATAGTCTATTGTCTATCATCTATTAGTCTATTTTCTATCATCTAATAATTAAACAAAGCCTTCCCCTCCATCATTTGATTGACTTTTTTACGGACTTCAGCTATTTTGTGGTCGTCGTTGATGTTCATGACCACGTCGTTGATCAGGCCGGCAAGGACTTCCATATCGGCTTCTTTTAAACCTCTGGTCGTGATCGCTGCAGTTCCTAAGCGGATCCCCGAGGTGGTAAATGCAGATTTGTCATCGAAAGGAACCATGTTTTTGTTACAGGTAATATCGGCTTTTACCAACGCTTTTTCGGTTTCTTTACCATTGACATTTTTATTCCGGAGATCGACCAACATCAGGTGATTATCAGTTCCCCCACTTACGATATCGAATCCCTGGGTCATCATTGCTTTTGCTAACGCACGGGCATTGGCCACCACCTGTTTTGCATAGACTTTAAATTTCTGATCAATGGCTTCTGCAAACGCCACTGCTTTTCCGGCAATCACATGCTCCAGTGGTCCGCCTTGGATTCCCGGGAATACAGAACCGTTTAAGACCTGACTCATCATTTTGGTTTCTCCTTTTGGCGTTTTGTGACCGTAGGTGTTTTCAAAATCTTTGCCCATCATAATCAGTCCGCCTCTTGGTCCACGAAGGGTTTTATGGGTAGTGGTAGTAACCACATGACAATGTTCGAATGGCGAGCTCAGCAGTCCTTTGGCAATCAATCCCGCTGGATGCGCGATATCTGCCCAAAGGGTCGCTCCTACTTCATCCGCCACTTCGCGGAATTTCTTAAAATCGATATCTCTGGAATAAGCGGAATAGCCTGCGATCAACATTTTCGGTTTCACTTCCAAAGCTTTCTGACGCATGGCCTCGTAGTCGATCAGCCCGCTTTCGCGCTCTACACCGTAGAAATTGGCACTGTACTGAATTCCAGAAAAGTTCACAAAAGAACCATGCGTCAAATGGCCCCCCATCGATAAATCAAGTCCTAAAATCTGATCACCCGGTTTGAGAACAGAGAGATAAATGGCAGCATTGGCTTGCGACCCCGAATGCGGCTGAACATTGGCATAATCGACACCAAACAGTTGTTTTGCTCTTTCGATAGCTAAAGTTTCTATTTCATCTACGACTTCGCAGCCGCCGTAGTATCTTTTTCCGGGATAGCCTTCCGCGTATTTATTGGTCAGAACACTTCCTACTGCTTTCATTACATTTTCTGAAACAAAATTTTCAGAAGCGATGAGTTCGATGCCGTGTGTCTGTCTTTGTCTTTCCTGTTCAATAAGGTCAAAAATTGGATCCATAGGGTATAAATGATGTTTTAAAATTCTCGTTAATAAAGAATTCAAATTTATGGAATTTTTTGGGAAGAATTCTGGTTGTGGGAGAAATTGTGGAAGGAGGGGGTGGGATGCTGGATGCTTGATGCTGGGTGTTGGATTTTGAGTGTTTGTGTATTTGAGTGGATGATTAAAACGCTGAGTCATGGAGTGGAGAAATCTGTTAATACTTTTCTTTTTAACGCAAGGGCGCAAAAAATATTTGACATGCTGTGTTGCGGGTGTTTTTTAAGACGCAAGGGCGTTTGACTTCGTCTAATCTCTTCGGGATTTCTTCACGCAAAAATCTCCTAAGTCGACCCCTCTATGCAAAGACAGTTTTTCATTAAAAAGACGGTGTCATTGCGGGGAGGAACGGTGAAGCAATCTGTCAATGATGGTTCCTTGCTTTTCTTTTTAACGCAAGGGCGCAAAAAATATTTGACATGCATGCTGTCTTGCGGGTGTTTTTTAAGGCGCAAGGCGTTTGACTTCGTCTAGTCTCTTCGGGATTTCTTCACGCAAAAATCTCCTAAGTCGACCCCTCTATGCAAAGACATTTTTTCATTAAAAAGGTGGCGTCATTGCGGGGAGGAACGACGAAGCAATCTGTTAATCAGGATTTCCATAGCAAGAATATCTTTTTTTAAGTTCTTTTGCTTCCTCTTGTTTATTGTTTTTAATGGAATTAGTGAACCATTTTCAATGGTTTGTCTTGAAATCGAAGATTCGACTCAGTCAAACAAAAGAAACAAGATTTGTTATTGATTAAGGTTATTTGCTGCCACTTGAACAGTAGGGTTTATTTTTTACTTTTTGTCTTGACACAAAAAGTAACAAAAAAGTCAAGACTGGATCTTTTTGCTAAAAAATGAAGATTTCTTCCGAGAAAATCCCCAAACTCGGGCGGAAACAAGATTTGTTATCGATTAAAGTTATTTGCCGCCCTCAAACAGTGGGGATTTTTTGACATTATGTTCGTTTGAAGATTTGGATGGGAAGAAATCTTCATTTTTCTTCACGCAAAAATCTCCTAAGTCGATCCTCTATGTAAAAACAGTTTTTCATTAAAAGGCGGCGTCATTGCGGGTGGTGGGAAGCAGTCAGCTAATGAGGGTTTCCGTAGAAAGAGCATCTTTTTTTAAGTTCTTTTGTCTTGAAACAAAAGAACCAAAAGTTCAAGACTGGATCTTTTTGCTTCATTCTTTTTTTTGTTTTTAATGGAATCGGCGAACCTCCTTCGTCGGTTTGCTAAAAAATGAAGATTTCTTCCAAGAAAATCCCCAAAATTTATCTCGTCCCTAAGACGAGACTCGGGCGGAAACAAGATTTGTTATCGATTAAAGTTATTTGCCGCCCTCGAACAGTGGGGATTTTTTGACATTATGTTCGTTTGAAGATTTGGATGGGAAGAAATCTTCATTTTTCTTCACGCAAAAATCTCCTAAGTCGACCCCTCTATGCAAAGACAGTTTTTCATTAAAAAGACGGTGTCATTGCGGGGAGGAACGGTGAAGCAATCGGTCAATGATGGTTCCTTGCTTTTCTTTTTAACGCAAGGGCGTTTGACTTCGTCTAATCTCTTCGGGATTTCTTAACGCAAAAATCTTCTAAATCGACCCTCTTTTCATTAAAAAAAATCGGCGTCATTGCGGGCGTAGGGAAACAATCTGCTGATGATGGTTTCCGTAGAAAGAGCATCTTTTTTTAAGTTCTTTTGTCTTGAAACAAAAGAACCAAAAGTTCAAGACTGGATCTTTTTGCCTCATTCTTTTTTTTGTTTTTAATGGAATCGGCGAACCTCCTTCGTCGGTTTGCTAAAAAATGAAGATTTCTTCCAAGAAAATCCCCAAACTCGGGCGGAAACAAGATTTGTTATCGATTAAAGTTATTTGCCGCCCTCGAACAGTGGGGATTTTTTGACATTATGTTCGTTTGAAGATTTGGATGGGAAGAAATCTTCATTTTTGCCTCCTGTTTTTATATTTTTATTTGAATCGGCGAATCTCTTTGAGATTTCTTCACGCAAAAATCTCCTAAGTCGATCCTCTATGTAAAAACAGTTTTTCATTAAAAGGCGGCGTCATTGCGGGGAGGAACGGTGAAGCAATCGGTCAATGATGGTTCCTTGCTTTTCTTTTTAACGCAAGGGCGTTTGACTTCGTCTAATCTCTTCGGGATTTCTTAACGCAAAAATCTTCTAAATCGACCCTCTTTTCATTAAAAGACGGCGTCATTGCGGGTGGTGGGAAGCAGTCAGCTAATGAGGGTTTCCGTAGAAAGAGCATCTTTTTTTAAGTTCTTTTGTCTTGAAACAAAAGAACCAAAAGTTCAAGACTGGATCTTTTTGCTAAAAAATGAAGATTTCTTCTTAGAAAATCCCCAAACTTGCACGGGAACAAAATATCGCTGTGAAACGAGATTATGGCCGTGCTTCGGACAAAGGGGATTTTTAGGTGGTCTGTTCTTTTAAAAACCTGGATGGGAAGAAATCTTCATTTTTCTTCACGCAAAAATCTCCTAAGTCGATCCTCTATGTAAAAACAGTTTTTCATTAAAAGGCGGCGTCATTGCGGGTGGTGGGAAGCAGTCAGCTAATGAGGGTTTCCGTAGAAAGAGCATCTTTTTTTTAAGTTCTTTTGTCTTGAAACAAAAGAACCAAAAGTTCAAGACTGGATCTTTTTGCCTCATTCTTTTTTTTGTTTTTAATGGAATCGGCGAACCTCCTTCGTCGGTTTGCTAAAAAATGAAGATTTCTTCCAAGAAAATCCCCAAAATTTATCTCGTCCCTAAGACGAGACTCGGGCGGAAACAAGATTTGTTATCGATTAAAGTTATTTGCCGCCCTCGAACAGTGGGGATTTTTAGGCATTATGTTCGTTTGAAGATTTGGATGGGAAAAAATCTTCATTTTTGCCTCCTGTTTTTATATTTTTATTTGAATCGGCGAATCTCTTTGAGATTTCTTCACGCAAAAATCTCCTAAGTCGTTTTAATTTCTATTTTATATCTCGGGAATCAACTTTGCCAAAGTTTGGAACTTTGGCAAAGTGAGGTAGCCCGTTATTGCCGGTTAATACATTATACGGTCACCATCATCCATCATCATCCATCATCATCTAATCCCTCAAATACTCAAATACTCAATCACAACTCCCAACACCCAACATCCAGCACCGAATATCTCACCGTTTATAAAAAAAACAGCATAATTGAAATAATTTTAATTAATTTGCATAAGAATTCTTAAAAAACACAGTTCGTCAATATCGATTCTAATGGTATGAAGAAAATTAATATACTCATTGCGTTGTTCCTTTTGATTATGGGGAACGGGCAAACCTTCAAATACGGTGTTACCGGCAATTTCCACAAAGGGTCTATCGTAGGCGTGCACGACGTTTCCAAAGGGGCGTATGGCGGCAGTCTCGGGTTTTTCGGACAGTGGTCACTCGTAGAAAATGATGTCTTCGATTCGGCCTGGCTTTTTATTACCCCTCAGATCGAATACCATATGGGTGGTGAAATTGCGAAAGCAGAAGAGGATATATTCGGGGTGCAGAAATTCCATCATGATTATGTGGCCATGCAGGTGTATATGAAATGGTTTTTCCATCAGGGAAACATGAAGCGGGATGTCTTTTTATTCGCCGGTCCGCGTATCGAATATTTAGTAAGACAGGAAAGAAAGGTAGATCCGGCATATGATCTGGCCTATTTTAAATTCAATAAGGACGATGAGGTTAAAAAATTCGGGTATGGCGTTTCTTTCGGTGTGGGTTTAAAAGTATCCCAACAGTTTGAAGCGTTTTTGAGGTATGACCGCGGTTTCAGCAAAGTCTATCCCAATAATGACAGCCGTAATACCTATAACCGGATGTTGGGGGTAGGGCTTAATTATTACTGGAAAGAGAACTGGTGGTAATCACCATGATGATCCATCCACCGTCAACGGGGACTGGTCTGCTAAAAATAGTTTTACATTTGTAGTCTTAAAAATAAGAAATGAAGAAATACTTTTCAGTATTTATAATCGTTGCGCTCCTTGTATTTCAGTCGTGTCAACCGAAGAAAAACATCGTTTATCTCTCGAACAATAACTTTGAACAGGAAGTTTCACAAGCCCGGTACGAGGGGCTTCATATTCAGGAAGGCGACCGGTTGCAGATTTTAGTTTCCGCTTTCGAAGAGATCGCGGTGCGTCCTTTCAATCTCTCTACGATGGCAGCGACAGGCGCAGCAGGTACAGGAAGCGCCTCCGGCGGATCCTCCGGCGCAACAGAATATACCGTTACCACCGACGGTACCATAGTATTCCCGGTTCTGGGAAGTGTCTATTGCAAAGGGATGACCAAGCAGCAGCTCAAACAGGATTTAGAAAGCCGCTTAAAAAGATATCTGACTGATCCTATGGTGACGGTCACCTTATCCAATTTTAATTTCTCAGTTTTAGGCGAGGTGAAAGGGCCGGGACAGAAAACAAGTCCGACAGAGAAGCTTAATCTCTTTCAGGCTATTGCCCTGGCTGGAGATCTTACTTACGACGCCAACAAAACCAATGTCAAGCTGATCCGCTATTCCGAAGAAGAAGCCAGAGATAAAGTGATTTCCCTTGACCTTTCAGAAGTTTCCATCGTGAATTCGCCTTATTATTATCTGCAGCAGAATGATATTCTTTATGTGGAACCCGACCGCAACAAGCAGATGTCGGTGAATACCAATTCCAATGTTGATAACTGGATTAAATATGGCGGGATTGGTTTAGGTCTGTTCACTTTAATCCTCAGTTTAACCCGAAAATAAGTATTAATGGAATTGTTGGAAAACTCCGAGCCGTTGAAAAGAACGAAGACGGTTAATATCAAAAAAGAAATCGGGAAGTATCTGAAGAAATGGCCTTGGTTTTTGCTCAGTCTCGCCGTGTTTTATGGGGGTGCTAAAATCTACCTTAAATATACCCAGGCACAGTACAGCAGCAAGACTTCTCTCAAACTCCGTGAATCCAAAGGAAACAGTTCCGCCGCGCTGAGTGACCTGAAAAACCTTGGAATGGGCGTGAGTGGTGACAATGAGCTGCAGGGCGAAACCACGATTATTGTTTCCAAACCGATTTTAGAAACGGTAGCAAAAAACCTCAATTTGGGGGTCAGCTTTTTTAGTTTGGGTAAAATTAAAGAAGTGGAACTTTATAATGACAGCCCTTTATCGGGAAAGATCATCAGCATCGATCAGCCCGATCAGTTTTCCGGAGCAACCTATACCATCAATCCCGTGGGCCGTAATTCCTTTAAGCTCAACGATTCAAAGACCGTTTACCGGTTTGGGTCTCCTGCCCGTTTTCCTTTCGGAACCGTGCAGATCAATGCAAAACCCGGCGTTGTTTTAACCGATCCCATCAAGGTGGTATTTAACAGTCTCAAAAGCGCGGTAGCCAATCTGGAAGGGCGAATCTCGGTAAGTTTACCGGAAAATAAAGGACTGCTCATGGAAGTAGCCATGGTAGGACCTGTTCCGAAAAAATCAGAAGATATTTTAAATGAACTCGCCGATCAGTACATCATTGATGGGGTGAACGATAAAAACCAGGAAGCACAAAATACCCAGAATTTCATCAATGAGCGTTTAGAAGTGATTACCAACGACCTGTCCGGTATTGAAGGGGAGAAAGAACGGTTCAAACAGTCCAATCAGATTACCAATCTGGAGGCACAGGGGAGCATGGCATTAAGCAAAGCGGAGGAGAACACGAAAATCATTCTGACCCAGTCGATGCAGTTGGATCTGGTCAATTCGGTATTGGCAGCCAGCGCGACAGAACAGCTGTTGCCAACGGGAATGGGCTTGCCTGCGAGTGCCGAAAGCAATATCACCGAGTACAACAATCTCCTGCTCACCCGGAACAGGGTTTTAAAACAGGCCACGGGCGAAAATCCATCGGTGATCGAAATGAACAAACAGATCGCCGTTACCAAAAATTTGATCCGGAAAAACTTAATAGAAGCGCGCGAAATCCTGCAGCTTCAGGTTGCTCAGGCCAATGCCCAGCTGAATCTGGCCAAAGGAAACATCAGCAAATTTCCCACCCAGGAAAAAATGTTCCGAAGCATCGACCGGCAGCAAACACTGAAAGAACAGCTCTACCTTTATCTTTTACAGAAGAGAGAAGAAAATGCCATTACCCTGGCAGTGACGGCACCGAAAGCGAAGATCATCAATCCCGCCTTCACCACCGGCATTGTACAGCCCAATTCCAAACGCATTATGAACGGGGCGCTCACGGCCGGCTTTCTGCTGCCGCTGCTCTTTCTGATTGTCTGGAACTCTCTGGATACCAAAGTACACACCAAGGAACATATCATGGCGCTGATGCCCGTATCTGCCGTGGTCATTGCAGAAATCCCGGTCAACAGTGAAGAGAACGCTATCGTTCACCCGAATGACTTTTCTACTTTTGCCGAATCTTTCCGGATCTTAAGTTCCAATCTCAAATACCTGTTAAAGGCCAGAAAGACCGAGCACGGAGATGTCGTCCTGGTCACTTCCTCCATTAAAGGCGAAGGAAAAACCACGGTGTCGATTAATACCGCCTTAACTTTAGCAGGAAAAAATAAAGTAATCATCATCGGAGCCGATATCCGGAATCCGCAGCTGCACCGTTTTGTCCACGGAAAAAATATTGGTTTGACCGACTATCTGGTCTCCGACAAGACTGTGCCCGATTCTTATATCGTCCCTTCCAAAGTGAACGATAATCTCGACGTGCTGTTCAGCGGTCAGATTGCCCCCAATCCCAATGACCTTCTGGATATGGAGAAGTTTGCAGAAATGATCAGCTATCTCAAAACCAAATACGACTATATTGTTTTGGACTCTGCGCCCGTCATGCTGGTCAGTGATACCCTCCAGTTGGTGGAGAAGGCCGATGTTCTGCTCTATGTCGTAAGATCCGAATTCACAGAAAAGGGCATGATCGATTTTGCTGCCGGCTTCCAAATCGAAAACCAGATCAGCAACATGGCTTTTGTGCTGAACAGCGTGAAACCTGAAAATACGCGCTATGGTAAGAAGTATGGCTATGGATATTATTCTTATACGCATGAGATTGAGAAGAAATGGTGGGAGAGGTTTTTGTAGAGGTGGTGTTTTTGAGTGATTGGGTTTTTGGGTGATTGAGTGATTGAGTTTTTGAGTGATTGGGTATTTGAATGGATGATTAAAAGGCTGAGTCATGGAGCGGAGAAATCTGTTAATACATTTCTTTTTAACGCAAGGACGCAAAAAAGTATTTGACATGCATGCTGTGTTGCGGGTGTTTTTTAAGGCGCAAGGGCGTTTGACTTCGTCGAATCTTCGATTTCACTTAACAAAGGCGCAAGAGATTGGGTGATTGAGTTTTTGAGTGATTAGGTGAGGCACTATAGGGTGCCGAATCAATTTTAAAACCAGATCTCATAAAAAAACCGTACTATTCCCCTCCTCCGGAGGGGTGGCACCAGACCCGAAGGGGAGTGCCGGGGTGGTTTTTCTGTATCAGGGTTTTTCTATGTAGATTATTACCGCAAAAATCTCCTGAACCTTGTTGAGACTGAGCCGGGAATGTGGGTTTTTCAGGTTGATAAGTTTGCTACCGCCCCTCTTCACAGCAGGAAAAATTAATTATTAAACATCAATCTCATTAGCAAGTTCACAGCGCTACCAATTCACAGCCCCGGAAGCCCAATAGTTCACATTAAAAAAAAACAATGACCAAAGACAACCAACCTACGTACTACATCCACTCCAAGCAATCCGTATTTTCCCTGAACCTCAAAGAAGTCTGGGACTATCGGGATCTGTTGTTGATGTTGGTGAAAAAAGATTTTATTACCTTCTATAAGCAAACGGTGTTAGGGCCGCTGTGGTTTATTGTGCAGCCTTTGCTGACCACGGTAATCTACATCATCCTGTTTGGAAATATTGCCAAATTATCGACCGACGGCGTGCCGCAGGTGCTCTTTTACCTCTCCGGAATTACGGTGTGGAATTACTTCTCCGAAAGTTTAACCAAGACCTCGTCCGTCTTTACGACCAATGCCGGGATGTTTGGGAAGGTGTATTTCCCGCGGCTGATCATGCCGCTGTCGATTGTAGCTTCATCCCTCATGAAATTTGCGGTGCAGTTTGGCATCTTCGCGGTCGTACTGCTGTACTTCGTTATTTTTACTGATGAGGTACACCCCAATATCTGGATGTTGTTTACGCCGGTTTTAATACTGCTTATGGCGATGTTCGCTTTGGGAATGGGGATGATCTTCTCTTCCCTGACGACCAAATACAAAGATCTTACGTTTCTTTTAACTTTTGGAATTCAACTGTTTATGTACATCACACCGGTGGTGTATCCGATTTCGGCTTTACCCGAGAAATTCCGGTTTCTGGTCTATATGAATCCGCTGTCCTCTATTTTTGAATGTTTCCGGTACGCCTTTCTGGGGTCCGGCAGTTTCGATCTGATGAGCATCCTCTGGAGCAGCATTTTCATCACCTTCATTCTGGTTATCGGCACGGTTATTTTTAATAAGGTGGAGAAGAGTTTTATGGATACGGTGTAGGGGGCAGGGAGACATGAGACTTGGAGACATGAGACGTGAGATTGGGTGATTGAGTTTTTGAGTGATTGAGTTTTTGGGTTATTGAGTATTTGAGTGATTGAGTTTTTAAGTGATTTTAATGAAATGTTTGTTGAGTACTTTAGTGGAATAACAGCATAGTGATTGCCATGTCATACGGAGGCTGAGTGTAGCCGAAGCCGGTATCTGTATAACATCCTGCACTGCATCCTGCACGGTGCAAGATGCACGGTGCAGGATGCAGGGTGCATCCTTTGGATGACTGCCGATTCCCACAATCTGCGAAGAAATAGGCGAAGCCAAAAGGCGAATGCCTCAATTCCCTCCGCCTCCAGAGGGGTTGCCCGAAGGGTCGGGGTGGTATCTACGCAGTGATTGCGATGATTTTGGTGAATGTGTGAATGGTGAATGTGTGAATGGTGAATCCTGTCACCGGTCGCTGAGCGGAGCCGAAAGGATCCAACAACCAACATCCCAATTTATTTTTCCGGCAGCGAAACCACCCCGTCCTTCCGCAAGCGGAATGACACCACTCCAAGGGAGGGAATGGGCACTTCGCAAAGAACATAAACTCCGGTTTCCATAAGAAATCTTCATCAACACCATTGCTTAATTAAAAACTTAATGCTTAATTTGTAAATAATTTCATAAAACACTTAAATCCAACACCCAACACCCAAAATCCATCACCCAACATCTATCATCTATCCGTCTATGCTCTATCCGTCTATCCACTATCATTTCACTTCGGCTCCGCTCAGTGACCTAAAACTTAAGATCAATTGAAACCCAATATTGCGATCCGCGCAGAAAATATTTCCAAACAGTACCGCCTCGGCGAGGTCGGGACCGGCACCCTTACGCATGATTTGAACCGGGTCTGGGCAAAACTCCGCGGCAAGGAAGATCCTTTTTTGAAAATTGGCGAGAGCAATGACCGGAGTTCAAAAGGCGAAAGCGACTATGTGTGGTCTTTGAAAGACATTAATTTTGAGATTGAGAAAGGCGATGCGGTCGGAATTATCGGTAGAAACGGGGCGGGAAAATCTACCCTGCTGAAATTACTCAGCCGTGTGACCAAACCCACCACCGGACATTTTGAAGTACAGGGCAGGATCGCTTCTTTGCTGGAAGTAGGAACCGGTTTTAATCCCGAAATGACGGGCCGTGAAAACATCTTTCTAAATGGGGCGATCTTAGGAATGCGCCGCCAGGAGATCAAAAGAAAGTTTGATGAGATCGTGGACTTTGCAGGCGTAGAACGCTATATCGATACCCCGGTAAAACGGTATTCTTCCGGCATGTATGTAAGACTGGCTTTTGCCGTTGCCGCGCATCTGGAATCCGAGATCCTGATTGTAGATGAAGTTTTGGCGGTAGGCGATGCCGAGTTTCAGAAAAAATGTCTGGGCAAAATGGGCGATGTCTCTAAAGGGGAAGGGAGGACTGTTTTGTTTGTGAGTCATAATATGGCGGCGGTACAAAATCTTTGCACAAAAGGAATTGTCTTGTCTAATGGAATTTCTACTTTTGCAGGCAATGTGGAAAACTCAATTCAACATTATTTAACGAAAAATACAAACTGGGTGAATTTGTTCGAATCGAAAGACAGAAAAGGTTCAGGAGTTATTAAATTTGTGAGAATTAATGTTTTTGGAGCTAATAGAGATGTAAAACCTCAAACAGGGCAGCCCTTTACGATGGAGTTTGTAGTAGTTAATGATAGAAATATTAATTTTTCTGATGTAGAATTTGATGTTAGAATTGACGACCAAATTGGACAACGAATTTTGTGGATGAGTACTACTTTAATGAAAGATAGTATTGTTTTAGTGGGAAATACAATCACTTTTTCGATGGATAGATTGGTCTTAAATGAAGGGATGTACTTCATAACTGTTTATATGACTGTAAATAAAGATCTTTCAGATTGGATTGACAATGCTATTTCATTTGAAGTTACTGAGGGCGATTATTACAATTCTGGAAAAAAAGTACCATCGCTTTATAGCAAAGTATTGGTAGATTATGAAGTAAAATTTTCGTAATTAAATTATTAAGGCGATTAAAAAATAAAATTGTTGCAGACAAAATGACATGTGCTATTATAGGGGAAAGTTGGAAGAGTTTTCTATTTAATACCAAATCAAAAATTGTATCAGAGCAATCTACATAACAAAATTGGCTGGCCGCCACTATTTTTTATAATTGTATTTGTCAAAATTTAGATAAATATGCGGAAGAGAAAAAAAGAAAATTATTCGGTATAATCCTATGGAATGAAAATGCAAAAAATATTAAAATTAAGATACCCAATAAAGGATACGAGTTTTATAAATGCTTTGGTTTTAAGACTGCCTTAAAAACGTTACTTTCAAAATGAAAACATATTTTCAACATATTTACTGGATTCTAAGAACATTGCCTTTACGGTGGCATTTTCCAAAATACAAAGTCATGACTATCGCAGAAACTATTGCAGATATTACTGATAATAAAAAAAGCATTTCACGTTTGGGTGATGGTGAATTTAAGTTGCTTTTGAAAGCAGGTGATATAGGATTTCAAAAACAGGACTTGGAATTATCAAATAAAATTTTGGAAGTTATATATAACAGAAATCCGAAATTTTTAATCGCTCTTCCGGATAGTATAGCTACCACCAAAACTCATAAACGTTTTGCTAAAGTATATTGGATTATGTTTATTAATAATCATGGTAAAGCACTTTCGAAAATACTGGATAAAAATTACAGATACGGTAATGCTAATATGACAAGGTTATATGCTGGTATGCGGAACCAGTCGAAATCAAAAGAATATTTTGATAAAGTGAGAACCATTTGGGAAAATAAAGATATTGTAATTATAGAAGGAAATCTTTCAAGATTGGGGGTAGGAAATGACTTGTTTGATAATGTTAAAACATTACAAAGAATAATATGCCCTCACAAAAACGCCTACGAAAAATATGAACATATTAAAAAGGCGGCAACAAAGTATGGTGCTGATAAACTAATTGTAGTTGCTTTAGGACCAACCGCAACAGTACTTTGTTCCGAACTCTGTAATGACGGTTTTTGGGCCGTAGATATTGGTCATATTGATGTAGAGTATATGTGGATGTTAATGGGGACTACACAAAGAACAGCAATTAAAGGAAGACATGTTAATGAATCAAACAATTCTGAAGGATATGAACTTGATCCAGAACTTATTGGTCCTTATAGAAAATCAATAATTTTAGATTTGTCGAATTAATCAAATGTATTTTATTTATTATGATCCCAGTAACCAAACCCTTTTTACCGCCCCAACAAATTTACCAATCCTATTTGGATGGTATTTGGAAAAGAAATTGGCTCACCAATATGGGGCCTTTGGCCAGTGATTTAGAACTACGCCTGAAAGAATTTTTGAAGGTCGATCATTTGCTGTTTGTGACCAATGGAACGGTTGCTTTGCAAATGGCGATTAAAGCATTGGACTTAAAAGGCGAAATCATTACCACTCCTTTTTCTTTTGTAGCCACTACTTCCAGTATTGTCTGGGAAGGCTGCACGCCTATTTTTGTAGATATTGATCCGAAAAGTTTAAATATTGATGCCGCTAAAATTGAAGCAGCGATTACGGAACATACCTCAGCAATTCTCGCCACCCATGTTTATGGAAATCCCTGTGACGTGGAAAAAATAGAGCAGATTGCAAAAAAGCACAATCTGAAAGTCATTTACGATGCAGCCCACGCTTTCGGTGTTGAAGTGAATGGAAAATCGATTTTTGAATATGGAGATATTTCCACCTGCAGTCTTCACGCAACCAAATTATACCACAGCATTGAAGGAGGTTTATTAATTACTAAAGATCCCGTCCTTTTAAAGAAATTAGCTTCGGTACGGAATTTTGGTATTTCAGGTTTTGAGAGTTTTGATGAATTGGGATTGAATGGTAAAAACTCGGAGTTTCATGCCGCCATGGGATTGGCGAATTTAAAATACATCGAAGAGATTTCTAAAAAGAGAAAAGCTTTAACCGCAAGGTACGACGATAAATTAAAGAACTTAAAAGCCCGGCGTCCGATTTGGCATGTTGATTCTGAAAATAATGCCGCTTATTATCCCATCATTTTCGAGAGCGAAGAATTGATGTTGGAATGCAAAGAACATTTGCAGCTCAATGAGATTGGAACGAGACGGTATTTTTACCCCAGTTTAGCCACTGCACTTCCTTATCTGGAGTCACAGCATTTTCCCATCACCGATGATATTGCAAAACGGGTGTTATGTCTGCCGCTTTTCTATGATTTGACCATTGAAGAAGTGGATATGATTTGTCGGTTGTTATTACGAATTCAAAATAATTAACCATGATCATTATCGGAGCGAAAGGTTTTGCCAAAGAAGTACTGGAAATACTGCATCAGAATAATCAGCTGGGAGGTGTGGCTTTTTATGATGATGTGAATCACGATCTTCCCGATGTATTGTACAATCAGTTTCCTATCTTAAAAAATGAAAAGCAGGTTAAAGAACATTTCCAAAACTATGGAAACGATTTTACGATTGGGA
Source organism: Chryseobacterium sp. MDT2-18 (assembly GCF_030815285.1). Classification (NCBI taxonomy): domain Bacteria; kingdom Pseudomonadati; phylum Bacteroidota; class Flavobacteriia; order Flavobacteriales; family Weeksellaceae; genus Chryseobacterium; species Chryseobacterium sp. MDT2-18. Next base: position 22,581 of record NZ_JAUSWQ010000016.1, on the reverse strand, counting down.
TTGGAGGACCATTACTCCGAAAAAAAATGCTGGAAAAGTTTGAAGCATTCGGAGGTAAGTTAAAATCAACGGTAAGTAAATTCTCCGATATAGGCAGTTACGGAGTTCAAATAGGAGAAGGGAGTAATATCCTTTCTGGCGCGATAGTATCGAACAGTGTTTCTATTGGGAATGCAAATTTGATCTATTACAATGCAATCGTTACCCATGATGTGATCACAGGTGATTATGTTGAAATTTCACCCGGAGCAAAACTTTTGGGCAGATGTTCAGTCGGCGATTTTTCCAGCATTGGAAGTAATGCTGTAATATTACCTGATGTTAAAGTGGGAAGAAATGTAATTGTCGGTGCCGGTGCGGTCGTAAGCAAAGATCTTGCTGACAACTGTGTTGCTGTGGGTATTCCGGCAAAAATTATTAGAATGAATCATGACTGATTGTCCAAAAGTAAGTATCGTAACTATCACCTACGGCCACGAAAACTATATTACGCAGACCCTTGATGGGGTTTTGATGCAACAGTACGCTGGGGAAATAGAATTCGTTATTGCGAACGATCATTCACCAGATGCAACAGATTGTGTCATCAAAGATTATTTATCTGTAAAGAAGATTCCGACCAATTTTACCATTAAATATACCCGACACGAAAAAAACAAAGGAATGATGCCCAATTTTATTTGGGCATTAGAACAGGCTTCCGGAAAATATATTGCATTATGTGAAGGCGATGATTACTGGAGCGATCCGTTGAAATTACAGAAACAGGTCGGTTTTTTGGAAGATAATGAGGGTTTTGTGCTATGTTTTACGAGGCAAAATATTTTGGAAGAAGCACATATGAAAATTTCTGAAACGGAGTATAAGAAAAATATATTTAACAAAAGTGAAATTCCGTTTATTCATGTCCCTACGCTCACAACGGTATTTCGCAATGTGACTAATCTGATGCCACGCCAAATGTATCGCAGTATTATTGATGCATCACTATTTTTGTATTTGTCACAGTTTGGTAAATTCTATCGATTTGAGGAGGAAACTGCCGTTTACCGCGTGCATACTGGTGGAATTTACAGTGGAAGTTCAGAGATTCACAATCTCAAACGAAGTGTAGCTGCAAGATTAGCAGCATGGCGTTATCTGAAAAATATAGATAAGGTTGCTACTGCCGAAAACATCGTATTTTTGCTGCGTTTAAAAATGCAGGCAGAGCAAAAAGAAAATATGCGTTTTGCTGTATTAAAAACGAAAATGATTGAAAGATTCTTCATTTTTTATTTGATGCAAGATTACCTGAAAAAGAAGTGGTTTTTAAATGCAAACCCCCAAGACGGATTAACAGCAACTGAGGACCTTAATAATTAATTGAAATGAACCAACCGCTTTTTTCAATATTAATCGCGCAATATAACAATGGAAAATATTTCGAAGATTGTTATAAAAGCATTATCGCACAAACCTATCAAAATTGGGAAGTGATCATTGTCGATGATGATTCTACAGATGATTCGGTTGCCCAAATGAAAAAAATCATTGGTGATGATTCGCGTTTTAAGATCGAGATCAATTCCGAAAACAAAGGATGTGGTTTTACCAAAAGAAAATGTGCCGAACTAGCAATTGGTGATATCTGTGCCTTTCTGGATCCTGATGATGCCATTACTGCTGAAGCGCTTTTAGTGATGGTTGAGGAGCATAAAAAACATCCCGACGCTTCAATGATTTATTCCAATCTGCTTTATTGTGATGAATATTTGAATGTGCAACAAGAAAACAAATCTCGGAAGATTGAAAACTTTGATCCCTACTTTTTTGATTTTGAGGGATGTACCTCTGCATTTCTTTCTTATAAAAAAAAATTCTATGATCAAACCCAAGGAATTAGCTCCTATTTGCTGAGAGCTGTTGACAGAGATCTGTTATTAAAACTTTACGAAGTAGGTGCCGCCGTTTTTCTTGATAAAGGCCTTTATCAATATAGAATACACCCCAATGGTATTTCCACCAACAGCAATCAGGATAAAGCCTATTTTTGGTATTGGGTAACGGTTATCGATGCCGCGAAAAGAAGAAATGTGAATATTGAAAACCTCTTTGTGGATAAAGCATTATTAAGCAGAAGGGAATTTTATCTGCAAAAAGAGATTGATTCCTACAACAAATCATTCATTTTTAAAGCATTACGTAAATTGAGGATTTTTAAATTGATGTAAATCGAAGATTTGCTCCTTTGCAAAATGCTAATTAATCACAGTAATTTAATAGTTTTAACAGAGAAATATTTTATGAGTCAGCAGAGAAATGAAATTAGTAGAGTCCCGGTTATTGGTTTTGTGAGGTATTCCCAAAGCATAATATTTGGAACAGGAAAAAATGCAAGAGATGTATTTGAAGAGGAATATTTTGAATATCGATTTAAAATTTTTAAAAACGTTACACTGAAAAGCTTTCAGCAGCAAACAGATAATAATTTTGCTCTGTTAGTTCTACATTCTATAAATATGCCACCGCATTATAAAATGAGGTTTCTCGAACTTGAAAAAACAAACTTATTTTTGTACAACATATTTGTAGAAGATACTGCCGAGTCATTCAATGATGCAATAAAAAAAAGCATTGATTATGTGTCATTTCAAAGTGAGGCTGCAATAACATTTAGAATCGATAATGATGATGCGGTCCAGCATGATTTTATTCAAAAATTACGGAGTTTTACAAAAAAGGATTTTGTTGGTTATTCGATTAATGTGCCCAATGTAACTATCCTAAAACGTATCGCAAACCATTCATATATGGTTGAAGAACGTTATTATCATTCAAATTCAATTGGGTTGGCTTATGTTACTGGTAAAGACCCCTACAAAACAATTTTACAGGTTGCCGAGCATGATAAAATTAATGATGAAAACCCATTAATTCTTTTACCAAAAAATAAAGTGTCTGTACTTATGACAATTAATGGCGAAAATGCTATTAATTACATAAACCCTGCAAATGCTAAGATATTAAAGAAAGAAGAATTTGATAAATATTTAAAGGAGCGAAAGTTTGAAAGTTTAGATTTGCACTGTCTTCGCGTTTTTGATGAAATAAATAATTCATCTAATTTTTCATTGAAAAAAATAATTGGTTTATTTGTGCCTCCAGTAATTAATTTGGCATTGCTAAAAATAAAGAAGCTATTTTTTTCTTAATACCGAATATATATAATGAATTTGTTGCAAGTCAAGACATTTATCGTTAAAGTTCTTAAACTAAAATTTAGAAATCTTTCTTTTATGCTTTTTGTCGCGGGTGGAAGAGGCAAAGGATCTTTATTGCTCGCCTATGGAAAATTTTATTATGCTTTGAAAAAAGATGCAAGAATTAATATCAAAGACGGATCATTACAGTTAAATTCAGATTTTGGTAAGCTAAATCCTTTAATTGGAGTCCTAAAAATGAATGCCAATTCAGAAATAAATATTGATAGTAATTTTGTAATTTATTCTGGTTGTCATATTGTTGTGAATAACAATGCTAAACTTAATTTAGGTAGTGGGTATATTCATAGGAACGCTAAAATACGGTGCTTTAATGAAATAACTATTGGGCATGAAGTGGCCATTAGTGAAAATTTCACTGTTTGGGATACAGATGCGCACGTTATCATTGGGAAGGAAGATGAAATGACAACCCCCATTGTAATAGGAAATCATGTTTGGATTGGAACTAACGTCACTGTTTTAAAAGGTGTTACAATTGGTGATGGTGCTGTAATTGCAGCTGGAGCAGTAGTTACAAGAGATGTCCCAGCAAGAGCATTAGCAGGAGGGGTACCGGCAAAAGTGATTAAGGAAAACATTGGCTGGAAATAATCAAATTACGTAAGACCATCTAAAACATTGCACAATTGAGATCAGCAAATTGTAAGGAAGTAGTACTTTAGTTAAAATAATTTTTCAAATGACCAAAATCCTCTTTTTAATACCCACTTTAATGCATGGAGGTGCTGAAAAAGTACTCGTGAATCTGGTGAATAATTTAGATTCCAATAAGTATGAGATTACTTTGTATTCTATTTTTGATGGGGGCGTCAACAAAGAATTTTTGAAGTGTCATGTGAAGTACCGGTACAAATTTAAAAAAGTATTCCGAGGTAATTCCCAACTCATGAAACTGTTTTCACCCAAGTTTTTATACCGGTTTTTTATCGATGAAAAGTACGATCTGCTCGTTTCTTTTTTAGAAGGACCTGCTGCAAGGATTATTTCTGGTTGCAATCAGCCGAAATCAAAGAAAATTGCCTGGATTCATTCCGATACCCTTACGAAGAATTTAGGGGCGGTTGGTTTTAGAAATTTTGCAGAAGCACAGCAATTATATCACAAATTTGATCTGATTGCAGGCGTTTCTAAAAATGTAGTGCATTCGTTCGAAAAGACCCTGCAACCTAAGGTACCGCTTCAGATTCTGTATAACGTCAATGAAACTGAAAAAATACAGCAACTCGCGCTTGAAAGGATTGCTTATCCCTTTCCTGAAAACACGGTCAATATCTGTTCCGTTGGTAAAATAACAGGCAACAAAGGATTCGATCGGTTATTGCAAGTGCACAAACAATTATTAGAAGAAGGTTTGTTTCATCAAATCAATGTTTTAGGCATTGGCGAAGACCAACCCCAATTAGAAAAAAGAATAAAAGAATTAGGGGTTGAGCAAAGTTTCAAATTACTGGGCTTTCATAAAAATCCGTACCCATATATGAGGCGATGTGATTTATACGTTTGCACATCGCACCGGGAAGGTTTCAGCACCGCTGTAACCGAAGCCTTAATTGCAGGCATTCCGGTGCTGTCCACTGAAGTTTCCGGTGCGAAAGAATTATTGGGTGAAAATAATGAGTATGGGATCGTGACTGAAAATTCTACCCAAGGTATTTATGAAGGATTGAAAACGCTTTTAATGCATCCGGAACTGTTAGCACATTATAAAAAACAGGCCGTATTGCGCGGGAAAGCGTTTTCCAAAGAAAAAACCGTGAAAGCGGTAGAACAATTATTTGATTCCCTGCTCCATGAATGATTTGATCAGTGTTATTATACCGGTGTATAACAATGCTCAATATCTGGAAAGATGTCTGGAGTCCGTTGTTTCTCAAACGTACCGGAATTTAGAGATCATTATTGTCAATGATGGTTCACAGGATCGTTCCGCAGAAATTATTGAATGTTTTTCTTCCAGAGATCACAGAATTATTGCCATTCATCAGAAAAACCAAGGCGTTTCTGCCGCCAGAAATGCGGGTTTAGCCATTGCAAAAGGAAACTGTATTGGTTTTGTAGATGCAGATGACGAGGTTCATCCCGATATGTATGAATTTCTGTATCATAATTTAGAAAAATATGAAGTCGATATTTCCCACTGCGGCTTTGAATTAGTGAAATCGGACCCAACTGTTAAATTTCATGATACGGGAATTGTTTTGGTGCAGAATAAAGTTGAAGCGCTAAAAGAATTACTTGCAGGCGATAGAGTAGAACCGAGTACCTGCAATAAGTTATTTAAAATGGAAATCCTGAAAAAGATACGTTTCGCAGTAGATATTAAAATTAATGAAGATCTTCTTTTTAATGTTGAAGCGTTCAATAATGCGCAAAGAAGTATTTTTGAAGATGTCGTAAAATACAAATATCACCATAATCCAGTTTCTGCTTCGCGCTCATCTAAAATACTTTTTATTCAAGAAGAAGTTTATAAAGCAGCCCAAAAAATCAGATTGCTTTTGCAAGATGATGAGATGAAAGAAGCCGTAGAGAAATTCTATGTCACCAAATTACTCACCAGTTTAAAATCCCTGAAGAAGCATCATTTATTTGCTTCGGAATTGGCGAAACGGCACCGCACCGAATTAAAACAGAACACCACAAAAAAATTGGGTTTAAGAGTTTCTATTTTAAAAAACTTATTGGTTTATTTCCCTTTTTTCTATCATCCTTTTATCTATTTTTACGATATGCTTTTTGCCAAAAATCAAAAATGGAAATAATCATCTAATATGACGTCAACACTAAAAAGTTTTGAGTATGGCTATTAATCAATGCAAAGTCTATATTGACCCATCCAGTAATATCATTTATTCTTCCTACTACATAAAAGGATTATATGATGTATTTGGTAAAAAAAATGTTGTGTTTTCTACAGCATATTTTGACGTTTTGAATAAAAGAAAAGACGACTATTCATATGATGCCTACATGGCTTTTATAATTGTAAATAAAGGGAAGGCCAACAACGTAATTATTGATTTTGGTGATGACTATCCCATTAGGGAAAATGCTTATCACTGGTGTAATATCTATGCTAAAATTAATTATGATCAAGAACGCACGCCTGCACTATACAAAGATAAAATCCACTCTATACCACCCGGTTTCGGCATAAAAATATGGAATGTATCAGAAGCTGTATATTATTGTATTTCAAACTTAATTAAGCTGAGATTTAATTCGCAGCTCTCTTTAAAAAATCATTTTCGCGCTTACTTAAGCCAGATTAAACAATTGCAACTGGAAAATTTTCTACCAGGCAACAAAGCAAAAGTTGTTCTGGAAAACTATGTTTTTTCTGTTGCAAGTCTATGGCCGCATGTAAATTGTTTAACAGGAACCAACACGTACCGTAAAATGTATATCGACAGCTGTCTAAAAAACGGGGTGAATTTTGAAGGCGGTTTTTGGGTTACGGATGCCAGTCACTCTCAGTTTAGCGAATTTAAACAGTTAACTTTTAACAGAAGATATCCTTTACAGGAATTTATTACGAAAACCAAAAAATCACTGTTCGTCTTTAATACCCCTGCAGTACACAACTGTCATGGCTGGAAGTTGGGGCAGTTTTTAGCGATGAATAAAGCCATTATTTCAACCCCTTTTCAGAATGCGCTGCCCGAAAATCTGGTTCACGGAAAAAACATTCATTTCGTTCACGACGCCATTGAGATGGATGGTGCGGTGTCCCAACTACTGAAAGATGAGGGCTACTGCAAAAAACTGGAAGAGGGAGCAAGGGAGTATTACTTAAAATATGTATCACCGTCTGCGGTCGTTCGACACATTACCCAGAAATTAAAAGTAATGCTTCCTTATGAATAAGATAAGTGTTATCATTCCGGTTTATAATGTTGAAAAATATTTATCAGCCTGTATTGAAAGTATCATCAACCAGACCTATCGAAACCTTGAAATTATTCTGGTTGACGACGGTTCTACTGATTGCTGCCCAAAAATCTGTGATGATTATGCAGCCAAAGATTCCAGAATTAAAGTTCGCCACAAAGAAAATGGTGGTTTGTCTGATGCGAGAAATGTGGGTATAGAAGTAGCAACCGGCGAATATATTGCATTTGTTGATAGCGATGATTTGATTACATTGAATTTTTGTGAAATTTTATTGCAGACTGCTTTACAAAATAGGGGGGGAATCGTAGAATGTAGTTTTGCGAAATTTGAAAATGAATTTGAAATTAATTGGGAGCAATTGGATTCAAAAAGTATAGATTTAGTCTATCAAACCGAAGAAGCACTGGAGCTTTTAATAAAAGATACAATCAAACAAACCGTGTGGAATAAACTTTATAAGAAAGAAATTATTGATGGAGTTTTATTCGAAAAAAACCGAAAACATGAAGATGAATTCTGGACGTATCAAGTCATAGGAAAAGCCAAAAGGATTGTGAAAAATGATAATGTACTCTATTTTTACAGGCAACATCCAGAAAGTATTATGGGGCAAGGATACAGTTTGCAAAGACTGGATGGATTAGATGCATTGGAAGAGAGAATTCTTTTTATGCAAAGAAATTACCCGCAATTATTTCATTTATCTTTCAAATCTTTCTGGTCTGCTTCTTCGGCTCATTACCAAAACTTAACGCAAAATTCCAATTTGGATCAAAATGGTTTACACAGAAAGAGAATTTTGAGGAATTTGAAGAAATATAAAACTGAAATCTCGGATAAAGATTTTAAACTTAAAGACTTATTTTGGCTTCATTTCTTTTTATTGATGCCAAATATTTATTCGAAATTTAGAAATTATATTAAAGTTGGAGTTTAAAAAATAAAAGAAAAAAAGGAAGAAAATTAAAGGCCATAAATGAAAAATATTTTTAAAATTGAGATTAATGAAAACAGAATCTTTGGATTGGATCTGTTAAGAACATTGGCCATTTCTTTTGTGGTTATCGAACATGGCTCTATCTTACTTCCCACTAAATTAGTTCCTATTAATAAATTTTTTGCCTTTGATGGGGTTACTGTTTTTTTTGTTTTGAGCGGTTTTCTGATTGGAGGTATTCTGATAAAATCCATCGCTAGAAACGGCATTTCAATACAGGTGATTAAAAATTTCTGGATCAGAAGATGGTTCAGGACTTTACCCAACTATTTTTTAATCCTTTTGATTCTCTGTATGCTCCACTTTTTAACGAACAAAGACTTTACCATTGGCAGTGTGAGCAGATATTTTTATTTTTCTCAGAATCTTTTCACGGAACATCCAGGTTTTTTTCCTATAGCTTGGAGTCTAAGTGTTGAAGAATGGTTTTATTTACTATTACCTTTTTTATTATCTGTTTTTACCTTCATATGCAGTAAGTCTGTTCAGAAAGCGGTCTTATTTACCTGTATATTCGTAATTCTTGAGGTGCTACTCTTCAGATATTACAGGTATTTAACTGTTCCGCTAAATACTTTTGACGATTGGGATCTGATATTCAGAAAACAGGTGGTCACCAGGATGGACAGTCTAATGTTTGGTGTATTAGGAGCCTATATAAAGTATTTTCATCCTATAACATGGCCTCGATATAAAAAACAGTTATTTGTTTTCGGAATTATTTTATTTGTTATTTCAAAATATCTTACTCCCACCTATACTCATTTTACCGATATCTTTGCCTGTGTCTTTAGTTTTGATTTGAAATCGATATCGATACTTTTTCTTCTGCCGTTCCTCAGTGAGATGAAAACAATTAAAAATATGTTTATTTTTCAATCAATAACCTATATCAGCTTAATATCATATTCCATCTATTTATTGCATTTCTCAATCGTATGTAGATTTCTGATATTACCAGTTTTACCATGGTATCTTATTAGTGATAATATATATATCATCGGCATTCTTAAATATTCCATATATTTAGCAGCAGTAATTTTGCTGTCAATTCTGTTGTATAAATATTATGAAGTTCCAATGACTTCCCTCAGAGATCGAAAAATATTTAGCCGAAAAAAAATATAATCCGTTTTAGACTATAAATTCATGTTTACGCACCGTATCACTGTCTTTACTCCGACCTACAACAGAGCACATACTTTGGAGCGTTTATATCAATCGCTGCAGCAACAAATTTTTATAGATTTTGAATGGCTGGTCATTGACGACGGTTCTACAGACCGTACACCAGTGCTATTTGAAAAATGGACTGCAGAAGAAAATCCCTTCCCTATCCACTATCATTTTAAAGAAAACGGCGGCAAACATACGGCGATTAATTTCGGATTGGATCAGGCACAGGGTGAATTGTTCTTCACAGCAGATTCTGACGATTTTTTAACAAACGATGCCTTGCAAAAAGTAAACAGGTGGGCTGCTTCTTTACCTGCAAACGAAAAATTTTGTGGGGTAGTCGGAAATTTGGGAAATAGTCCTGATGAAACCCCCAATACCATTTTTAAAAGGGAATGGAGAGATGCGACACTCTTAGAGCGTTATCCCGAAGTGTCGGTTACCCCACTAGACGGGGAACGCGCTTTTATCTTTTTTACAGAGATTCATAAAAGATACAGATATCCTGAATTTGAAAATGAAAAATTCATCACTGAAGCGGTAGCGTGGAACAGAATGGCTCATAATGGCTTTAAAATGAGGGTTTTTAATGACATTATCTATATTTACAAATTTCTTCCCAATGGTTTGACTTCGTCCGGCAGCAAAATATTCATTGATAATTCCAAAGGTTACGGACTTTGGCTGAAGGAAAAAGCACAATTCTGTAAGTACAGCACCCGCATGAAATTGAAAATGTATTATTCTTACTTTTCTTCCCAAAAAAGCAGATTGAGTACCACGGAAATCGCTACGAACATAGGTGCTTCTTATTTAGTGATTTCATTGATGTCCATTTTATATTCACTAAAAAATTGCTATAACCGGTTCCGATAGAAATACCTTTAAAAAAAAAGTTTAATTTTACCAACTTAACCTCAACCTTACTCCCTTGTTCGACTGGATCCCTGCAGAATATTATACTGTCATTCAATATCACTTTTTGTTTGTGATTGCATTGCTGATCACTTTTCATGCCATTATTTTTGATGTGAAAGATGAACAGAGTATTAACTTTTTTTATGCTTTTGGATATGTGGTAATGGTAGCCATGTTATTCTACATGGGCTTACGGCCGATCAGCTATGTATTTGACGATACGCTCGCTTACGCGGATGCGTTCCGGCTTTTGCAAGCGGGTAAAGAGTTAAAGATTGAAAAAGATTACCTTTTTAATTATTTTTTGAAATTTTGCAGTAATTTCATTGATATCCATAGTTTTTTTTTCATAGTTGCCTTTTTATATATTCTTCCCTGTTATCTGTTCTCCCGTAAATATTTTAAGAAATATTGGTTTTTTGCCCTCTTTATGTTTTTTTGTTCCTTCTCATTTTGGAGTTATGGAACAAATGGCATTCGAAACGGTCTGGCAACTTCTTTCTTTTTGTTAGGTCTATATTATTATGATAAAAAATACCTGATGTATTCTTGTCTTGCCGTCGGTTATTTTATGCATGCCTCGCTGGTTATTCCAATAGTGGCACTCATTATATCTGGTCTTTATAAAAACCCTAAAATTTATTTCTATATTTGGTTATTGGCAATACCCTTGTCTTTAGTTGGAGGCAGTTTTTGGACCAATTTTTTTGGAGGTTTAGGGTTTGAGGATCGCACAGAAGGATATCTTACCAATGCAGAAAAAAACATCAATGCGATCGTAAAAGTAGGCTTTCGCTGGGATTTTCTTATTTACAGCGGTTCCGCAGTTTTTATGGGTGCCTATTTCATTTTTAAAAAGAAAATTACCGATCCCTTTTATATCCATATTTTCGGGATTTACTGTATTGCCAATGCCTTCTGGATTCTCGTGATTACCGCGGCTTACAGCAATCGATTTGCCTATCTTTCCTGGTTTTTAATGCCTGCAATTTTCGCCTATCCCATGTTCCGCTATAAAATCTGGCAGGAGCAGTATAAAGTTTTTGGTGCAATTTTATTTGCTTATTTTATGTTTACGTATTATATGTTTATCATTAAATATATGCTTAAATAAATAGGATATTTTTCTACTTTTACAATATTATTATAAAAAATGCCACTAATTTCAGTAATCATCCCTTGCTATAACGTTGAAAAGTACGTTATCAAATGTTTGGAATCTGTTTATTTGCAGCAATTTCCTACTGAGGAATTTGAAGTGATCTTAGTAGATGATGAGTCTACCGATGACGTTGTAAAAATTGCCACCGCATATCTTACAGGTAAAACTAATTGGAAAATCATCAGACAAAGTAATAAAGGATTGGGCGGAGCTCGAAATACAGGGATAAGAAATGCTGTAGGTAAATACATTATTTTTCTAGATGCTGATGATCAGCTGGTGTTGCAAAATTATTTTTTTTTGAAAAACTGTAATGCTCAAATTATTCAACTGGCATCTGAAAATGTTTCAAATTCCGGCCGTGTCATTAGCAGCTACCATCCTCCGGATATTACCAATATTAAAGGCAGGGATTTTTGGTTAAATCACGTGATCATGCCATCCGTCTGCAATAAAATGTATCTTAGAACTTTTCTTAATGACCATAGTTTGGAATTTAAGGAACATCTTTATAGTGAAGACATTGAATTTAATTCACGTGCTTTTTTTTATGCAGAAAATGTGAAAGTTAAAAATCAGATATTTCAGCATTTTTTGCAGACGCCAGATTCTATAACCAGAAACAATTGTATCACCAATCGTAAAAAACTTTTCGGAGATCTTTTTGCGATTATTAAATATTTGGTATTATTTAAAGAGGACAAATCTAAGTTAGTAGAAGATAGAAGGTATTTCGATAAAATCATTAGTGATATAGCTTTAGGTGCTATAAATATGGGGTTAAGGAACGCGATCGATAAATCCGAAGTTTATAAACTGAAAGAATTCCTTTTAACTCATAATATTCCTATTTTTACGATTGTATATGATAATAACTATAAAAATCTCTTCAAATATATTTTACGGATTCCATATTCTGTCGTAATATTAAAAATATTATTAAAAAAATGAAAGTTCTACAGATTATTGACAGTCTTCCAGCCACTAGTGGCGGAGCAAGGTTTGTCGTTAATTTAGTTAAAAAATTAGCAGAAAGAAACATTGATTGCCAGCTTCTGCTCATTGATGGTGCTAAATCACATTTTCTTGATGAACTGAATTTGGCTAATATAAAAATTATTAGTTTGGATGATGGTGTAAAAAATAGATACCGTTTTAAATATATTAGAAAAATAGCTTATTTCATGACCGATTTTGATCTTGTTCATGTACATGTCTTTCCTTCTTCATACATGGTAGCTGCCGCAACGTTACTAAAAAAAGATGTCACCGTTGTATTTACAGAACACAATTCCTATAACAGGCGAGCAACAAACTGGGTTTTTAAATTGATTGAAAAGTTCGTCTATTCACGGTTCAATAAAATAATATGTCTATCTGATCAGGTTTTAAAGTTTGTTACTCAAAATCTCTCCATACCTTTAGAAAATCTCTGCATTATTGAAAATGCCATTGATACCCACGCAGTAATTAATGCAGTGCCGTATTCTAAAAAGGAGTTGGGATATGAAAATAGTGACTGGCTCCTTCTTATGAGTGCACGATTTACTTTACAAAAAAATCACAAGGTTCTTATTGAAGCAATGTGCTTATTACCTGAAGACGTTAAACTTTTATTAGCTGGCGATGGAATCTTAAAAGAAGAATTGGAAATGCAAGTCTATAAATTAGGTCTCACGGACAGAATACAATTTCTAGGTTCTCGGAAAGATGTTTTCCGCCTTATGAAATCAGTTGATATTAATGTTTTGTCTTCTAATTTTGAAGGCCTATCTTTAGCAGCTTTGGAAGCTATGACAGTGGGGAAGCCTTTTATTGCCTCCAACGTTGAAGGGTTGGACTTTGTGGTGCAAGACCCTCGTTTGCTTTTTGAAAACAATCCGAAAAGTATAGCCATGCTTGTTTCAGATTTAATTAATAACGAGCAATTACGGAAAACAGCTGTAGAAATTTGTGCTGAGCGCTCTAAAAAATATGATATTGATGTGATGGTAGATAAATATATTGAAGTTTACGAGGAAGTTTTAAAAAAGAATGATGGCAAATAAAAAAAAATTATTCATTATCACCACTATCCCGATGTCTTTTGTTTTTTTTAAAGGCCAACTTTTGGTATTGCGCGAGAAATTTGACATTACTCTTATTTCATCTCCAGAAGCTGGCTTATATGAAACGGCATCTTTTAATAAAGTAAAATGTTATGGTATTAAAATGTCGCGTGAGATCTCTTTGTTTTCTGACGTACTAAGTCTTTTTAGACTACTTTTTTATTTCGTTAAAAATAAGCCCGATATTTTACATGCCAACACGCCCAAAGGGAGTTTTTTATCTTTAGCAGCGGGTTGGTTGTGTCGGGTTTCGACCAGAATCTATTATGTCCACGGTTTAAGGTATCAGGGTGAAAGCGGCTTTAAGAAGAAACTGTTGATTGCCATGGAAAAATTATCTTGTTTTTTTGCTACTGATATTATTGCCGTTAGTAATGGCGTAAAAGACCATCTGCAGCAAGATTTTATTACGACTAAAGAAATAACGGTAATTTGGAATGGCAGTATCAATGGAATCGATTTAGATTATTTTGATCCAGCCCACCCTGATCTTTCTAATATTGAAAGCGCCCACTTGATACAGAAGTACGATTTTGTATTCGGTTTTTTAGGTAGATTGGTAGGTGATAAGGGGATTAATGAACTTGTAGCTGCATTTGAACAATTGAATCTTGAGTATTTAAATATTAAATTGCTGTTAGTAGGTGGATACGAATCTCATTTGGATCCTTTACAGCAAGAGACCCTTTTATCAATAAAGACCAATCCAAATATTGTACATGTCGGTTTTCAGGAAGATGTCAGACCCTACTTAGAAGCAATGGATTTATTTGTCTTTCCGTCATATAGAGAGGGCTTTGGTATTTCTTTGATGGAAGCCGCTGCAATGAACGTTCCCGCAATTTCTTCCAATATTACCGGTTGTAATGAAATTATCGACGATGGGATTAATGGTTTTTTAATTCCGGTAAAAGACAAAGAGGCAATCTACCTAAAAATGAAATATGCGATTGAAAATAGATTGGCAATCAGTAAAATGTCTGCGGTCACAAGAAGTATGATCAAAGATAAATTTGAACAGCATAAATTATGGAATAAAATTATAAGTTTTTATGAAGGAATAAAGCACTAAAGCCAGTGCGTTTACCTTGTATTATAAATAAATGAAAAAACTCACCGTTTTCACTCCTACCTATAACCGCGCCTACTGTCTGGGCGACTTATACCAAAGTCTCTGCAGGCAGACCTCTGCCGACTTCCTCTGGTTGGTGATTGACGACGGCTCTACTGATGGTACAGCCGCTTTGGTGGCGGGATGGATGGAAGAGGGTAAAATAGAAATCCGCTATCATTACAAAGAAAACGGAGGTATGCATACTGCCCACAATCTGGCTTATGAAAACATAAAAACCGAACTGAATGTCTGTATCGATTCTGATGACCAGATGACCGATGATGCAGTGGCAATAATTAATGGCTTTTGGGACAAAAATAAAGGGGATCAATATGCCGGTATTTTAGGGCTGGATGTGTATAAAGACGGGACGATTGTTTCTGCGAAGAAATTTCCAGAGAATATCAAATCGGGGAAGTATTATGAACTGGCTGGAAAATATGGTCTTTCGGGTGATATTAAGTTTGTGTACCGCACAGAAATCATTAAGAAATATATGCCCTACCCGGTATTCGAAGGAGAGATTTTTACCCCTTTGGGCTATAAATACCTGTTGATAGATTACGATTATGAGATGCTTTTCCTCAATGAGCCCCTTTGTATCGTTGATTATCGGGCAGATGGGAACAGCCATAATCTGATCAGGCAGTATTTCCGGAATCCTCAGGGATTTCTGGAAGAAAGGAAAGTCAGAATGAGCTCCTCTTATACCTTTGGTGAGCGCCTTAAGAATACCGTTCATTTCATAACCGCTCAGCTCATTCTGAAAAAATACCTTTTTTGGGCAGACAGTACCAATAAGCTTTTAACGATTGTTGCCATGCCTTTGGGTTTTTTATACTATTTTTATCTTCTCTATAAATTAAATTATGACCGGACGAGAAAGTTTTAAAAAATATCATCCGATAATCGCTGTTCTGGGAATGTTTTTTTCTGTGTTCGGCCGAAAGGGAAATCTTTTTCTCTTAAAGGGTTTTCGCCATACCTCTGGGAAAGTCGGTTTGGTTCTTCGGTATGTTTTTCTTAAAAATGCGGCAGAATTTGTAGGGGAGAATGTTTCAGTACAACCGGGGGTGTATCTGCTTAATGTTCAGAATTTACATCTTGGCAATAATGTGAGTATTCACCCCATGTGCTATATCGATGCGAAAGGAGGGATAAAAATTGGGAATGACGTTTCTGTAGCGCACGGCTCCAGTGTTTTGTCGACTAACCACGACTGGACGGATAGGAGAGTTCCCATTAAATACAATACAGTGCAATTAGAAAAAGTCATTATAGAAGATGATGTTTGGATTGGATGTGGTGTCCGTATTTTGGCGGGGGTTCATATTGGAAGCAGAAGCGTTATTGCCGCCGGATCTGTGGTCAGTAAGAACGTAGCATCGAATACGATCGTTGCAGGAGTTCCTGCCAGAATGGTCAAAACGATTTAGCCCATTTAAGGCGCAAAAGTTTTCATGAGTTTAGAAAATCTATGATTTTCCTACTACTTTGTCTTCTTACTAGAAACTACTTTAAACTCATGTATCTCATGTGTCTAAAATAAATGTAAACAGGCTCTTAAAAGGTTGAGCAGTGATATAGATGAAAAAATTAACACCCTTCAATGGAAGGGGGCATACACAAAAACACAAATTAACAGCCTTGAAAAAACTGATCCGCATTACGACCATTCCTCTTTCCCTGGACAAGCTTCTGGGGGAGCAGCTGACGTATATGAATCAGTTTTATGAAGTCACCGCTGTTTCTGCGGATCAAAAGGAACTCGAAAGGGTGGCCGCTAAGTATGGCGTCCGACACCACCATGTGGAAATGACCCGTACCATTTCTCCGCTGAGAGATATTGCAGCAGTCTGGCGGCTCTATCGTTTTCTGCGTCAGCAAAAGCCCCATATCTTGCACAGTCACACCCCGAAAGCCGGCATTGTCGGCATGATGGCTGCGTGGCTGGCCGGTGTTCCGCACCGCCTGCATACGGTTGCCGGTTTGCCCCTTCTCGAAAGGGGAGGCTCGAAAAGAACCTTACTGAACCACATTGAAAAACTCACGTGCCGGCTGGCGACCCAAGTCTATCCCAATTCTTTTGAACTTCAGAAAATAATCATGCGGGCCCAATTCTGTGCGCCCCATAAAATGAAGGTCATCGGGCAGGGCAGCAGCAACGGCATCGACACCGACCATTTCAGCCCGGCCCAAATTACCGCTGACGAACAGCTAAACCTGCGCACCCAACTGGGGCTTGCTCCGGACGATTTTGTTTTCATCTTCGTAGGCAGGCTGGTTTGCGATAAAGGGATTAATGAATTGGTTGCGGCTTTCAAAAATGTCGCTTCGGCCCGTTTCGGCTTCGCTCAACGACCGGTGCCCGGTGACCAGAGTTTGAGGCCGATTGGCGGAAATGTAAAGCTCTTATTGGTTGGCCCTTTAGAGCAGGAGCTCGATCCTTTGCGTGCAGAAACTTTAAGTGACATAGAATCGAATCCCGATATTATTTCTGTCGGTTTTCAGGAAGAGGTGCGGCCTTATTTTGCAGTCAGCAATGCGTTGGTGTTCCCGAGCTACCGGGAAGGTTTTCCCAATGTGGTTCTTCAGAGTTTAGCCATGGAACTTCCCGCCATCGTTACCGACATCAACGGCTGCAATGAAATGGTCCGCAATGGATTTAATGGCCTTGTGGTTCCACCAAAAAATGAAGCTGCCCTTCAAAATGCGATGGAACAGCTTTTCAGTGATCCGACTTTGTATGATGAGCTGAAAAGTAATGCCCAAAAGAGTGTCCTGCCTTATGAGCAAATCGTAGTCTGGGAAGCGCTTTTGGAGGAGTATAGAATGGTTTCGGAGATGAGTGAGCGCAGAAAATGAGCGGGCAAGTAAAGAAAAGACAAAACGTCTTTTGAGCATTTGAAAAAACTTTGTTATCTATTCCGAAATGATCTTCGCTCCAGGCAAAACTGTTTTTTATCCCATGAAAAGATTTATTGGTGTCCGCAATTTCTTCTATAGCTAAATTTTTCACTAAACAAAAAGCGATATGAAGTGGCAAATAACTCAAGTGATGATCCATGACTGGATTAAAACTATAGGAAAGTGATACGTCAAATTGTAATTTATTACCATTGCTGCGCATATACGCGGGGATATAGATTGGGTATCTGATTATTTGCTCTAATGTAATCTCTCCTTCAATTAGATAAGCAATAGAATTGTTGTCTGTTGACAGTAGCTTTTTTTTGTCTGGTCGGCCAAAGCCGATGAGACTTTTTAATAAATCTTCCGAATCATTGTAAGCAGGTAAGTCGGTTTTTTTATAATAACCAGCACTGTTCATTAGCATTGCTTTTACAGACTGTGTTCTGATGTTTGGATAATGCTTTAGAATTTCAGCAGCATATGATGTTAATAGGGGTGTGGCAAGACTTGTTCCACACGTTCTTCCGTAAAATTTTTCTGCATCGACCGTAGTTGAGCGGAGAATCTGCATACCCGAATTATAATTAAAGAGATCGCCGCCCTCCATCAAAAAATCAGGTTTATTTAAATTTTTATTTTGACTGTTTGTGTTAATTTTTGAACCATTGATTGTCTGATTAAAGTCAAAGTGGAATTTTCGCGTATAATGTGCCGGATAAAGAGGTGAAGGGGTCACGTCTGAATGATCCCCTTCCTCCAGATTATGTGCAATTGCTCCCACTGAGATATTGTTTAATGATTCAGATGGGCAGCAAATATTGGTATCTTCACACAGATGGGAATCTGAATCTGTATTCAGACAGTAAAAGAAGTTAGGATATTCATGATCGCCATGAGGGAAATCTTCTTTTAAAGATTTCAGGCTTTCTTCGGAAAAATTTCCAACTGAGATGAATAGCAGCAAATCTTCTTCATAGGCAAGTTTATCAAGTTCGTATGCAAATCGGCTAAAGGTTGAATTGTATTTTTTAGCGCCTGGAATCACAAGGGACATATTGAAAAGCTTCACCCCGTAGTTCCTTCTGGCATCTCTTATATCCGAGATCAATTTTGGAATATTGAGTTCGTCATTACTGAAATGCAGTGCTTTGATGTTAATGATTTTTGCTTTAGCGGGATAGGTGTCTTTTTCTTCCAAATAGAACTCATCTCCCAGTATTACTAAACCTGCAACCAGTGTACCATGACCTTCCTCATCCCATTCCGCAGGATGATTGGTGTGATTGTAATTTGCTGTCAGCAGCGCTTCGCGAAATGGATCGATGCGGGTAATACCGGTGTCTATAATTCCTATCACAGGCAAGTTGTCTGCAACTGTAATCGTGAAGCCGTATTCTCTAACGGGACCAGCTATTCCAGGGCGAATGTTTCCTGCTCGAGAACTAATTATTGTTTTGACAATGTCAAAATTATTTATTATCAGTGTTAATTGTTCCTGCTCTATTTGATGGATTTCAATTATACCAGGGGTGCTTTCTAAATAAGTATAGGGAATCGATAGCTGATTTAATTTCGCAAATAAAATTTCTTTTTGACTGTTGTACACATCAATTAAATGGGTAGATATTAAAGAAAATACCAGACCGGTAGCCTCAGAGGTGTTAACTCGGTCTTGTGAAGTGTAAAATGAAAATCTTTCGATTAAGACCAATAGATTGTATTGTGCATTTTGATAAGTTGTCTCCACAGCACTGTCTATAATGGTCTGTAAATGTTGCAAAAAAATTTCAAACTTTTCCTCTTCTTCAATCTGGAAGAGGACGGTTCTGTTAAAATCTGTATATTCTACTGGAGTAATACCATATTTGTTTAGAAATAATCTATGGAGGTCGTTATCAAATGATTTATAGAAATGAATTTTGATAAAATCTATAGTATAGGGGAGATTTAATGAGCGGTTGGTTTCTCTTTCTGTCCGTTGTACTGAAAAAGATTCTTTGTAGGTTCTTAAATAATGTTTTTTGGCTTCACTTATGGTTCGATTGGTATTATCCGAGTGTTCCCTATTAACATTTCGCTGTCTATTAAAACCAATCTTTTGTGCTGATCCATTATTTAAATAAATTATTCTATTTTCCATCATTAGTTTTTGTAGAAATAAAAATATTAAAAAATGTTTGATTCAGCACTATGAATCTGATTGTTAGAGCGTATCAAATTCTAAAAGATATTTGATTTTGTTAAATATTAATCTTTGTGCGATGTCACTCTCTGAAGTCTCCCGACTCGGCGCTTTGTTTTCAGGAAACCTAGAGTGGGTTAGGGTTTGCTTCCCAATTGCTTCGTAATACCGATCAGCGCATTGGTGTAAGACTTCTTTTGTTTCGGATAATTCATTTCCGAAAGATGAGTAGGATGATTGTGATTGCTGCGATGATGTTATATATTTTTAGGGTTTTCATGTCCGTAGTTTTTAAAAATATAAAAATATAAGTGAAAGGAACAGATGTTTTCGGGAAGATTACAAAGGGTGAGAAGACCCTTTTTTTTGGTTTTGGGGGAAACCGTAATTGGGGTTGGAAAGTAATTTGTATTTTTAGAGTTTAAGAGAATGCAAATGAGGATCTTCATAAATAGTTACCGGTTTTGGGTGAGTATGTAGTAAGGTTTTATCATACATATCAACAAGTTATCTGCAAGTTTAAAAAACTACTATGGAAAAAATAAAAACAATAGACAAAACAAAATTAAATAAAATTCTTAAAAATCCTGATACGAGTGGATTAGCATATAAAAGATATGGAAAATCGGAAAATATTAAAGATTATTCAGAAAGGGAAATAAGTGAAATGGTTTTAGGGATTTATAGTCACAAAAAATATCTTTTAGTGGACGGAGATTATTTTGTTAATATTAACGAAGTAAAGGGAACTGAATGTATTTTAGAAGATGTTTCCTATCATAAAAAGCCAACACTTGAAACGTTTAAAGACAATACTTGCAATGCAATTAGTAATATTCGGACATTTTATGTAAAAGATTATTTTTTAATTACAGAAGACTCTAATGGAGAAAATACAAAACATAAAATCACTAAATACTTATACAAAATTGGATTTTTAAATTCTGGAAGAGGGAAATTTAATGGACTATATAGTATCGCAAATGATTATGCAACTATAGAACAGGGATTATTCCCAAAAGATCTTTATCATCCAATTAAAAGATATATTAATGGCTTATTTTTCAGTGATGATTATAGAATTTCTGATTTCAAAGTAATAAGTTCATTAAAAATTACAGCGAATTAAAAAAGCAGCAGATAACATATTCCACTACCGGATATGAAGTTTTCTTCGAAGATTTTAGCGATTAATACAGATTTAGTGATTATTCCGAACAAAGTACACCCTGCTGCGCAAAGTCTCCGACTTTGAGCCACAATAATTACATTCCTCACAAATTAATGAGATACGGTTTTTTCTGATTTATACGGTTTGAAGACAGATGTTTTAAGCACAAGCTCCAGATTAAATTTTTTGATGATAAAATGATCGTTCAACTAATAAGGGAATAAGTCTTTGGAATGTTGATATGATTTTTCCTTATTGACTTCTTTGTAGTATCGTTCGGAACATTGATCAAGAAGATCTTGAGTTTTCTGCAAATCATTTAGAAGTTGTTTTACCCAAATAACAAGCAGTAGGATGATTAGTACTGCGATAACATTGTAGATTTTTACAGTTTTCATAGAATTCGTTTTAACAAATATAGAAACACAAATGATAATCAGTGAGTTTTTTGATAGAAAGGGTGAAAATATCTCGCGGAAGTGCAATCCGTGACTATTTTCGATATAGGAATATATAAAATTGATGAATAATCCTAATGGGAGTTGGGATTTTTTGTTTTTAGGGGAAACCGTAATTGGGATTGAAAAGTTGTTTGTATTTTTAGAGTACAATAAAATGCAAATACTTTGCTATATTTGGTTTAATAATAATGTATCACTATAGTCATACAAATGCACCCAGATTTGGGCGGCTTTATATGATTTTGTCATACATATAAACGAGTTAGCCGTCATTTTAAAAACCGACAGTACAGAACAAATGAGCAGAATAAATTGGACAGACGAAAAACTTTTTTCACGACTTTTAAACAACAAATCTGACCGAACTTATTGGGAAAATATTAGTGTTTTAAGAAAACGACCAACAAAAGAAATATTTGAAAAATGTATCGAATTAACAAAAAGTGAAAGTCCAAAACAAAGAGAAATTGGAATTGATATTTTAGCACAATTAGGACTTCCACCAAGACCATTTTACAAGGAAAGCAATAAATTGTTTTTTGAACTTATTGAAAACGAGAGAGACCCAAAAGTAATTATGTCCATTTTATTTGCAGTTGGACATAATCAAGAGAAACTAACAAAAATCCAAATCGACAAATTGTGCGAATTTAAAAACACAGAAAATAGTTTAATAAAAGAGGGTTTAGTTTCGGCATTAAATGGAATTGACAAATCAAAAGCAATAGAGACATTAATTCATTTATCCAATGATAAATTAAACTATATTAGAGATTGGGCAACATTTGGAATTGGAACTCAAATTGACCGAAATAATAAGAAAATCACACAAGCCTTATGGAATAGGATTAACGACAAACACCAAGATACTAAATTAGAAGCAATTGTTGGTTTAGCAAAACGTAAAGATATTCGTATAAAAGAAATTGCACAACGGGAATTACTTGCAGGCGAATATGGAACTTTATTGTTTGAAGCAATATTAGAAATTGGAGATACAGAGTTTTTGAAAATTATGAAAGAACACTACAAAGAGGAAATTAAGAAAGAAAATATAAATCCAGAATGGTTGAAAGACCTACAAAATTGTATAACAGAATTAAGCGAAAAAATAAAAACGAACGGCTAACATTATGCCGAATAGAAAAAAGGCCTAACACGTAAAAATGTTAGGCCTTTTTGCTATTCGGTGTTCAGCGACGCCACTCATTTTTCATAG
>NZ_JAUSWQ010000015.1:0-58916 GCF_030815285.1 Chryseobacterium sp. MDT2-18 | reverse complement strand
ATTTGTTCTTGTGTAAAGTTCATAAGTCTGTACGTTTATTTGTTGTAATTTAAAAATACAACTTTTTACTTTACACACTTTTTTAGTACAGTATCGGGATGACTTTGGGAGGCACTTCGGGTATGCTCAGTGTGACCCGTCCTAAAATAAGGATACAGATTACTCAATAAATCCTGATATAACTATACAAATATAAATGATCATCCTGAAAGAACTCTACACTTGTATTTCCATAGTTAAAGTTCTTATTATAGTTCTTCGGTCTCCTGTTTAATTTTCCTGATTTCAGAGGTGCCTGCATTAGGGTTAAATATTCACGACTGGCATTGGGTCGCGACTCTTTACAGGACTTAATGCTTTGACTCATTTATTAAAATCCAAGTTTTGACGCAAAAAAAAGAGCCCACGCCGTTGTATATACTCTTCAGTATTTAGTGAGTGTTCATGACCTCACCCTGCGGGTTTACAAGCACCCTCGTTTTTTTTTCAGCGATCCGATGATCAATTCAATACCCGCCTTTTCGGCTTTGTATTTTATTTTGGTCTGCAATTCATAATAGCTCCAGTTGCGGAGGACAAATTCCTGTTCCTTTGCAATTGCTGTCTTGTCTTCCTGATTTTGAAGAAAAAGGGTGCCCACAACGGGTGCACTGAAAAAATACCCAGATTCCTGCCGATGGAGATAAATTCCTGCCTTTGTTGCATAAAAAAGAAAACCGCCCCGTTGTATATACTCTTCAGTATTTAGTGAGTGTTCATGACCTCACCCTGCGGGTGTACAAGCACCCTCTTTATTTTTTATAAGCTATCAAATAATCAATTCGATCCCGGCCTTTTCTGCTTTGTATTTTATTTTGGTCTGCAGTTCATAATAACTCCAGTTGCGAAGCACAAATTCCTGTTCTTTTGCAATTGCTGTCTTGTCTTCCTGATTTTGAAGAATAAGGTGCCCACAAAGGGTGCACTGAAAAAACACCCCGGATTCCCGCCAGTGGAGGTGAATACCTGCCTTTGTTGCATAAAAAAGAAGACCACCCGTTGTATATACGCTTGAGTATTTAGTGAGTGTTTACAAGACCTCACCCTGCGGGAGTACAAGCACCCTCGTTTATTTTGCTAGCCGATAATCAGTTCAATACAGACTTTCTCGGCTTTATATTTTATCTTCGTCTGCAGTTCATAGTAACTCCCTGCTCTCCGAAGTCTCCCACTTCGGAGCAGATCAAACAAAACAGAGCCATCTTTTTGGCACCGGCAATGTTGGTCTAAAAGACCTGTTTCCTGCCAACAACGGATGCACTGAAAAAACACTCCAGATTCCTGCCAATGGAAGTGAATTCCTGCCTTTGTTGCATCAAAAAGAAAACCGCTCTGTTGTATATACTATTCAGTATTTTAGTGAGTGTTCAAGACCTCACCCTACGGGTGTACAAGCACCCTCGTTATTTTTTTTCAGCTAGCCGATGATCAGTTCGATACCTGCCTTTTCTGCTTTGTATTTTATTTTGGTCTGCAGTTCATAATAGCTCCAATTGCGAAGTATAAATTCCTGTTCTTTTGCAATTCCTATTTTGTTTTCCTGATCTTTCAGAATAAGGGTGCCCGCTTGCTGTTGAACGCAGAAATCGATCAACTTCCTGCTGTAGAGATGAAGCCGATGACTTACATACCGGCTTTCCAGGTTTTCTGTTTTGTGCAATGCCTTTCGTTTTCGTTTGGCACCATTTCCCGAATGGCAGAAAGCAATGCCGTTTTGAATCCTTTTCTGACTTGCCTGAATTGCCAACCTGCGGTATAAAAACTCTTCTTTCGTCCCAATATTCATTCGCACCTTATTGGCTTGTACTACGATCGGATGTTCCAAAGACAGAGAAGCTTCTGCAATGATTTCTGGTTTTAAAAGGTGGTCTTCTTTTTCAAATTCAAATACGGCGAGCCAATAGATCTTCCCGGCTTTCAACTGAATCTGTGAGGTACGAAGCTCTATCTCTTTTCGTAAAAGGCGTTCCATAATCACCCGCTTATCGGAGAAGTCTTTCCCTAAATACGTTTTCACCGGAATAGCAAGCATATTGAAACAAAATGCTTTCTTTTCTGGATCATACCGCATTTTGGTGATGCATTTTACCGGAAGCGGAATGGGAATGTCTTTTTTAAAATTCCTTAGTGATTTTAATCCCTGCCAGTAGTCTACCTTGTTTTTAGAAAAGGTTGACTGAATCGTATTGTTCAGGCTTCCCAGAATATCGGTAGGGATCTCTCCTTTGAAACGGTCGAATACCAATCTTGCAGTGGTGTTCGTTTTCGAACGGTTAAACATTCCCATTTCATTTTTGTTGACGTCGGCGAGCTTATATTGAATTTCTTCGGTGAGGTAAAAGAAATCCTTCATCATTTCCTGAACATATAGATGGGAAGCAATTAAATTAGCCGCGCGGAAACAGCGGTTCTGATACCGATACAGTTTATCCCACACCGCCTTTTTTTCCTCGGCAGGCAGATCAATCAGCAGCTGAATTTTTCGGGTCAAAGTCATCGTAGATTTTTCCATGTCAAAGTTTTATTTCAGAAGTGTTTTGATTTTGTAGATATTGGTAGGCATACAGAAATTCACGGTGGACTTCCTTTTCAGGCAGTTCGAGTGCTTTCGCAATTACTGCAAATGAAGATTTCTGTTCAAACCTTCTTTTAACAATCTCCAGCTGTTGACTGCTGAGCTTTTCTCGTTTTTCTTCATTATTGGTAGCTTTTTTCTGTGGCTTTTCAAAAGAACTTCTGTTCAAAATTTTCCGAAGATCATCGATGGCTCTGCTCACCTCATTGCTTATGTCTTTTACGCTGCTTCCCATTGCTTCTGCGATGTGTTTGTACTGAAAGCCATATTCAAGGCAAAGTTTGATCAGGTGTTTTCTTTTGGGATCCAATACGTTTAAAACCTTTTTAACTTCATCGAATCTTTTTTGATCGAATTCCTGGCTATGTAAATACTCTTTATCTTTCAAAGGGTCGTAACCTGCAAGATAATCCTGATAATTCTCAAAACTATCAAGAGAGGCCATTAATCGGTTGAATTTATTTCTTGGAGCAGTGACATACGATATACAGTCTCTTTTCATAACAAACCGTAAAAAGCCAAGAATGTGAGTTGGACTTTCAATGTTGTCGCGGTGTATCCACAATTTAAGGAAGGTATCCTGAACAATAGTGTTCACTACAAAATCATCCTTAAGCACCTGCCATCCAACCCAGAAAAGAAGTCTTTTGTAACGCAGATGAATGTGTTGTAGAGATGTAGGGTCGCCTTTTTTCAGCAGTTCGTACAACTGAAAATCGGTCAATATTCGGGGCAAAGAGTCTGTTCTTTTCATAAGCAGTGTTTTTTAGCAAATTATTGCTGGAAGGAACTGCTCAGATCTAAATATGAATTCTCTGCATCATTCAAAACACTATCTCACTACATCTTGCCCAAAATAAAAGGCGTGGAACTCAACTTACTGACTAGAGGTACTGGTATACCTGTGTACGATAAGTGAGCCCACGCCGAGGTCGTGGGCACATTTACTTATCTTCTCGTACACATAAAAATTACCAGTTTCCTAGTCGAGAATCTAAGCAATAGCTTCGATTATTGTTGAAGTATTGCAAAGTTACCTTTATTGTAACTTATTTAGCAAATATAAAACATTTTTCTCAATGTAGGTTAATTCAACTACAAAAATTTATTAAAAACTTATCATTTTGTTTGTTCAAAGTTAATCGCAATGGATAAATTGGAATTTAGAATAGCATTTGGTAAAAGAGTTGAGGAGTTTAGAAAAAAGCTGAATTTGAGTTACAGAGAGTTGGCTCAAAAATGTGATGTAGATCACAGTAACATTAGCAAAATAGAAAAAGGGGAAGTAGATCTTAGAATCTCTACTGTTCAAGAGTTGGCAAAAGGGTTAGATGTGCATCCACAGGAACTATTTGATTTTAAATTAAAGTAAGAAAAATTACTCTTGAACAATTTTTTAAACTTATAAATGAATAAAATACCGACGAGAGTTGGTATTTTTCTATTTTGTAAAAATGATGAGGAGTAAGTGGGATAGATATTATATCAGAGATAAATGTTGTCTGATCATTTTTTTTGTTTAATCTTTTTTACAAGTAGTAATTGATTGTCGGTAGTCGTTGTTTTTGAGCAAGTAAAAAGAACTGAATATATGGCCAGTTTTCCTGTAAAATAGCAACAGTCACTTGCATAGGAAACGATTGATTAATACTAGGTTTTTTGCGAGAAAATATGGAAAATTTATTTTGGGTAGGGCTGGATAGATGATATTGGGTCTTCTAATTTTGATGACTTCCTTAATCCTTGGTGCCAACTGGTACAAAGAAAGCATTCTATCAAAAAGTGAACTTCGAGAAAATTTTTTAAAGGAAATTGCTTCGGAAGGAAAAGTTATTTATGACAAAAACGAAATAAAATCTTTGTAAGAAAATACAAAACTTATTCAGTTGTAGATTAAAAATAATCCTAAAAAAAGCGGAAGGTTTTTTATGGTTTAAAGATGGGTTTGAGGCTAAAATGGGCAAATAGTAGGATTGATTTCGGTTATTGAATTTGATATAAAAAAAGAGGTTATTTCTATTTTTAGTCAATATTACGGTTTCCCGTATTAGTACAGATTTAGTTTTCATTATATTTACTTTTTTCAAATTTAATTAATGGCAACCAATAAAAACGCACAACTTCGGTATAAAGCACTTGATAAATGCTTTTCTAATCCTTACAAGAAATTTTTTATTGATGATCTAATTGCTTATTGTTCGCAAGTTTTGTCGGAGCATTATTTAGAGGAAACCACTGTTTCTCGTCGTCAGATTTTGATGGATTTAGGTTTTATGAAAAGTTTAGCAGGCTACGAAGCACCTATAGAGTCGTATAAAGATGGTCGAAAAACCTATTATCGTTATTCAGAAAAAGATTTTTCTATTCTGAAAAAACCACTAAATCCTTCGGAATTAAATACGTTGAATGAAGCATTGGAAACGCTTAGTAGAATGAATTCGCTTCCGGGTTTTGATTGGGTAAATTCTTTGCAAACCAAATTGAAATCTGGCTTGGATTTAGACAAAAACAACCGTCAAATAATTAGTTTCGAAGAGAATGAATTTTTGAAGGGTTTAGGATTTCTAAACGTTTTGTATCAATATATTTCCCAAAATCAATCGGCGGAAATTACCTACAAAAGTTTCAAATCTGATGCAGAATCACAATTTACGATTTCTCCATATTACTTGAAACAATACAATAATCGTTGGTTTCTCTTTGGTTGGAATCATCAATTCGGAAACATTCAAAATTTGGCTTTAGACAGAATCATTAATATTGAAAATTCAAATGAAACCTTCATTAACAATGAAATTGATTTCAATGATTATTTTGAAGACATCATTGGTGTAAGCAATAATTTGGAAGAAAATGCGGTGAAAATATCTATAAAACTTTCGGATAATATTATTCCTTATATCATCTCTAAACCAATCCACGGATCACAGAAAATCTCTGGAAACATTTTAAATCTTGAACTTAAATTGAACTATGAATTAGAATCGCTTATTCTATCTTTTGGAGAAAATATTCAGGTTTTGGAGCCTTTCCTTTTAGTTGAAAAAATAAAAGAAAGAATCAATAAAATAAAGTTTATCGACTAGTGCAGATAGACTGCATGAATGGTATTTACATTTGAAAAAATTACATCGATGAGTGAGTTTATTAAAATATTACAAGCGAGAAAACATAACTTTCACACAGGTCAACCTTTATGGAAATACAATATTTCAGATTTTGAATTCGAACAACTGAAAGTACGATTTCAAACTGTTGAAAAGGCTTCGCAACTTGATCCCAGAACATGTGCATTGTATTATGCAGAATGGTGGAAAAGAAAATACAATGGTGGTTATCCATCTAAAATAGAAGTATACGAATCTATTGACCGAAAAAACTTATGTTTCGACGATGAGGAATTTTTCAAGTTGGCAAAAAAGGGAGGTAATTATTTGAATTTTAACTGGATTAGAATTCAAAACACACTATATCTTAAGACATTGTTATTACAAGGAGGCTTACCCATAAATCATATTAAAAATAATAAAGGAAAATACCGTGACTTTCTTGTCAAGATTATACATTTAAATCCCAATACTATAGAGGATTTCTCATCTGATTATAAGATTATAAGTCTTTTACCAAAATCAAGTCAGAATGATATTATCTATTCGAGCTGTTTGGAAATCGTAAGAGCTGTTTTAGATAATGACGAATCGATATTATCTTCATTCCAACAGAACAATGATTTGACGGATATTACAAATGATCTTATTAAAGAAAGAGACAAAGTTGTAAAAAAAGGAAACTCACTAAAATTCAGATGGTTTTATGACAGTAAGAAGAAAGAATTTTTTTTAAATACTTCATTGAATTCAAGATTGACAAAAAACGACTTAGAGTATTTATTAAATGATCAACTTCATGAATCAGTCGGAGAGTACAAGTTATTTGTTGCTAGTAGTTTGATTGCAAAATTAGTAAAGAGAAATGATGACACATTTAAGGTAATTCAGGTAACAAATGCAATTAAACTTGAAGGAAAGCTTGATCCCGAAATATACCTTATCGATAGTTTTGAAAAAACTTATACTGCAAACCATTTGCTATACTATAAGTTGAACCTAGAAACACCAACCCTCTGGAACAGTAGTGATGATGAGATTTATTATTTAGACAAATCAAGATATACCCGTAATAATTCAGCTTTCGTTTTATGTGAAAGTTCTTATACTTGGCAGGGAGAGGTAGATTTAGAGGAAAAGTTAATCGTAAATAATAACGACTATTATTTTGTTAAATTCAAGAATCAATTAGTTTTAAAAAAGGATAGCGAAAATGGCTATAAATTTAAAACTAATATTGAAAACATCTTTGATTGGACAATATTGTCGGAGCGACCTAAGTGGATTCTGAAATCAAATTTAGAGATTATCAGAAATCAACTTCGCTTATTGGTTTATGATAAAAATGGACAAAGAATTTCTAACCCCACTATTCAATGGAAACCTGCAGGTAGGTTCGAATGGAATTCGATGAGTATCCCGCTTGCTAGAGGAGTTATAGATATTAAAATTTCGAAAGACGAGATTGAAGAGTTCGACAGGGTTTTCAACATTGCAGATTTGGACCTTATCGTAATATCTAAAAATCATCATTTTGTTTTTAAGAACAGTGAACCCTTTACTACAGAAATTTATCCCTCGGAACTTTATGATTTTGCAATAGACGGTTTTGTCACTAAGTTTAATATTATCGAACAAAGTTCTTTTCCAACGTCTGTGAAAACAAGATTTAGTATACAAAGTCAATCAGCTGGACTTATTACTGAAATAACTTCTCCCTTTCAAGGATTATGTATTGTTGATCAGAACAACCAAAAAGTTGATGATGAAATTCTATATCTTGATAATATGAGAGGTTGGAGGCTGGTTTCCAATTTGCATGAGAAAGAATTTGAAATTTCTTTTAGAAACAATAAAAATGATCAAATTATCATTCATGAATCAATTGACCGAAAAATAATTCCTCTGATTAAATTCTATGATACGCTCAAATCACTATTTCAGTTGTATAATGTTATTGATGAAGAAAATTACATAGAAGTAACTATTTCGGAGATTCTTCCTAATTCTAAAAGCAAAAAAATCAAAAATTATGTAGTAAAGCAATTTTCTAAAGTTGTAGTTTGGGAAGTGAGTGAGCATAATAAAATTCAATTTATTGATGATGATATAAATTTTGCAGATTCAGTATTTGCATTGCCTTTAGACTGTGAGCTTGATGATATAGATAAAATAGAACTTATAAAAGAGGAAGACTCTTTCTCATTGCAGAAAGGCAGTATCGAGAAATTTATTTTGTTTTCGAGTAAAAATTCATTTCCTAAAATAAAACCAGTGTTCATAAGTGTAAATCCTGAAAACAAATTCACAACTGATGATGATAGAAATGCAAGGATGGTAGATTTTGCATCTCAACTTTTACAACAAGATACTTCGGGCGTTATTTGGAATAAATTCTGGGTATACTATATTTTGTGTAAAGAAAATGATCTGCCTTATGCAACCTTCGATATTATAAAGTCGATTACAACTTCCTCTGAATTAGCGGCAAAAGCTTTTGTTTTTTTATCTGAAAGATTTGATAATGGACAATTTGCTTTTTCTGGGAATGATTTTACTGAACTTGAAAATGACCTGGGCTTTTCCTTCCATTGGGTAAAGCTTGAACACTGGTACAATCACCTTCAAATGAGTGAAGCAATTGCCACGATGTTGGGACATCATTTTCCAGAGCTTAAAGTTTGTTTACTGCAAAACAAATCCAAGAAAGATTTTGTTTTTCTAGCAGAATTGGATAAAGTAAGAAAATTATTGGGAAATCGTGTTCTCAGCAAACTACCTAAATATGATTTATCAACAGATCGAAATTCTTATATAAAACCAATACCAAATCAGCAATGGAATGACCAAGTAAATATTTTAGTGATTGCACCTCTGGCCGTAGCATCCTCTATAAAAAAAGAAAATATTGGGCTATGGCATACCAACGGTGATAACTATCGCAGAATGATAAAATATGTTGAAAATATTAATAAGAAATGGTATGAAGATTCACTTATCTACTATCTAAACTAAACACAAAAGAAACATTTATAATTTCAAAAAAAACTAATACTTATGAGTAACCTTATATTTAATAAAATCTACAAAGAAATTCAAGACAGACTTAAGGATTCTATACTTTCACTATGGGCAACAGGGGATGCACAATTTCAGAACTATCTTGAAGAGTTACTGCACAAAGAAAAACTTTTGGCTGAACCCGTCTTTCAAAATACCTTTCCTTGGACTCCGGCATCACAGACATTTGGAGACTTGACCCACCTTTTTGATAGCAATCTTATTAAAAACTTAGATAAAATAAAAGGAGAGTACGAATTTCCCAAAAATAGAAATCCTTATGTACATCAAATTACGAGCTGGGAAAAACTTCTCTCCAACAAAAAATCTATTGCAGTCACAACAGGTACCGGTTCTGGTAAGACGGAGTGCTTTATGTTACCTGTCTTACAAGACTTATATCAAAACTGCAAAACTGAAACTGGTGTAAGAGCAATTTTTCTTTATCCTCTAAATGCATTAATTGGCAGTCAGAAAAAACGTATTGATACTTGGGTAAAAGCAATCGGAGGATTAACCTATGCTGTATATAATGGAAATACCGAAGAAAATGCAACAGCGGCTCACGCAAAAAATGCTCTTCCTGAGCTTATATCACGAAAACAAATAAGAGATACTCCGCCTCAAATACTTTTTACAAATCCATCGATGCTGGAGTATTTGTTGGTAAGAGATAAAGATGTTCCGTTGCTGGAAAACTCTAAAGGGAAATTGAGGTGGATTTTGTTAGATGAAGCGCACACCCTGGTGGGATCTGCTGCGACAGAAATGGCGTTATTAATTAGAAGAGTAGTTGATGCCTTTGAAGTCGATGTAAAAGATTTACGTTTTGCCATTACTTCAGCAACGGTAGGATCAGGGGAAGAAAGTGATAAAAAATTAAAAGATTTCATGGCAAATCTTTGTGGCATTGATAGCAGCCAAATCGAGGTTATTACTGGAAATCGCGAACTTACTCCGCTGCAAGATGATTTTGAAATTGAAAACAAACAAGGAATTGAGCAACTGAGAACCAGAACCTACACATCGGCAGCGATTAAACTTTCTGAAATGACTAACGGCTTTGTAGGTAATAATAGTTCTACTGAAGATAAACTGGATTGGCTGGATCATATTGTTGAGAAAAAAGATCATCTTGATAATTCTATTTTGCCACTAAGAATGCATATGTTTTCCCGCGGAATCGGAGGCGTATATGCCTGTTCAAATCCGGAGTGTGATAAACACCATAATTTTGAAAACATAAGTCATATGGGGAATTTGACAACGTATACAGAGAAAACCTGTTCTCATTGTAACTTTCCTATGTTTGAACTGGTTGCCTGCAGATCTTGCGGTAACGAACTATTAAAAGCAGAAAAGGAAATAAACAAACAAGGTGTTGAAACACTTCAACTTTCAACATCTCTCAATCAGGATAATTTTGTATTAGATGATATTGATAATGATGAAGATTCTGAAGACAAACTTCCTACGCTTTCTTTTTTCTTTACAAGGAAAAATCCTCACAAAAGATTTGTCTTGGGAACAAATGAATTTGGTATTGATGATATCGGTAAGATAGATAGAAATAGAAATGATTTCGTAGAATCAGATAATAACAATGGTGAATGTGTATGTCCCCATTGCGCAACATCATTAGAAAACCCATTGCATTTTAGAATTTCTTCTTCGTACATGAACAGAAATTTATCCGACATTTTTCTTGAAAACACACCAGAGGCAGGTGAAATTAGACAAGAAACTTTATGGAACGGTCATAAATATATCTCATTTACAGATAGTCGTCAGGGAACGGCCAAAATATCTGCGCTTATTAATATTGATAATGAAAGCAATTGGATTCGTTCGCAGGTCTTTCATAAACTTTCATTAGAAAATTCGGTTGACGCGACACCAGATCCTGTTCGTAGTTTTTTAGAAGAACAAATAGAAAACACAATAAATCCTGTTGTGAAAAGAGAATTCGAAAGACAATTAGCTGCATTACCAATCTCTCCAACTAACTCAGTAAGACTAAGCTGGAAACAGATTTATGACTTTGTAAATCCAAAAACAGATTTAAAGACATTATTTAGAAATAACAATCCTCGGGAAGAAGATATTGTAAACATTGAAAAATATTCACGGGCTCTTTTATTCGATAATTTTTCGAGAAGATTACCCAGAGAGCGTTCATTGGAAAATTTGGGGTTGGTAAGTTTGGTCTATCCCGATTTAGATAATGTACAATTGCCATCAATTGCTGAACGCTGCAATATTTCTTTAGCAGAATGGAAAAGTCTTCTAAAAATTGGTTTAGATTATATAATCAGATATAAATTCAATTTTTTTGTTGATCCCGTAATTTATCCTTATTCAACTTCATTCTTAAGAAGTTCTCTGATTCATAATCCAAATTCGAATATTGTTGGTGCAATAGAATGGCCAACCTTCGAGAAAAACAATCTACGACCAAACAGACTTGCTTTACTACTGTGTGTTGGTTTAGGCTTTTCTGAAAGAGATGAAATCACCAATGAAATTGAGGATAATATTAATGAATTACTAAGGAATATTTGGCAAAATATCAGACCTCTTTTGACAGAAGATGGAAATCAAGCTTATAAATTAAACTTAGAAGAAAAAACGAGATTTCAGCTTGCCAATGAACTTTGGCTTTGCCCTGTGAAAAAACGTCTGGTTGACGCTCATTTTAAAGGTGTTTCACCTTGGATTAATGGAACTTTCACAGACGAGAATGTTCGTCATTACCGAATTGAAAACATACAATCAATAACATTTCCTGAACTCAAATTAAAAAAGGGAGATAACAATATAATGCAATCCGTAAAAGAATGGATTGCCGAAAACTCAGTAGATTGGAAACAAAAAGGTATTTGGAATAACATTCACGAAAAAGTAATTCTAAATAGACCTATTTATTTATCGGGAGAACATTCTGCTCAACAAAATGAGAAACGTTTAAAACAGCTTGAAACTAAATTTGAAAACTCAGAAATCAATATTCTTAATTGTTCTACTACAATGGAAATGGGAGTAGATATTGGAGGGATCTCTACGGTTGTAATGAATAATGTTCCTCCTGGTCCTGCAAATTATTTACAGAGAGCAGGTCGGGCAGGTCGTCGTAATGAATCTAAATCTTTGGCTTTTACCGTGTGTGCACCCAACCCCGTTGGCTTAAATGCGTTCAATACACCTACATGGGCTTTATCTCATAAAATTGCGCCACCCTTTATCTCATTCAATAGTCAGCAGGTTATTGAAAGACATATTAATGCATTCTTTCTAGGAAAGTTTGTTCAGACTGAGCAAGTGGGAGGTATGAGAGTAACTGATAAGATTAGCGATTTTTTCTTTGCCGAAATAAATCCTATTGCTTCAAGGTTCATGAGTTGGTTACTCAATGACGAAATTGCTTCATTCGATAGCAAGTTGAAGAGCATTACTAAAAACACAAGCTTTTCAGAAAGGAATTTTAATTTTATCATTAATAAAGTATTTTCAAATTTCAATAGAATATTACACTTTACACAAGCTAAAAAGCAAGGATTTGAGAGAAAACTTGCAGAGTTTGAGAATGAATTTGGCCAAAATTCCCCTGCTTATAAAGCTGTAAATATTCAGTATATACAGTTTGTAGAAAAAAACGCACTTTCTTTTTTAGCACAGGAAGGATTTCTTCCAACAGCAGGGCTTCCAACCGGAATTGTAGAGTTCGAAACCACAAATATTGATAACCTAAATAGAAGGCAAAAAAAGGAAAATCCTTCCTATTTTATCACCAGAGCACTGACAGAATTTGCTCCGGGCAACCATGTTGTCATTGACGGGATGAATTACAAATCTGCAGGAATTATTTTAGATAATAATCGCGGTTCTCAGGCCAGCAAAGAAATTATCCAGTTGTGTAATAGTTGTGGTTACCAAAGAATTGTGGAAATAGCAGATAATCAAACTATCGATTCTAGCTGTCCACATTGTAATAATCAAAGTTTTAGAGGTTTGATTTTCGATGATGAAGGTAATCGGGGAAGTTTCACCGAAATGATTCAACCTGCTGGTTTTGCAGTAGATGTCTATCAAACTCCTAATAGGAAGATATCTGA
This sequence comes from Chryseobacterium sp. MDT2-18, assembly GCF_030815285.1. Classification (NCBI taxonomy): domain Bacteria; kingdom Pseudomonadati; phylum Bacteroidota; class Flavobacteriia; order Flavobacteriales; family Weeksellaceae; genus Chryseobacterium; species Chryseobacterium sp. MDT2-18. The sequence continues at coordinate 46,023 of NZ_JAUSWQ010000015.1, read as the reverse complement.
AACTTCAAGAACACAGTATGTTGATCCGTTATTGATTAATGTTAAACCATGGGAACAAAATACAACAAATATCATTGATATAAGAGAAAGTGAGGATAATGGGGAGATCTTATATTACAATGTTGGTAACGGAAATGGGTTTCATGTTTGTTTAAATTGTGGTAAAACAGGGTTTTCTTTAGAAGAATTGGAAGATCACAGACGTTTGAGAGGTGGGAAAGACGACCAGAATGGTGCAATTTGTCAAGGAAATTTTACACCTACATCTATTCGTCCCAATGTTATTTTGGGTGGACGTTTTAAAACCAATTTTTGTGAGATTAGAATTAAGGACAGCGATAGATATTCTACAGATGAAACGCTTCTATATTCCCTAGCTTCTGTTTTTGCAAAACAATTGGCATCATATCTTGCTGTAGAAGCTGCAGAGATCGACTTTGGTATAAAAAAATATGATTATTACAGCACAATTTTTATTTTTGATACAACAAAAGGAGGTGCAGGATATTCTACCAAGTTCTTTTTGTACGCCGACGAAATATTAAAAGCAGCTAAAGAAAAATTAGAATGTAATTGCACAGGAGCTTGTACAAAATGTTTAATCGACCGAAAAACCCAATGGCACATTAATCTTTTAGATCGCAATAAAGCTTTGGAGTGGTTGCAAAACATTGAGGAATTGAACATTCCGGAGGAGATAGAAAACAGTTATCCAAATCCAAAAAGAATATTAGGTGGTATAAGAGCAGATATTGTCAAAGTTTCTTATACCAATCAAATTGAAGAAATTTGGTTAAAAGTGGATCATGAAATTTCTAATTGGGATTTAGAGAATATAATATTCTTGGAAAATCTCAAAAAACAGTCAGAGATTAATTTAGTTTTTGAAACGAAACCGATATTATCGAATCCTCAAAATGTAATGACATTAATACAAGTTTCTTCTTGGGCGAAAGTATGGCTTCAGAAAGATAATTATAATGCCCATATTAAAGCTATTGCCTCAATCAAATTATCTGATGTAGATTACTGCTCATATCTCGTTAATGGCCACGTAAGCCTCGATTTAAATCAGTATTGGGGAGATACTGATAACGGTGAATTATATAGAGTCAATCAATTGGTGAAAATTGATTGTGATCCACTTGATGTTATGGATTATCTTAATTCGGATCAAATCTTTGAAGTGTATATCAATCCTACCGAAAATATTTCTTCAAAAAGTCTCGCTTCCATTTTAATTACGGGATTGAAAAATAAATGTGATCTACAATCATTAATGAATGGACAAAAATTCGATGTCTCATATTATGATCGTTATTTAAAAACACCTTTTGGATGCTTTTTGATGTTACAGTTCATTGACCAACTAAAAACAGAGCTAAATTTTGAATTGCAAAATTTTAGTTTTTATGGGCAGGATTTTAATAATGAAAGAAATCCTTTAAGGGTATTTCATGATTTTAGAAATCACAACTCAAGAAAATCATTTATTGAACTTTATAAATATGATCTTGATGTAGAAAATATGGAGATTATTAGTGATCAAATTCCACATTATCGTTATTTTGAATTTTCAAACGATCAATATAAAATTATCATAAGACCAGACGCAGGAGTAGAGCATGGATGGATTTTGGTTGATGGAAATACAGCGATTGAAGATTTAAACAGTTTGAATTACTCAATTGATATTTTAAAGAAAAATAATCTTCCAATTTTATATACCGTAAGTATTGAATCATTACAGAAATGATCATTTATGTACACATTTTAATCATTTATATTCAACTATGCACTTGCACTGCATAGTTGGATTCTACTTTTGCTTTATTAAACCAAGTAAAAGTTTTTATTATGAAAAATGCAACTACAATTCCTTGTCCTCATTGCGGAAAATCTATTGATGTAAATAATGTGCTGAAACTCCAAATTGAAGAGGGTATCAGAAATGAGTTTGAGGAGAAAGCAAAACTTCAAGAAACCGAATTTTCTAAAGAAAAAGAAAATTTAGAAAAAGCGAAAGTAGAATTTGAAAAAAAGAAGAAAGAAGAAAACGATCTTTTTGCGGAACGTTTAGAAAAAGCTAAAAAACTTTCTGAGAAAGAAATTACTGAAAAATTAAGAAAAACACTTGAAGATGAAAACAAAGAAAGCTTCGATTCTCTACAAAAAGAACTTTCTGAAAAATCTGAAAAAGTAAAAGATTATAATAAAATGCAAGCTCAAATTTCAACACTCCAAAGAGAAAAATCTGAAATGAGAGACGCAATAAAAGCGGAGTCTGAAAAAGAACTGAATGATAAAATTCTTGAAGAAAAACAAAAAATAAGAAAACAGTTGGAAGATGATAATGAATTGAAATTGGCAACGCTCAAAAAACAACTTGAAGATCAAAAGAAACTGACCGAAGAAATGAAACGCAAACAAGAACAAGGTTCTATGCAACTACAAGGCGAAGTTTTGGAGCTGGCTTTGGAAGACTTTCTTCATCAGAATTTCAGATGGGACAAAATTGAAGAAGTGCAAAAAGGAACACTTGGTGCAGATGTTTTGCAAACCGTAAACAACGAGATGCTTCAAAACTGTGGCAAAATTATCTACGAAACCAAACGCACCAAAAACTTTGACCAAAAATGGCTTGACAAACTACAACAAGACCAGCTGAATGCAAAAGCAGAAATCGCAGTTTTGGTTACCGAAACGTTGCCCAAAAATATAGAGAAATTTGATGTGCATAACGGAATTTGGATCTGTTCTTACCAAGAAGTAAAATCTTTGGTGGTGGTACTTCGTCAGATTTTAATAGAAACCCAAAAGGTAAAAATAGCCAACGAAAACCGAGGCGACAAAATGGAAATCTTGTACAGTTACTTTACAAGTGGTGAGTTTTCTCAAAAGACAAAAAGGATTTTAGAAATCTACGACGGAATGTTACTACAACTAGACTCTGAGAAAAAAGTAACCCACAAATTATGGGCAAAACGTGAGAAAGACATCAGCGTGATCAAAGAAAACCTTTCCATCGTTTCGGGCGATATTGCAGGAATTACCGGCAAAGAAATCAATCTTTTAGAAGAATATGACGCGCTTATTTTAGAATAATTAATTTTTAAAAAAAATTATGATGAACACAAAGAAAGAACACTTAGCCAACTTCAATATTGCAGGATTCACCTACTACGATGGAGCTTTAGCATTCAAAGATTTGAAAATTGGCTCAAAACTGAAACTCAAATTAGATTCGGATAATAAATATGATGCAAGAGCCCTTGCCATTTATTACAAAGACCACAAGCTCGGTTTTATCCCAAAAGCGGAAAATAGAATTTTTTACAAACTCTTTACAGTTGGTTTGCAGAAGTTTGTGGAAGCACGCATTCAAAGGATTTCCAAAGATGAACATCCCGAAAATCAAATTCAGGTGGTGGCACATCTCATCAATTAGTATTAATGCTAAACATTCGCAGTCTTCATTACAAATTGTTTTGAAGGCTGTTTCTTAATCCTTATTTTTACAAAATTTAACTTACCTATATAACATGATCACAGGCGAAATAAAATCTCAAATAGATAGAATCTGGAACGACTTCTGGACCGGTGGAATCTCTAATCCGCTTACTGTAATTGAGCAGTTTACCTATCTTATTTTTCTAAAGCAATTAGATGATAAACAAATTCTGATTGAAAAAGAAACCACCATTTTGGGATCTTCACTCAAAAAAAATATTTATTCGGCTGCACAAAGTGAACTTCGCTGGAGTTCATTCAAAGATAAAGATCCAGAGTTGATGTACCAATTGTTCACACGTCCTCAAGTGAATATTGATAATCTTACCGCGTTTGATTTTATGAAGACTTTGGGCGCAACTGGTGGTAAGTTTTCCGAATATATGAAAGGCGCAACCTTTATGATTGCTACCCCAAAATTATTGGATAAAGTAGTACAGCAAATAGACAAACTTCCCCTAAATAATAAAGATACCAAAGGCGATCTGTACGAATATATGCTCGGTAAAATTGCCGAAGCAGGAACGAACGGACAATTCCGTACACCAAGACATATTATCCGAATGATGGTCGACCTTTTAGCACCCAAAAAAGACGACACCATTTGCGATCCTTCCTTGGGAACTGCTGGTTTTTTGGTTGCTGCAAGTGAGTATATAAGAGAAACACAACCCGATTGGTTTTTAGAAAAAGATTTCCGAGAGCACTATAATACTCAAATGTTCAACGGAATGGAAATCGATCCTTCCATGATGCGAATCGCTTCGATGAATCTGCAATTGCATGGCATCGAAACACCTAATTTAATGGGCGGAAGTGCTTTGGCAGAAAGCAATGATACAACCAGTAAATATTCTGTCATTTTAGCCAATCCACCATTCAAAGGGGCGCTGGATTACGAAGAAGTAGAAAAAAGTTTACTACAAATTACCAAAACCAAAAAAACCGAACTTCTATTTCTTTCTCTAATTCTTCGAATGTTGAAATTAGGAGGTCGTGCTGCAGTTATTGTTCCAGATGGTGTTTTGTTTGGAAGCAGTACCGCACACAAAAATTTGAGAAAAGAATTGGTAGATAACCAACAATTGCAAGGCGTAATATCTATGCCAAGTGGTGTTTTCAAACCGTATGCAGGCGTAAGTACCGCCATTTTATTATTCACCAAAACCAATTCTGGCGGAACAGACAATGTTTGGTTTTATGATATGAAAGCCGATGGTTATAGTTTAGATGATAAACGGAATCTATTAATTTCTGAAGAGGCGCTGGAACAATGTTTCACCGAACCCGAAAATGTTTTACAAGGAACTGCCGGCAAATGTGATATCCCAAATATTCTTTTAGACTGGAATAAAATTGCCGATTTGTCTTCTTCGGCTGTTGCTGATCTTGTCGAAGCACGCACTCAGCAATCTTTTCTTGTTCCTAAAGCAGATATTGTAGCCAATGATTATGATTTAAGCATTAACCGATACAAAGAAACCATTTACGAAGAAGTGCATTACGAAAAACCAAGTGCTTTAATTGCAGATATTAAATCCATTGATGCAAAAAGACAAGCCGCCATTCTTGAACTTGAAAATATGTTGGGATAATGGAGAGAGTGAAATTAATTGATATTTGTAATCCAAAGCAATGGAAAACTATTTCAGGTAATGAGATTTTGAAAGAAGGCAAATATCCTGTTTATGGTGCAAATGGAAAAATTGGGTTTTATGATAAGTTTACTCATGAGTTTCCTACCGTTTTAATTACGTGTAGAGGCGCAACTTGTGGAAGTATAAATATTTCAGAACCTAAATCATATGTCAATGGAAACGCCATGGCTTTAGATAATTTAGTTAATGATTACGATTTAAACTATTTAGTTTATGTTTTAAAACAACGAGGTTTTCAGGATGTTATTTCAGGTTCAGCACAGCCTCAAATTACGAGACAAGGTTTGTTTAATGTTGAAGTTCCAAAACCTTCACTTTCCACTCAAAAAAACATTGCAGCAAAGTTGGACAAAGCACAGGAAATTATTTCTTACAACAAGCAATTGCTAGAAAAGTACGACCAACTTACCCAATCTCTTTTTATTGATATGTTTGGTGACCCTGTAAAAAATGAAAAAGGTTGGGGGAAAGTAAAGTTGGGAGAGATTTTAGATTTTATGACAAGCGGTTCAAGAGGTTGGGCAAAATATTACAGTGAAATAGGAGATGTTTTTCTACGAATACAAAACGTTGGATACAATAAACTTAAATTAAACGAAATCGGTTATGTAAATGCGCCTTCCAACGCAGAGGCTAAAAGAACAAGAGTAAAAGAGAACGATATTGTTTTGTCTATTACGGCTGATCTAGGAAGGACAGCGGTAATACCGAAGGATTTTCCTGACGCTTTTATAAACCAGCATTTAGCGATTTTAAGAGTAAATAATCAATTTAACCCAAACTTTGTAAGCGCATATATTGCAAGCAAAGGTGGACAACTAATGTTTAATAAGTTAGATAAAGGAGGTGTTAAAGCAGGTTTAAATTTTGCAGATATTCGCTCTTATGAAATATTTTTACTTTCTACTACACTTCAAAACCAATTTGCAGAACGCAGTGAGAAAATAGAAATCCAAAAACAAATGGCGCAGGAAACTTTAGCCAAAAGTGAGCACTTGTTCCAGAGTTTATTGAAAGAGAGTTTTAGATAGAAAGAGAAATAACTAAACTTCTTATTTCAATAAATGGTATTATTTTGAAATAAGAAATATCTTTAATTCAAAATACGCTACAATTTTGAAATAAGACATTGTGTTATTCTATATTTTGTTTTAAATTTGAATTTAATAGAAACCCAAATTCATTAATTCAGAAAAAATGAAATCATTCAAATCAGGAGTCCAAATTAATCAAGGATATTACAAAAGTTTTCAGCCCAATGAAATCTTTCGCGATTGGCTTTTTGATGATATGTCTATGCTCAATTTATTAAGCAAAGCAGATAGAAGTTTGGGAAGATTAGATATGTACTCAGAGTATGTGGATATAGAACACTTTATCAAAATGCACATTGCCAAGGAAGCCACTCAATCTTCTAAAATAGAAGGAACGCAGACCAATATAGAAGACGTTTTCTTGTCTAAAGAAGATGTCACAAGTGAGAAACGAAATGATTGGGAAGAAGTGCAAAATTATATTTCAGCGATGAATGAAGCGGTATTATTACTTCATTCACTTCCATTTTCCTCTAGGCTCATACGCCAAACGCATAAGATTCTTTTGCAAGGAGTAAGAGGAGCAGGAAAATTGCCAGGAGAATATAGAAGTAGCCAAAACTGGATTGGTGGTGCAAGTATCAATGATGCTACTTTTGTACCGCCGAATCAAGATTCGTTATCTGCATTAATGTCAGATTTAGAAAAATTCGCAAATGATGAATTACTGAGTATACCAGATCTTATAAAAATAGCCATCATTCATTATCAGTTTGAAACGATACACCCATTTTTAGACGGGAATGGAAGGGTTGGAAGATTGCTTATTACACTGTATCTCGTTGATAAAGGTATTTTGAAGAAGCCGATTCTGTATTTATCAGATTATTTTGAAAGAAATAGAAGTTTGTATTACGACAACTTAATGCGTGTTCGTACTCATAATGATATCAATCAATGGTTAAAGTTTTTCTTGAATGGAGTCATAGAAACATCAAAGAAAGGAGTAACGACTTTTGATGCGATAATGCAATTGGAAAAAATGACTGAGCAAAAATTAAAAGATACTGGAGTACGAAGTTTAGACGCTATGAAAGTAGTAAAAGCAATGTATAACAAACCTATTATCAATATACAGGATGTTGTAAATATCATTGAAAAATCTACCAATACGGCTTACAAAACAATAAGCCTGCTAGAAGATTTGAAAATACTGAAAGAAATTACTGGAGCACAAAGAGGAAAACTATATTTGTTTGAAGATTACGTGCAACTTTTCGAAAATTAATTGTTTTTACAAATAGCCAATGAATACCAACTTTACCTTTTTAAAAGAGGAGTTCCCGAAAATCTATGAAGAAATCGTAGAAGCAGAACGCCATACTTTTACTGCACCAAGATATGCAGCTTTGTTGTGCAGAAGTACATTGGAAAAAGCACTTTTTTGGCTCTATCAAAATGATGAAGATTTAGAGTTTCCTTACGACACCAAATTGGCGTCTTTACTTTTTAGCGATTCTTTCAAAAATGTCATCAAACCAAGTATGTTTGTAGAGTTAGACATCATTCGCAGATTTGGGAATGATGCTGCTCATGGTAAAAAAGTACGTGCTTTAGAAGCTTTGCAAACTTTAAAAAATGCTTTTAGATTTTTGTCCTGGCTTAGCAAATATTACAGCGAAAACGATCCGGAAATTCCAGCTTTTAATGAAGGTGTAATTCCGTATGGAGATATTAATGACAAATCGAATAAGCAACTTGAAGAACTTGCCAGAAAATTTGATAAGCATAGAAAAGAAACCGAACAAAGCAATAAAAAATACTTGATTCTGGTAGAAGAAAACCGTTTGTTAAAAAAACAAGCAGAAGAACAAGCCAGATTATTTGCAGAAAGAAAAGAAGAACGTACCAAAGAATACCACAACCAAGAAGCAGTTCCACAATTAACATCGGAAGTGGAAACCAGAAAAGTTCTCATTGATTTATTATTAAAAGAAGCAGGTTGGAATAGTTTGGTATCAGGAAAAGATATAGAATACCAAGTAGAAGGAATGCCATTATCTACCAATCCATCAGGAATTGGCTATGCAGATTATGTTTTGTGGGATGATAACGGGAAACCTTTGGCAGTTGTAGAAGCCAAAAAAACTTCACATGATGCAACAAAGGGAAGACACCAGGCAACTTTATATGCCGATTGTTTAGAAAAAGAATTCGGACAAAGACCTGTAATTTATTACACCAACGGTTTTAATACCTATATGTGGGATGACACTTTCTACACCACCAGAAAAGTATATGGTTTCTATAAAAAAGAAGAATTGCAATCCTTAATTCGTCGTAGAACCGAGCGTTTGGATTTACGATTATTTAATGTTAATAAAGATATAGTTGGAAGACCGTATCAGTTACAAGCAATACAGCGTGTTGCAGAAGCTTTAGTTACAGATAATCCGCAACATCAATTGGTAGGTAAAACCCGAAAGGCACTTTTGGTAATGGCAACAGGAAGCGGAAAAACCCGAACTGCAGCAGCAATTGTAGATATGATGATCAAATGCAGTTGGGCAAAAAGAATATTGTTTTTAGCAGATAGAAACGCTTTGGTTAACCAAGCAAAAAATGCTTTTAAAGAACATTTGCCACATCTTTCTGCGATTAATTTAACCAAAGAAAAAGAAGATCCGAACGCAAGAGTAGTTTTTTCTACTTATCCTACCATCATGAATAGAATAGATGGAAGCAAAGTTGAGGATCAAAAAATGTATGGTATCGGTCATTTTGATGTTATCATTATTGATGAGGCTCACAGATCTGTTTATCAAAAATACCAAGCCATTTTCGATTATTTTGATGCTATTTTAATTGGATTAACCGCAACGCCGAAAAAAGATATCGATATTAATACCTATCACTTATTTGAAATAGAAGACGACAACCCTACCTATTCTTATGAATTAGATGAAGCCGTAAAAAGCAATTATTTGGTGCCACCAAAAGCATTCACGCTTCCTGTAAAATTTCCAAGAGAAGGTGTGAAATACAAGGATTTGAGCGAAAAAGATAAAAAACAATTTGAAGAACTTTTTGGTATTGCGGCAAATACCGAAGAAGAAGATTATAATCCAATTATCGCTAAAAGTAAAATCAATAGTTTTCTTTTTAATGCAGATACTGTGGATTTGGTTTTAGATTATTTAATGACTGAAGGTCAACATGTACAAGAAGGCGATAAACTGGGTAAAACCATTATTTTTGCAAAAAACCATCGTCATGCAACTTTTATAGAGGAAAGATTTAATAAAAATTATCCCGAGTATAACGGTAAGTTTTTGCGGGTAATTGATAATTATGAAGACAAAGCCCAAGATTTATTAGAGAAGTTTTGTTTCGATAAAGGCGATGACAAAGATCCGCAAATTGCAGTTTCGGTAGATATGATGGATACTGGAGTTGATGCACCAAGAGTTTTGAATTTGATTTTTTTCAAAGAAGTGAAATCTTACGCTAAATATTGGCAAATGATTGGGAGAGGAACTCGTCTTTGTCCAGATATTTTCGGAATTGGACGTGATAAAAAACATTTCTTGATTTTTGATGTTTGTGGAAACTTTGAGTTCTTTGATGAATTTCCAGAAGGTACAAACGGAAATACGGTAAAATCTTTGCAAAAACAACTCTTCGAAGCACAACTTGAAGTGGTTCAAAGTATCAGAACTAATGAAAATTCTACTACTGAAGAAATGGAATTTGCCAATTTATACACCGATGAATTACACCGAAAAATTCTACAATTAGATGAAAATCGTTTTCAAGTTCGAAAGCATTGGGAATTTGTGGTTAAATATAAAAATAGAGCGGCATGGGAAAATTTGAATAATTCTGCAATGATCGAAATTCAGAATCACTTGTCAGATTTGGCTTCCTATAATGATGACAAAGATGAGATGGCTAAAAAGTTTGATTTAATTATTTATCAACTTCAGAATGCAATTCTTAATGCTTCCAAAAAGCAAAACTATTTTATTCAAAATATTATTCAAATAGGAACCTTACTACAAAAGAAATTGAATATTCCTTCTGTAAGAATGAAAGAACAAACCATTATTGCAATTGTTTCTGATGATTTTTGGAGTACCGTGAATCTTAAAAGATTAGAGAAAGTGCGGGAAGATCTTCGTAGTTTGATTCATTTGTTAAAAGATGAAGAAAAAGAGGTGCCAGTTTATTCTAATTTTGAAGATGTGCTGAATCTTAGTTTAGTGAAAGAACGAGATTTGTTAGAAAATTATACCACTTTACAAAGTTATAAAGACCGGGTAGAAAATTTTATCAGGAAAAATAAGCATCATTTGGTGATCGATAAAATTTATAAAAACATACCGATTACTCCATTAGAATTAACTTCTTTAGAGCAATTTTTAACCCACGAAAAATTTCAACTTTCTGAAATAGAGAAAGAGTATGGAACCAAATCTTTGGGCGTTTTTGTACGAAAGGTTTTAGGTTTAGATATAGAAGCGGCTAATCAACATTTTGCATCTTTTATTCAAGACGAAAACCTCAATGCAAATCAAATATTATTTGTACAAAAAATCATAGATTATTTAAACAAAAATGGAGTGTTAGAAAAGCAGATGTTAACGCGACCGCCATTTACGGATACCAATGACAATGGTGTTTTTGGCGTTTTTGAAGAAGACCAGAAAACTTTCAGAATTATTAAACTAATTGAAGAGATTTCCCAAAGTGCAGATATTGCGTGAGGTATGACAAAAAGATAACAATTCAGATCTATTTTATAAATTATGGAAATTAAAAAGCAGATAGAAATTTATCAAGCCAAACAGTATCCTGCTCAAATAGAAGTGCTATTTGAGCAGGATACTGTTTGGCTTGCACAAGCTCAAATGGCTGAACTGTTTCTACGATTACGGAGCATATTCAAAATATTTTTTTGGAAAATAAACTGTTACAAGAATCAACCTGTCGAAAATTCCGACAAGTTCGAACCGAAGGAAACAGAATTATTGAAAGGGAAATTGAGCACTACAATTTAGATGTCATAATTTCCGTTGGCCGCAGAGTGAAATCCAAACAGGGAACACCATTCAGATCTGGGGAAACAGCATTAAGAGAGTTGGAAATTTTCCAGCCGGCGATTGAACTTCAAAATCTGTTTGTAGAACACATTGAAAAAATAGAAATCCAAAAACAATTGGCGTAGGAAACTTTAGCCAAAAGTGAGCACTTGTTCCAGAGTTTATTGAAAGAGAGTTTTAGATAGAAAGTGAAATAACAGCATTCTTTATTTCAAAAAATGCTCGAAGCTGCACCAGTTTGGTTATCCAGCAATCACACAGGATGAGGTCTATAAAAATGTGCTGGAGCAGGCGGAGAATTTTAAGAGAAATAGATAAAGTTCGAAATGGACATCAGAAGTCAACAGCTTCTAGCGAATCCGGAAGTAAAGGATACTGAGGCTGCGACAATTATGGACTTTATTTTAGCAATTAACACCATCACAAAAGTACGTTATGATTGAAAATTTAGAATTAGAAAAGACCATTACTAAGTTGGGTCTTACCAAAGATGATTACCTTTTTCTAACGATTAAAACAGTTTACCTGTACCATATGAAATCGGGAGAAAAGAATGTTGAATACCGCGAGCCTGGTGACTTTATTCTGTCACGCCTATATAAAGATTTCAGAAAGAATAAATTTTCAGAACCTAAAAAAATCTCTCACGTTTTATTTCAGGCCGGTTATAATCCTGACAGTCCACGGATGCTCATTGAACTGCGCGGTTGGAATAATCAGGGCGAAAATCATCCTAAGAACCTAAATGTATCAGGTCACGAAATTGACCGCTATTCTGTGAATCTTTTGCTGGGAAAAATAGAGTACGAAAATCTGGATATGTCCAGAGAACAGGAATTTCTGAAAAAAAATGACCGCGAATATGCGCCTGCTCAAAAATCTGCAGTAGCAAAGGCCGCACTGCAACAGAAACTTTCTGCGCGCAGAAGTATAATACACAAGGGAAGTAATAGAAAAAGATAAGGTATTTAAAAATTACTGCAGTCAACCAATAAATGGCACTTACCTCAATCAATATAGATCCTCAAGAGTTTAGCTATCCGCCGATTACAGAGAATGAGGAGTATAAGAACGTGCTTTTTTTATGGCATTGTTTTGTATATCAAATAATTATACATTTGTAATGCGAAATTTGTATTTTTGCAAAACCATTTAACAACCATGTCTGCACATACTGAACATATCAAAATTGCTAACGCGCTCATTTATATTGCTGAAAAGTTAGGCGGTGTCTATTTAACGAAGGCATTGAAACTGCTTTATCTGTTAGATGAAACTTCGGTGAAGGAAACTGGCGTGCCTTTTTCCTGGATGGAATATAAAGCATGGAAAATGGGTCCTGTGCCAAAAGAATTATATACGGATTTACGCGAAGTTCTTCCTCACCAAAAGGAAGAGATTTATCTTTCGGAATTTATTGCCGTAAATAAAGTGCCTAATCCTGTGTCATCGGAAACACGTGATGCGTATGTCATCGTACCGAAAAAGCAATTTTCTGAAGATGAATTCTCAGAATATGATATTGAATTAATGGACAGGGTTTTAAAAGAATATGGACATTTATCTGGTGCCGATATCATTGAAATGCTTCATACTCAGGGTTCACTGTGGGATACCGTAGTTAAAGATAAGGAGTTGCAGCTGCAGTTTGCACTGATGCAGAACAGAAGCGATTTCACAATACCATTCACTGATCTGATTAAAGACGACGTGTATAAACAGATGGCCTATAAATCTGCATTTGAATCTTCGCTTTCGCACAACGAATTTTCTTTGTAAATGTTTACGAAGGGTAGTATTTATTTTATTGCAAACTATCGATATGAAGATGGAGGAACGCCCACGAATAAAATATTGCTCGTAGTCGGAATAGATGATGAAAATTCCTTATTACTTCGTGCATTAACAACATCACAGCAAAAGATACCGGATGATCTGGTAAAACACGGATGCACTAATAATGATTTCTTTTCTTTTTTCAGCTTTCTAAAAGACAGGATTATTGGAACTGATAAGAATGGAGGTGATTTTAGTTTTGATAAAAATACCTTTGTTTTTTTTAGAGACAATATTGAAGTAATTTCCTATAAAACCATTTTAAGTTATTTTCCAGATGACGCAAAATTAATGGGTCAGTTGTCAGAAGTAGAGTATAAAAGATTTCTAAAATGTATTACCGGAAGTAAACTGCTTCGTAAAAAACACCGGGAATTCCTGCTTTTAAATTTATCTGATTAGCGCATTCAAAGATTGCGTATTAAATCAAATAACAAAATATCCCGAGAACATTCTCAGGATATTTGTTTTATAATATTTTATTTCTCTTGAATAAATTTTTCCAACCGCCCCATCATCTTATCCTTCTCTTTCAACATCCTTTCATATAAAGCAATTTTGGGTTCAGGATTTTCAGAATTAAGGTATTCAGAATCATACTGAAAATGATAACCTTCACGATCTTCCGTAATAATTCCTGCAAAATTGTTGTGCATAAAAACTTTACCGCTCTTCATGATCTGTTATTTTAGTTGGAGATAACTCATGACCAAACAGTGATAGAACCTGATTCACTTTATCCATTCTCAAAGTGGGCTTGCCTTGTTCAAGTTCACGGATAAATCTTAAACCAACTCCTGCTTTTAAAGACAGATCTTCCTGGGTGAGTCCTGTCGACTTTCTTTTTTGTTTCACAAAATCACTTAAATTAGTCATAATATACCTTTACGGGTATAAAGATATATAAATTCTTTTATATTGTACCCCAAAGGGTATAAATATCTGATCTTTAATGTTTTTATACCCGATAGGGGTTTTTGAAAGTGAACGGAGTAAAAATAATAGAGAAAAGATAATAGAAAAAAGATAATAGAAAAAAGATAATAGAAAAAAGATAATAGAGTAAAGATAATAGAGAAAAGATAATAGAGAAAAGATAATAGAGAAAGATATTAAACCATAGATAACAGAGAGAAAAGATCATAGAGGAACGATGATGTAAGAAAGAACCAAACAGAAAATCAGCATTTTTAAGAAAAAAACATTTCAGTTTGCAAAACATATCGTAATATTGCAATAGAATAATACAGAAGAATATGGGGCTTACAAAAACAGAACATTTTACCGATGAACAGAATGAAATGGCGGTGCTGCTAAAGGCGATGGCGCACCCCGCCCGCATTGCGATTATCGATTACCTGCTTTCCACCGATACCTGTATCTGCAATGATATTGTGGACGTACTTCCATTGGCGCAGGCTACCGTATCGCAACATTTAAAGGAACTGAAAAATGCCGGAATCATCCAGGGAACCATCGAGGGAGCCTCAATAAAATATTGCATCAACAAAGAAACCATCCATCAATTCCAAACCTTTATCGACCATATTTTTCACAAAATCGAAAAACAGGAAAGCGGCTGCTGTTAAACTTTAACCTCATTAAAATCAACCAAATATGAAACTTTCAGAAATTAAAAACATCCTCAACGATCTTCAGGAACTTCACTTTGTTCTGGAAAACGGTGAGCAGGTTCCCCAACATTTCCACGTCACCGAAGTCGGCCAGATCAACAAAAGATTTATCGACTGTGGCGGGGTGATGCGCGACGAAAAAGCCATCAACTTCCAGCTGTGGTTTTCCACAGACAATGACCACCGCCTGGAAGCGGAAAAACTAAAAAAAATCATCGCTCTTTCCGAAGAAAAACTGGGTATTGAAGATGCAGAAATTGAAGTGGAATACCAACAGGCTACCATCGGTAAATTTGGGCTGGAATTCAACGGAAGCGCATTTGTGCTCACTGCAAAAACCACCGCGTGCCTTGCAGAGGATGCCTGTGGAATTCCGCAGGGAAAACCGAAACTTAAAATGGCTGATCTTCAGGGCAGCACCTGCGCTCCGGGATCCGGCTGCTGCTAAAAAAGATAACAATATCATTCAATACTTCTTTAATCAAATCACCATAACAGCATGTTCAAAAACGTAATGGAAAGCATTGAGGTCATTGCCATGATGACGATATCAGATAAAAGAATGGAAATCTTGAAGCCGCTGGCGGAATTCATTCAGAAAAAGGCAGACGCCGGTGAAAGAATCAACCTCAACTTTATCTGCACTCATAATTCGCGCAGAAGCCACCTTTCTCAGATTTGGGCGCAGGTGATGGCAGAACATTTCGGTATCAAAAATGTGTTCTGTTACTCCGGCGGTACCGAAGCCACGGCAATGTTTCCTAAAGTGGCAGAAACACTGGAATGGCAGGGACTGCAGATTCAGAAACTTTCAGAAACAGAAAATCCGGTGTATGCTGTAAAATATGCGGAAAATGCGCATCCGGTCATCTGTTTTTCCAAGAAATATGATGATGCCTTCAATCCTGTTTCGGGCTTTGCCGCCATCATAACCTGTTCCAATGCTGACGCGGGCTGTCCTTTCATAGCGGGAGCTGAGAAGCGAATTCCTGTACCGTTTGAAGATCCCAAATCCAGCGACGGTACGCATGAAATGGACCGCACTTACTTCAACCGAAGTCTGGAAATCGCAGCGGAAATGCATTATGTGATGAGCCGGATTAAATGATCCGCCCGGGGTTCCAATGAAGTGGAAAAACTTTGAGATAGCCACTGATACAACCCCTGTAAAGATGGATGGCGGAAACAGCTGTGATCCTTAACTCCTAAAAATGAAAGAGATGACGACAACTCCTTATTTGTTTTTCACCGGCAAAGGCGGTGTAGGAAAAACCACCATTGCATGCGCGGCCGCCATACAGCTTGCAGAAGAAGGAAAAAAGGTGCTGCTGGTCTGTACGGATCCAGCCTCAAACCTTGCGGAAGTTCTGCAAAGTGACGTCAACGGGCATACCAACCCTGTAAGCGGCATTAAAGGTCTTTTTGCCATCAATATTGATCCGGAAGTTGCAGCGGAGGAATACAGAAAACGTGCAACAGAACCTTTAAAAGATATTTTACCGGAGGCCGAACTTAAAAAAATAAAGGAAGAGCTTTCGGGAGCCTGCACGACAGAAATATCCGCTTTTGATGAGTTTTCGCGCTTTATCTCCGGCGAATATGAAGGCGACCCCTACGATGTTATCATTTTTGATACCGCCCCCACCGGTCATACATTGCGCCTGCTGGAACTTCCCGCGGCCTGGTCCTCATTTACCGAAGAAAATCCCGGTGGAGCTTCCTGTCTTGGCCCTTCTTCAGCTTTGAAAAGCAGTCAGCAGCGGTACAGAAAAGTAGTTGACCGGCTGAAAGATGCCTCTGAAACCACTTTTAATATTGTTACAAGACCTGAAAAATCATCGCTGAAAGAGGCTGCCCGCACCAGTGACGAACTGCGTGAACTCGGAATGAATAACCAGCAGCTGTATATCAACGGTGTTTTCTCTGCGATTGCGCGTAATGACGCCTTCGCTCTTAAAATGGAGGCCTTGGCAAAAGAGCAGATACAGCAGCTGCCATCCTCTCTAAAAGCGCTTCCACAGTATATACTTCCACTTTTGCCGTATAATATTCTGGGTATCGGAAAACTTCGCTCTGTTTTCCAGCCTGCGCTGCAGGCGGAATATTCTGCAGTTCCGGAGCAAAGTGTTCCGCTGGATTTTCATCTGAAAAATCTGAATGATTTGGTGGAGGAACTCAGCGCCGATCGGCAGTCCGGACTGATCATGACGATGGGGAAAGGCGGGGTAGGCAAAACGCTTACCGCTTCAGCAGTCGCACTGCTTTTGGCGCAGAAAGGTCTGGAAGTACTTCTGACCACTACGGATCCTGCGGCGCACCTTCAGGATTTCATCAGCCAGATTCCCCTCATCCCATCAAATCTTACGGTTGACCGTATTGATCCAAAAGAAGAAACCCAGCGGTACATCGATAAAATTCTTCAGCAAAAAGGGAAAAATCTTGATGAGGAGGGCCGCAAACTGCTGATGGAGGACCTGAAATCACCCTGCACCGAAGAAGTTGCCGTATTCCACGCATTTTCAAAAGCCATCAGCGAAAGCCGGAGGAAATTCGTAGTGATGGATACGGCACCGACCGGACATACCCTTTTGCTTTTGGACACTGCGGGAAGCTATCACCGGGAGGTCATGCGAAACATGCAGACTGAACACGGGAAAATCCGCACGCCGTATATGGCACTTCAGGATGTCTCACATTCGAAAGTGCTGCTGATCTCATTGCCTGAAACCACCCCCATGCAGGAAGCTGCTTCGCTGCAGGAAGATTTGAAAAGAGCCGGCATCAGTCCCTATGCGTGGATGATCAACCAAAGTTTATCCATGGTTCCGGGAATCACCGATCCATTGCTGAAAAGCCGTGCCCACGCAGAGGAAGAAATCATCAGTAACATTAAGGAAAATCTAACTGAAAGAATTTTCGGCATTCCATATATGCCTGTCAAAGATTTACTTCCGGAATTATTGGAACATGTAAAAACAAACTCCTCTCTTAAAAAATAAACAATGTCAGCAAACAACTGTGCACCCCACGAAAGAAAAGAGCTTTCCTTTCTGGATAAAAATCTTACGCTCTGGATCTTCCTGGCGATGTTCCTCGGAGTGGGTATCGGGTATTTTTATCCGGGTTCTTCCACCGTGATCAATAGGTTTTCTTATGGCACCACCAATATTCCTTTGGCCATCGGTCTGATTCTGATGATGTATCCGCCTTTTGCAAAAGTGCGGTACAAAGAACTGCCGAAGGTTTTCAAAAACACAAAGATCCTCGGAGTCTCCCTTCTTCTGAACTGGGTGATCGGGCCCCTTCTGATGTTTCTTCTGGCTGTTATTTTCCTGCATGACCAACCGGAATACATGACCGGACTGATCCTCATCGGTTTGGCAAGATGTATTGCGATGGTCATGGTCTGGAATGAACTCGCCGATGGAAACCGCGAATACGCAGCGGGGCTGGTTGCAATCAACAGTATCTTTCAGGTGATTTTCTACAGTTTTTACGCGTATCTTTTTATCACCGTTTTGCCACCGCTTTTTGGAATTTCGGGCTCCGAAGTCGATATTACGGTTGTGCAGATTGCTGAAAGTGTGGCCATCTATCTGGGAATTCCTTTTGTTCTGGGTTTCTTGACGCGGTATTTCCTGCTGAAAGCAAAAGGGGAGGAGTGGTATGACCGTGTTTTCATTCCGAAGGTTTCTCCCGTTACCTTAATCGCGCTGTTATTCACGATCGTCCTCATGTTCAGTCTAAAAGGAGACATGATCGTGCAGATCCCTTTTGATGTGTTGCGCATTGCTGTACCGCTCGTCCTCTATTTCGCGCTGATGTTTCTGGTAAGTTTCTTTCTCGGCAAAAAGCTAGGTGCGGATTATTCGCAAAATGCGGCGGTTTCCTTTACCGCTGCGGGCAATAATTTTGAACTCGCTATTGCCGTGGCGATAGGGGTTTACGGCATCAATTCCGGGCAGGCTTTTGCGGGAGTAATCGGTCCCCTGGTGGAAGTTCCCGCGCTGATTGCCTTGGTAAATGTCGCCTTTTGGCTGAAACGGAAATGGTATCCTTAAGAAAACCGAAAGACACAGTTATTCTAAAATAGATAAAGTGCAGGGCATGTGACACTCCAGAACATGCGCAGCTTCCTGAACAGACTCATTGAATGTCTGGAATATTAAATAAGAGAGGGTAGATTATAACAGATTTTTTTATCCGGTAAATAACAACTGCATTAATCCATGCCGTCGTTTTTCTCTGAAGCTGCCACTAAAGTGCTTTCCCATTATTGCTGTTTGACCAGACCATTATCGGGTTTCCTCCTCTTTAATTCTGCTTTTGAAATATTTTCAATTCCTTTTATCAATGAATCGGGTGTAAAAGAAATGGAATCGATACCCTGCTCTACGAGGAACTGGGAAAACTCCGGAAAGTCGCTGGGTGCCTGGCCGCATAAACCGATTTTAATCCCTGCTTTTTTTGCTGCAGCAATGGCCTGCGCAATCAGGATGGTGACCGCTTCATTGTTTTCATCAAATAAATGGCTTACGATATCCGAATCCCTGTCAAGACCCAAGGTTAACTGAGTAAGGTCGTTGGAGCCGATCGAAAAACCATCAAACAGTTGTGCAAACTGATCTGCCAGTATCACATTGCTTGGGATCTCGACCATTACATATACTTCCAACCCATTTTCGCCGCGTTTTAATCCGAATGATTCCATGGTCTGCAATACCATCTTCGCTTCATCAATTGTTCTGCAGAAAGGAATCATCACTTTTACATTCGTGAGGCCCATTTCATTTCTCACTTTTAGCACTGCTTCACATTCCAGTCCAAAACCGGGTAAATAACGCCGGTCGTAATACCGGGATGCACCCCGGAAACCAATCATCGGGTTTTCTTCTTTCGGCTCATAATACTGTCCGCCAACGAGTGAGGCATATTCATTGGTTTTAAAATCACTCATCCGCAAAATCACCTGATTGGGATGAAAGGCTGCTGCCACTTTTGCTATCGCTTCCGCCAGCTGCTGTACAAAATATTCGGTTTTGCTGTTGTAGCCCGCTGTCATCTGAGCAATGGTGTTTTTCACCGGACCTTCGGGCAACTGGTCAAACTGTACCAGTGCCATTGGGTGGATAAGAATACTGTTGTTGATGATAAACTCCATCCGAAGCAAACCTACGCCTTTCGCGGGATAATGTGAAAGCTCAAATGCCCGGTCCGGGTCAGCCAATATAAAGAGTGGAGTGGTCTCCGTTTCCGGTACTTTCGATAAGTCAGTCGTCACCATTTCAAACGGAATATTGCCCTCCAATACATGGCCTTCATCGCCTTCGGTATTGGCGACTGTTATGATCTGCCCATCACTGATCACCTGTGTGGCGTTGCCTGTTCCTACAATTGCGGCAATACCCAGTTCACGGGCAACAATGGAAGCGTGACTGGTGCGTCCGCCTTTGTTGGTTACAATACTTACGGCTTTTCGTAAAAGGGAATTCCAGTCGGGGTTCGTAATGTCTGCAACCAATATGTCGCCCTGCTGCAATTTGTGTGCTTCGCTTAAAGAATGAATGATGCAGGCACGGCCACTGATGATTTTTTTACCTACTGCTTTTCCCGTGCAGATCACCCTGCCTTTTTCTTTTAATTTATAAGTGTAAACTTCCCCATGGGTTTTCTGTGAATGAACCGTTTCGGGCCTTGCCTGTAAGATGTATATTTTATTACTGATACCATCCTTTCCCCATTCGATATCCATCGGAACCCGATAGTGTTTTTCTATTTCACAGCTCCATTTGGCCAACTGTAAAACTTCGGGGTCCGATAAAATCCAGGCGGTGCTTTTATTCAGGGGAGTCTCAACAGTTTTAACGGGTCTGCCTGATTCACCTGTTTCATCATACACCATCCTGTGTTTTTTTTCGCCTTTTTTACGGCTGATCAGTCCGTTTTTACCCTGAGCCAGCGTGGGCTTGAACACCCAGAACTCATCAGGGTTTACAGCGCCCTGTACCACATTTTCACCCAGACCCCATGCTCCTGTGATATAAATGACATTTTCAAATCCGCTTTCGGGGTCGATGGTAAAAATTACACCCGCACAGCCTTCATCTGACCGTACCATGTACTGCACGCCTACCGATAAGCCCACCTGCATGTGATCAAACCCATTATCAATCCTGTATTTTATGGCCCGGTCATTGAACAGAGAGACATAACATTGTTGTACGGCATTCAGTAAATTTTCCTCACCCCGAACATTTAAAAACGAATCGTGCTGTCCTGCAAAACTCGCGGTAGGAAGATCTTCAGCGGTAGCACTGCTCCTGACCGCTACCGGTAAATTATTTTTATCGGCTGCCAACAGGCGGTACGCGTTGATTATTTCAGTCTTCACCTCTTCCGGCAGATGGGCATTTGTTATCAGTGTGCGGCACTGTGCGGCCACTTTTGGAAGATTGGAAAGCGATTCGCGGTCGATGGTATCCAGTAATTGTTGGAGGGTTTCCCTCAGCTGATTCTGCAGCAGAAACGACCGGTAGCTTTCAACGGTCACCGCAAATCCGTCCGGCACTTCAATACCGAGTGGAGACAGTTTATTGAACATTTCGCCCAGAGATGCATTCTTGCCTCCTACCTGCGGAAGGGCACTAAGTTCGATCCTGTTAAAGGGAATGGTATATGCGTTCATTGGTTTGTATTTTTAAACTTTATCGGCAGGCTTTACGAGCCTTCGTTTTGTCTGGCAAGCAGGCAGAACCGCAATTTCCGAAGGGCTGGAAGATGTTGCTAAAGATGTGCGATAAACAAGGGCGTATCCAGTTCTGTCATCAGTATATCTGCCAGACTGGTCTTCAGCCAGCGGCTAAATTCACTGCGCCGGTAGGCGCCGAGCACGACCAGTTCATTTTCCTTATGATGGCGTAAATGGCCGGTGATCTGATTTTCAACGGTACCTTTAATAACAGTGAAACTGGCTTTCGGGAAATGTCTTTTGATAAACTCTCTCATCAGTTTATTATCAGGCAACCTTGAGGTAGCCATCGCATCCTCTTTTACGGTAACCACCTCCACCGGCACCTCCATAAAACTGTCAAAAAGGTAGCTGAACATTTTTACCGCATATAAAGACGAAGCCCCTCCATCATACAACAGGACTATTTTGTCAACCTTTTTAAAATTATTGGGCACCACCAGTACAGGGCACTGCACATCGCGAAGCAGATCTTTGATAAACCATGTCGGCGATTCCTGTTTGTTTCTTGTAAATGCTTCAAACTCATTGATCACCACCAGATCGGCAAACATGCTTTCCTGTTTCAGGTCGTTGATGGCAAAGCCCTTATCTCGGTGGATGGAAAAGTGGATACCGGCTTTGTTACATGCTTTCTGAAATTTCTGGGCAGCCGCATCTCTTTTCTTTTGATCTTTTGCGTCCAGTTCTTTCATTTTTTCTCCGTAATTCTCGTACGTCTTCATCACTTTTACCAGATTATAGCTTCGGTAAATAAATTCATCGAGAAATACACCCACCAGGTGGGCATCTGCAACTTTTGTAAGTTGTACCGCATAATCCAATGTGCTTTTTGACATATTAAATCCATCAAAAACTGCCAGAATTTTTTTCATATGATATTGTTTTGAATAAGGAGTTCTCCCTGTATTTGCTGTTGTGATTGGTGTAAAAGTAGCAGAGAAATCCGTTTCAGGCAATGATGCTGGTCATGATATAGAATGACAGTTGTCATTGGTCATCGGTAGTAAAAAAACACTCAGTACAGGCGTTCTGTATTATTTACTGAAAAAATTGCGGTTTTTGATGTCAACAATAATTTCACGCTTCTGCATTTTTTGAAAGTTTAATGGTTTTATAAAAACTTAACTTTTAACGGCTTTATTTTTCTTTAAAAATTTCCTGCTTCAATCTTTTAAAAATATCTTTGCAGTCTTAATTTGTCTAAACCATGATCGCCAAAATAATCATCCATAAAGTCGGAAACAAAATCAATCAGGAATCGCTGGTTCTTTCACAGGAGGAATATCAACCTGAGGAAGGCATGCTGGAATTACTCGAAGATTTTTTCCTCAAAGCCTTTAAATCCGAAGAACAGTTTCAGTTTTACAGTGATACCTATTTGGTTAATAATCCGGTGTTCAGTTCGGTTTCAGAAATTTTTGAAGACCCTGCCAAGTTCAGATATGAGTCCGAAAACATAGCCGAACATCTTTATGATATTACCGAGAATCCCCGTGTGCAGCCTGGTGAACTTTTTATATGTTATTTCGAAGGGGAAGAAACCGATGGCATAAAGATCGATTCTATAGGGATTTTTAAAACAGAAAGTAAAAACCCTTTCCTGAAAATCTCCCCCCAAGGCGAAACTTTTGAGATCGAAAAAGATTACGGAATCGGACTTACAAAACTGGATAAAGGCTGTATCATTTACAACAATTTCAAAGAATCCGGTTATGCGGTTTCTGTCGTAGACAATAATAAGAACGGCGATATGTATTACTGGTTCGAAGATTTCCTGAAGGTAAAACAACGCGACGACGAATATTTCCATACTCAGGAAACATTGTCCGTTTACAAAGAATTCATCACCAAACAATTGCCGCAGGAATTTGAAACTACAAAAGCGGATCAAGCGGAATTTCTTAATAAATCAATTGAGTTCTTTAAAGAGAAAGAACAGTTCGACTATGATGAATTTACCAAAGAAGTTTTGCGGGATGAGAACGTGATCGAAAGTTTCGGAAACTTTAAATCCGATTACGAACAGGAAATGCAGGTGTCGATTTCAGAAGATTTTGCCATCAACGAATCTGCCGTGAAAAAACAGAGCCGCGGTTTCAAAAGCATTATCAAGCTCGACAAAAACTTCAGTATTTACGTCCACGGTGACCGAAAAATGATTGAACAGGGCCAGGATGAAAATGGAAAATATTACCGGCTGTATTTCGAGAAAGAACAATAAGCTGTTCGACTGATTTACTCAACTTTTAAGAATTAAAAAATGCCGGAAGGACCATTCCTACTTTTTCTGAAAAATAAATTGCAACGTTACAAAGGGAAAACCGTTTCTGAAGTTTCGGGTGATGCCGCAATCGATAACACTTTATTTAATAAGGTAAATCTAATCGATATTCAGACTTTCGGTACACATTTCCTTTTTCTTTTTAAAGAATTCTTCGTGGCAATCGAAGTCAATTCGGTTGGAAATGTTTTGGTCAACAAACGCAAGAAAATCAACGCTGGTTTTTCATTCCATTTTGAGGAAAATGAAATCAATTTCTATAATTCCGAGCCTACAGTTTATCAGGGAAAACCGACCGATTATTTTAATTTCAAAACCGATATCTCCAAACCGGAGTTCGATGCTGAATTTGTTTTAAATGAATTGCAAACCAGGCACGCGGAAGAAAGTATTGGCGATGCTTTATTGAACCAAAATATTCTTGCAGGTGTTGGACCAATTATCAGAACTGAAACTTTATACCATGCCAAAATTCATCCAGATAGTTTGATTAAAGCTATTCCTGAGAAAAAGTTAATATTTCTGCTGAAGGTAACAGTTGATTACGCGGAAGAGATTTTGACTTTATTAAAAACAGACAGCGTAGAAAAAAACGCTTTAATCTTTGAAAAGAAAATCTGTCCGAAAGATAAATCTGCAATTATTATTGAAGAGAGCGGAAATAGTAAAACGTACGTTTGTCCAAAGTGTCAGAAGTTATTCAAATAAAAAGAAGCCGTCTCATAACTCAATGAAACGGCTTTTTTTGTAGTTTTCTCACGGACTCCTGTCCGAGCTTGGGTTGCGAATATCAAAATCTCAGAGCGCTATTTGAGGTATTGAGACACTTTCTTATGTTAAGCCTTTTTCTCTCTTTAAGAAGAAATTCTTTAAACTTTATGATCCAAAACTTTTGTGGTTAAAACTTTCTGGTTAAAAAAACAGAACCCTTATTTTTCACCATTAAGAAATTGAGGAAAATTAAGATTTCACTCGCAGATTTTATCGAAAGCCTTTTTTTCTCTTTAAGAAGAAATTCTTTAAACTTTATGATCCAAAACTTTTGTGACTGTTGTGGTTAAAAACTTCTTGTTAAACTTGTAGTATCACGACATTACGCCTTGAAAAGATTCTCTTCAAAAAGACCATCCACAGACCAATATCTTTCACCGGTATCATAATTAAAGGTTAAAATCTTAGAGCCTTCCGGAATTTCTGCCAGTTTTTTATTTATCGCCGCCAAAGAAGCGCCGGTAGAGATTCCACCTAAAATGCCTTCTTCGCTGGCCAATCTTTTTGTGAAGGCAAAAGCTTCATCTTTTTCGATCTGAACTGTTCCATCTAAGATCGCGGTATTCAAAACTTTTGGTACAAAGCCTGCGCCAATTCCCTGCAAAGGATGCGGTCCGGGCGCTCCTCCGGAAATTACGGCTGAATCTTTCGGTTCTACTGCGAAGCTTTTCATATTGGGGAATTTCTGTTTCAAAACTTCGGTGACACCAGTGATGTGTCCGCCGGTTCCAACACCGGTGATGAGGTAATCAAAACCTTGTGGGAAATCATTTAAAATTTCCTCTGCCGTCGTTTTTGCATGGATTTGTGGATTTGCAGGATTTTCAAACTGCTGCGGAATCCAGGAGTTTTCAATCTCAGCGGCCATTTCCGTCGCTTTGGCAATCGCGCCTGAAGTTCCTTTTTCTTTCGGGGTCAGAACAAACTGAGCGCCGTAGGAACTCATCAGTTTCCGGCGTTCTACACTCATGCTTTCCGGCATTACCAAAACGAGTCTGTAACCTTTCACCGCGCAGACCATGGCCAGACCAACCCCCGTATTTCCTGAAGTGGGTTCGATAATTAAAGTATCCTTATTGATTTTTCCTTCCTGCTCCGCTCTTTCAATCATCGCCAAAGCAATTCGGTCTTTTAAACTTCCGCCGGGATTTTGTCTTTCTAATTTCATCCAAACTTCTACGTTGGAGGGAAATATTTTATTGATTTTCACGACCGGTGTATTTCCGATGGCTTCTAATATGGTATTCAGTTTCATAAATGTCTTTTTTGGGTTAGTATTTGTGTTGGTAATTATTGATATGGAAAAATGATTTTATTTAAATGCTGAAAATGATCGGTTCATTACCCGGGAATTTATTTTTCACCGTGACTTGTCCTTTATGAAAAACCACCGAATTCGGGGCAATGCTTTGTGTAATCCAGACGTTTCCGCCAATCAATGCATTTTCTCCGATGACCGTGTCGCCACCGAGAATAGTGGCGTTGGCATAAATGACCACATGATCTTCAATCGTCGGATGGCGCTTGGTATTCTGCAAATTCTTAGTCACCGAATGGGCACCCAAAGTTACGCCCTGATAGATTTTCACATGATTTCCAATAACGGTGGTTTCACCGATGACGATTCCCGTGCCGTGGTCGATAACGAAATTATTACCGATTTCTGCTCCCGGATTGATGTCGATTCCGGTTTTACTGTGGGCAAATTCTGTCCATATTCTTGGGATTAACGGAA
Organism: Chryseobacterium sp. MDT2-18; assembly: GCF_030815285.1. Lineage (NCBI taxonomy): Bacteria > Pseudomonadati > Bacteroidota > Flavobacteriia > Flavobacteriales > Weeksellaceae > Chryseobacterium > Chryseobacterium sp. MDT2-18. Next base: position 19,711 of record NZ_JAUSWQ010000015.1, on the reverse strand, counting down.
CATCGCTTTTGTAGAGTTCGTGGGCGAAGCGATAAACGGCAATGGCAAAAAAACCTGGATAAGAAAACATGACCTCTTCCATACTTTTTGCGGCAGGGTCGTTATCGAAGATTGCCTGGGCATCTTTTTCCAGAGATTCGTAGATTTTGGGGAAGCTTTCAAAGAAAAGCTCTGTTTCAGGACTTTCTTTATCATCTGTAACCGAATACAGGATTTCTTTAAACTCATTTTTAAAATGATTCAAACGCATCTGGATGTCGCTAAGTTCTGAACACCGCTGATATTCCAAAAAAAATATAAAGCGGAAAAACCGGTCGATGAAGTTTTCGATCTTCTTTTTATCAAGGTCATATTTCCGGTGGGCATAACCCTGATGTAAACGTTTAGAAAAATCCATTCGGCATTTATATTTTGAGCAAAGTTACAGCATAAGCTTTGCCAAACAGGTTGATCTAGGGTAATAAATAAAAATAAAAACCATCATTGGCCTCAGCAGGAATTCTGAAAACCAGAACAGAACTTTAATAAGTGCAAAAATTGGTCAAAACTTTAACATTTCGTAAATTTGAATGCTGATATTTAATAAGATTCAGGAGTGTAAATGAAAACCCAGGTTTTGATGATCATTTAAAAAAAACAATAAATTAATAAATAGGAAAACGCAGGTTTCCATATTTCCATTAAAAAATAAATAAATAAATTAATATGAAAGTTACCGTAGTTGGAGCAGGAGCCGTTGGTGCAAGTTGTGCAGAATACATCGCGATGAAAAATTTCGCAGCAGAAGTTGTTTTGGTTGACATTAAAGAAGGTTTTGCCGAAGGGAAAGCCATGGATTTGATGCAAACTGCTTCTCTGAATGGATTCGATACTAAAATTACCGGAACAACCGGAGATTACAGCAAAACCGCTGGGTCAAAAGTTGCCGTAATTACTTCCGGAATCCCAAGAAAACCGGGAATGACCCGTGAGGAACTGATCGGGATCAATGCAGGAATCGTGAAAGAAGTGACTGCAAACCTGGTAAAACATTCACCAAACGTAATCATCATCGTGGTTTCTAATCCAATGGATACGATGGCGTATTTGGTTCACAAAACTTCTGGTTTACCAAAAAATCAAATCATTGGAATGGGTGGAGCTTTAGATTCTGCACGTTTCAAATACAGATTGGCGGAAGCATTGGAATGTCCAATTTCAGATGTTGACGGAATGGTCATCGCTGCTCACAGTGATACAGGAATGCTTCCTTTGATGACTAAAGCAACAAGAAACGGAGTTCCGGTGACTGAATTCTTAAGTGAAGAACAACAGAATTACGTTGCCGAAGAAACCAAAGTTGGTGGTGCAACATTGACGAAATTATTAGGAACTTCCGCTTGGTATGCACCGGGAGCAGCAGTTTCTGTAATGGTACAGGCCATTCTTTGCGACCATAAAAAAATGATTCCGTGTTCATTAATGTTGGACGGAGAATATGGTGAAAGCGACATCTGCTTAGGCGTTCCGGCAATTATCGGCGCAAACGGTGTTGAGAAAATCGTTGAAATCAGTTTAACTGACGCTGAAAAAGAAAAATTCGCAACCGCTGCAAAAGCAGTAAGAGAAGTGAATGGCGACTTGAAATTCTAAGAATTTTCTGTAATGATATTGAAAACGCATCTTGAAAAAGGTGCGTTTTTTTTAGTTTAAAACAGCAATAATTCTTCGTTATTAAATTGAAAATACGGCTTTTAAAAATGCTGAACACCGAAAAAATGACGCCCGCAGATCTGATAACATAACTCAGATTTGCTTTTGACCTAAAACCCCAAAACCTTTCAGATCATGAAAGGTTTTTAAAATCTGATAAGAAACATTACCTTTACAAAAGCTAAAAATTTATTAAATGTTCAGAAAAATTCAGATTATTGGGATTCTTGCGCTTTCCACTTTTTCGTTGAATGCACAGAAAAATAGATCAACACAACTCGAAAGACCCAAACTTGTGGTTGGATTAGTCGTCGATCAGATGCGTTGGGATTACCTCTACCGCTATTATGAAAAATACGGGAATGACGGTTTCAAAAGATTGTTGAACCAGGGTTATTCTCTCAATAATGTTCACATTAATTATATTCCGACCTATACGGCAATTGGTCACACTACCATTTATACTGGTTCTGTGCCTGCAATTCACGGGATTTCAGGCAATGACTGGTTTGATAAAACGACCGGAAAAAATGTGTACTGTACGGCAGATGATTCGGTAAAGCCGGTTGGGACCACCGATGTTAAAGTCGGCAGTCATTCGCCAAGAAATTTGTGGTCAACCACCATTACAGACGAACTTCTGTTGGCAACCAATTTTAAAGCAAAAGTGGTAGGCGTTTCTTTAAAGGATCGCGCGTCGATTCTTCCTGCCGGTCATAATCCTACGGGAGCTTATTGGTTCGATGATACCACCGGAAATTTTGTAACAAGTTCTTATTACAGGAATGAATTGCCAAAATGGGTGAATGATTTTAACAGCCAGAAAATGGGAGATCAACTGGTGAAAAACGGCTGGAGCACTTTGCTTCCTATTGCCGAATATACCGAGAGTTCACCTGATAATTCTCCGTGGGAAGGACTTTTGGGAAGTGCGAAAACGCCGACTTTTCCTTACAGTAATTTGGCCGCAGATTATCAGGCCAAGAAAGACAATATCCGTTCTACACCTTTCGGAAATACTTTAACATTGAAAGCAGCAGAAGCAGCCATCAAAGGAGAGCAGCTGGGCGCTGATGCCATTACCGATTTTCTCGCCGTCAATCTGGCTTCTACCGATTATGCGGGACATAAATTCGGCCCGAATTCTATTGAAGTTGAAGATGTTTATCTGAGATTAGACCGGGATTTGGCAGATTTCTTTAAATATTTAGATCAAACAGTTGGTAAGGATCAGTACACCGTTTTCCTTTCTGCAGATCATGGCGGCGCGCATTCCGAAGGTTTTATGGAAGAACATAAAATGCCGACCGGTTTTTATGGCGAAGACAATAAGGAATTTAATAAACAGTTAAAAGATAAATTTAACGTCGATAAATTAATTACTAAAATAACCAATAATCAGGTTTATTTAGACGATAAATTAATTGCTGATAATAAATTAGATGCAGAACAGGTGAAGCAATATCTAATCGATATTCTGAACAAAGACAAATCGGTCTTATTCGCGGTCGATATGAAAAAAGCAGGTTCGTCCTCCGTTCCGGAACCGATTAAAACGCGGATTGTGAACGGTTACAATTGGCAGAGAAGTGGTGATATTCAGGTGATTTACCACGATTCCTGGTTGCCAAGTTATTCGAAACTGGGCACCACGCACGGCTCGTGGAATTCTTACGATTCCCATATTCCTTTAATTTTTATGGGTTGGGGAATTAAAAGCGGCGAGAGCAATAGAGATTACAACATGACCGACATCGCACCAACTTTGGCTGCATTATTAAGGATCCAGTTTCCAAGTGGAAATATCGGAAACCCGATTGTAGAAGCGATTGGGAAATAAGTTTTAAATTCTTAAATTTTGTATAAATATAAAACCGCTTTTGGGCGGTTTTTTTTGGTCTGAAAAATCACTTTTTTAGTACTAATGAATTAGCATTCTTTCTGCTTTTTCAGAATCTGAAAGCGAATAATTAAATATCTTCCAACTATTTCTGCTCTTTAATTATCGTGTAATTATTGAAAATGTTTGTGACTTTAGTGTTGAAAAATTTTATTTAATTTAAACATTACAAAATGAATATTTATGAATATTTTTTTCAGAAACTCATAGTGAAAAGCGCTGAAAGTTCATGTCTTAAAAAACACACAAAAAAATATGACTCTTTGTGGTTAAAAAAAGACTGATTACAAAATCAGTCTTCTCTCTATTTAAATAAAATTATTTGTTTCTGTTCGGAGGATAATTCGCCATGATTTCCGAAACAATTTCCGGAATCTGTTTTTGTTTCGCTTTTGGTGAATCTACAGCAATTCCGCTTCCTATTCCCTGCCAAACCAGTTTTTGGGTTCTGGCATCTATTAAATCTACAATCAGGGTGCCTTGAGAGTAATTCTGTGTCCAGGTTCTGTTCATTCCCATTCCCCAACCGAAAGGTCCGCCCCAACCGTAGATTCCGTAAGGGTTTGAAGACTGGATGTCCTGAATTTTTTTATGGTTGGCTTTTACGTTCACGATCAAATCCGGAGTTTCTGAAACACTTAAGCCTTTTGTTTGCAATTGTTTCGAAACTTCATTCAGTACCCGGTCTTTATCGATATCGTTCAGTTTCAGATCGTCGATCCGTAATTTATACGTTTTGTAAGAATTGAAATTGGCGGTTGCGGCATAATCAGATTTTATCTGAAAAGGGCTGCAAGAAGAAAGTCCCAATGTGGCAGAAGCCAGCAGCAGTAAGATATATTTTTTGCTCATGACGTTTATATTTTCTTGTTTATTTAAATTTTTAAAAAAGTTCAGTTTATATCACAATCACCCGAATACTCTCAATCTTCCCCAAATTTCTTCGTCTCAGGTCTAACAATCTTTTTAAACGTATCCGTTTTTTTATCATAACCATACGGACAATGTTTGCAGCCGCTTTTGCAGCAATAACCGCGTTTTAAATGGTATGCTTCTGTAAAAACCTTATAACCCTGTTCGTTATAATAAAAGTCCTCGTGCTCTTTGATGATTTTCTGGTACATAAGTTAAATCAGATTTCCCGAAATGAATATCTTTGTTTCATGATTGTGATTTGCCAAAGACTTCTCAAAAATACAAAAATTTCAGGGATTACTCTTTTCCCGTTCATCATTCTGAGAAAGCCGGAATATAGGCACGATCCCATTCTCATCAATCACGAAAAAATCCATCTGAGACAGCAATTGGAACTTTTAATTATTTTCTTTTATCTCTGGTACGTGATGGAGTATTATTACCGGTTGTTCAAACTTAAAAATCGCGATCTCGCCTACAGGTCCATTTCCTTCGAACGCGAAGCCTACGCCATGGAAGCCAATCCGGATTATTTGGAAAACAGGAAACACTGGAGTTTCTGGAAGTATATCAAGTAGTTTTTATTTGAGCACTTTTTTAGTTTTCTCTACCTGCTTGTTTGTGGACGGAAAAAAGCTGTTAGAAAAAGTTTTCCAGTGACTACTTCTTCAGCGTTTGCAAAAAACTCTCGGCATTCATCACGGGAATTAAAGCATTTTTAAAATCTTTTTCATTTCGGGTGACGATTAAATCACAATGCGAAGCAACAGCACTATAATATTGCATCGCATCTTCAAAATCTTTGAAATCAGAATTAGTTGCTTTTTCAATAACTTCATCATCCATTATCGAAATGGAGCAGAGTACTTTAAATTTTCTAATCTTTTCCAACGCCATTTTTGTGTTTTCAAATTTTGACAGCAAATAAAAAGTGGTAGAAATGCTTATTGGCGAAACGAAAACTTTAATTTTCTTTTGATCTGCTAAAGTCATCATTTTTGCAGCAGGAAGATAAAATTCTTCACGTTCGCCCAAAAAATCGATAACAATATTTGTATCTAAAAATACCTTTTGCATTTTATTGGTATTTTTGTCTTAAATATTCGGTGTAGTCTTTGCGCAAAGTTTTCTCGTCCAGATCTGCAGGAATACTTTTTCCGCTCGAAATGCTCTTGACAAATGGAGAGATTTCAAAATCGTCATTTTGTTCATTAGTCAAAGAGTCGAGATAGTTTTCTATCAGTCTTGATAAGCTTAGGTGTTTATTTGAAGCGTATTTTTTAGCACGTTTAATAACACTTTCGTTGAGCTTAAGAGTGAGTTTAGAATCCATAATGCTGTTTTATACGAACAAAGATAATAATTTTATACGTACAATTGTAGGTTAGTTGTACAACTTTTTGCATCTAAGAAGATTTTTTCAATTATTTCTCCGAAATTTGCTCCATGAAAATCCCTGCAATTTCAATTCCTATCGTTGAAATCCCTTTAGAAAAAAACATCCGGCTTTTTCTGAAAAGAGAAGACCTCATTCATCTACAGATTTCAGGGAATAAATACTGGAAATTATTTTATAATATCAATTCCTATCTAGACCGTAATCCGGCAGATCCTTTCCTGATTACTTTTGGTGGCGCTTTTTCCAATCATATTGCTGCAGTTGCCGCTTTGGGAAAAGAAGGTCATTTAAAAACTTTAGGAATTATCCGGGGGGAGGAAATTCAGGATAAATGGCAGGAAAATCCAACCTTGAAACTCGCACAGGAAAACGGTATGGATTTTCGGTTTGTGACGCGCGAAATGTACAGAGACAAAGAAACTTTAACCCAAATTTTAGAAAAAGAATTTCCTCAGGCTTTGATTATCCCTGAGGGCGGAACCAATGAACACGCTGTGGAAGGCATAAAATATATGCTCACAGAGGAAACAAAAAGTTTTGATTATCTTTGCACCGCAGTCGGAACGGGCGGAACAATCGCCGGAATTTCGAAGTTTGCAGAAGAGAAACAGCAGGTTTTGGGTTTCAAAGCAGTAGATGATCCGTCCTTATATAATAAGGTGTCGGACCTTTCAACCAGAAATAACTTTCAACTGATTGAAGCACACGATGGAAAGTACGGTAAAATAACCGACGAAAATATTCGTTTTATCAATGACTTTAAACAAAAGTTCGGTATTCAGCTCGACCCGGTTTATACCGGAAAGATGATGAAGACGCTTTTCGAAATGATTGAAAAAAAGGAGTTTCCGGAACAGAGCAGGATTCTGGCTTTTCATACCGGTGGTTTGCAGGGGATATTTGGAGCTAATGAATTGCTGAAAAAACAAAACCGCGAACTGATTAAGTTTTAAACCACATAGATTTAACCACAAGTGATGTGAAGATGTTCAGAAATATAAGTTCATAAAGATGATCTTATTGAATAAAAATTAAAACCAAACTTGGTGACTTTATGGTTCATCACTCAATCAGTTTAAAAGTCATTAAATATAATATATGAAGAAAATATTTTTTGCTCTTGCATTAATATTATTTGCAAAATTCAACGCCCAGGGTTGGAAGACGGATGAGCAATACATTCAGAAATTTGCGACCTACGCCGTCGAAGAAATGGAAAAATATAAAATTCCGGCTTCAATTACTTTAGCACAGGGACTTCTGGAAACCGGTGGCGGGCAAAGCCGGCTCGCACAACAGGGAAATAATCATTTCGGCATCAAATGTAAAGAAGATTGGAACGGAAAAACCATGACCCATACTGATGATGCGCCGAATGAATGTTTCCGGGTTTATGATGATCCCCGGGATTCGTACGAAGATCATTCGAAGTTTTTGGCGTACAGACCGTATTACGTGAATCTTTTCAAACTCGACATGATGGATTATAAAGCGTGGGCGCATGGTTTGAAAAAAGCCGGCTATGCGACGAATCCAAGATACGCCTATATTCTGATCGATAAAATTGAAAAAAACAAACTCTACGAATTTGATAAAACCAATTCCAGGGAAGTGTTGTATGCGGTTTTGAAAATGTATCCCGACTTAAAGAACGACCGTATTTTTATGGCCAGGTTGGATCAGAGCGGGAGTTCGGGTAACCCTGTCACCGTAAAGGTTCCTTACGAACAAACCTCTTATGCAAAACAGCAGAAAAATGTAGAGAAAATAGTCTCAAAGGCAGAAACCTTGCAGTCTATTTTAATTAAAAGTCATCCGAATGGCGGCAAGAAATTCGTAATTGTTCCTGAGGATATTGATTTGGCAGCAATTTCAAAAAAATTCCAGATTACAGAAACTACGCTGATGAAATGGAACGAGCTCAACGGAACTCAATTAAAAAGAAATGACATTCTGTTTCTGGAACACAAATCTTCCACCGGAAACGTAGCGACTTATAAAGCCCAGGTTGGAGAATCGATGCACGATATCGCCCAGAAATTCGGAATCAAACTCAAGAAGCTTTATTCCAAAAACAGAATGGATTACGGCCAGCAACCAACAAGCGGCCAGTTAATTTACCTTCAAAGCAAAAAACCAAAAAAGTAATCTAAGACCGAAAACTTGATAAATGGAAATCGAAAATAAACTCTTTGATCTGCCTGTCATCTATTCGTCTATTCGTCTATTATCTATTCGTCTATTATCTAATATCTCATATCTGAAAAAATGTTATACCAAAGAAGTTCAGCTTTATTTGATGAAGCCTATCACTATATTCCGGGCGGCGTAAATTCACCGGTTCGTGCTTTTAAATCCGTGGGAGGCGTTCCCATTTTTATGAAATCTGCCAAAGGCGCTTATATGACCGATGCAGATGATAATCAATATATCGATTACATTAATTCCTGGGGTCCTGCGATTCTCGGACATACGCATCCCGAAGTTTTAGAAGCCATTACAAAGCAGGCAGAAAAGGGGTTTTCTTATGGAACTCCTACAGAACTCGAAACTGAAATTGCAAAGTTTATCGTAGAAAACGTTCCCAATATCGATCAGATCAGAATGGTTTCTTCCGGAACGGAAGCGTGTATGAGTGCCATCCGTTTGGCCAGAGGTTTTACCGGAAGAGATAAATTCATCAAGTTCGAAGGTTGCTACCATGGACATTCTGATTCTTTTTTAATTAAAGCGGGAAGTGGAATGGCAACTTTCGGAAATCCAAATTCTCCGGGAGTCACTGCAGGAACGGCAAAAGACACTTTGCTCGCGACATACAATGATATCGGGCAGGTCGAAGATTTGTTCAGACACCATCAAGGTGAAATTGCCGCCATCATCATCGAACCGGTTGCCGGAAATATGGGGTGTGTCTTGCCTGAAAATGATTTCCTGCAAAAACTGAGAAAACTCTGCGACGAAAACGGAACTCTTCTTATTTTTGATGAAGTAATGACGGGATTTCGTCTCGCTTTTGGCGGCGCGCAGGAATTATACGGCGTGAAAGCTGATTTAGTCACTTTCGGAAAAGTAATCGGTGGAGGACTCCCCGTGGGTGCATTTGCCGGAAGAAATGAAATCATGGACCATCTGGCTCCAAAAGGTGCGGTTTACCAAGCCGGAACTTTGAGCGGAAATCCTTTGGCCATGCGGGCGGGTTTAACCACTTTGCAACTCATTAAAAATGATGAAAATTTTTATCAAAATATCAATAAAACGACAGAAACTTTAGATTTTGAAATCGGGAAAATTCTTAACCACAAATCAATTCCGCACCGGATCAATAGAAAAGGGTCGATGATGAGTGTCTTTTTCCACGTGAATGCCGTTTCTAATTTTGAAGAAGCCGCCAATGCCAATCATGCTCTGTTCAATAATTTCTTCCACCAGTTATTGGCGGGCGGAATTTATTTGCCGCCAAGTGGTTACGAAACCTGGTTTATTTCAAATTCCATTAAGGAAAAGGAAATCGACAGAACCCTGGGAGTCATCAGAAATTTTGAATATTCATAAAGAAAAAAATCCGCTTCAAATTTTATTGAAGCGGATTTTTTTTTGTCTATAATTTTTGCCACGAATTCACCAATAAGAACTCATTCGTGTATTCGTGGCAGTTTTAATATTAAATCCTCGCTCTTTCGTATTGGTGCGGAAAATCGCAGTCTCCTTTTCCCTCAAAAGATCCCTGAATTGCCAGATATGGATTTCTTAAGATTTCACGGGCAACAAGAATTAAATCTGCGTCATCGTTTTGCAGAATTTTCTCTGCTTGTTCTGCAGTTTTAATTAATCCCACCGCACCGGTTTTCATGCCGGTTTGCTTTTTAATTTCTGCAGCAAACGGAACCTGATAACCATCAAACAAAGTGATTTTTGCTCCATGAATATTTCCACCGCTTGAGATATCCATTAAATCAACATTTTTATCTTTCAGGATTTTGGCAAGCTGTACGCTTTCTTCAATATCCCAACCATTTTCAGCGTATTCAGTGGCGGAAATCCGGACCAGTAACGGATGGTTTTCGTCCAGTACTTCATTCACAGATTCCACGATTTCTACCAAAAAACGAATTCTGTTTTCGAAACTTCCACCGTATTCATCGGTTCTTACATTGGATAATGGGGATAAAAATTCATGAATGAGATAACCGTGCGCAGCGTGAATTTCAATCAAATCAAAACCTGCATCGATTGATCTTTGGGCAGCCGCTTTAAAGTCCTGAACCAGCTGTTTGATTTCTTCAACCGTTAATTCATGGGGGATTCTTTCCCCTTCAGCATACGGTATTTTTGAAGGCGCAACCGTTTCCCAGCCTTCTTCCAGAGAAAGCTGTTGGCCATTCCAGGTGGACGCTTTTCGGCCGGCGTGACCTAACTGGATTCCAATTTTGCTTTCAGAATTTTGGTGCACGAAATCCACGATTTTTTTCAGACTTTGCGCCTGCTCATCATTCCAAAGTCCCATGCATTTGTGCGTAATCCGGCCTTCGGGAACTACGCCGGTTGCTTCTACAATGAGCAAACCTGTTCCGCCTTGTGCACGGCTGCCGTAATGAACAAAATGAAAATCATTGGCAACGCCGTTTTCGCAGGAGTACATACACATCGGCGACATCACCCAACGGTTCCTGAGTTCGAGGTTTCTAAGTTTTAGCGGAGAATATAAAATCATATTTCTTATTATTTTATTAAAGTGCCAAATTTACGAAAAGTGAAGAGGACAATGTAGATTACATTATTTATAATGCCTATGATAAAACAAAAAAGCATCCACAAGAAAAATTTTAAATGTGTAAATGAAGCTGAAAAAACTGCTTTAATTTTTATAGCCCTCTACATGGGACGCCAGAAAAGTACTGATGATGTCATCCAAATTTTTGGAAACATACTCTTCTTCCTCCTGAACGCTGATTGCCAGTAGGGTTGCCGCTTTATAATAGTTCAGATTGATGGCTAGATGAGCCAGGCCACCGTAAGAAGCAATTTTATAATGAGCCAGTTTTTGCGAAAGAAGAATAAGCGCGATTTCCCAGTTGACGATATCATCTGAAAAAACGGAAAGGTGATTTTTCCCCTCAGTAAGTAAAGCGTTAAAGGTTGGGCAGGTTTTACTTTTTATACATTCATTTCTCTGTTGGAAGATTTTTTCGAGTCGCGCCTTATGTTTCAGGTGAATTTCATAATGAGTTTTAAGAATTTCCCTTAATTTTAAAGAAACAATTTTATCCTTTATAAGGGCGAATTCCTCTGCTATTGCAGTTTCTGCAAAATACATTTCCCGTAAAGAATTAATGAAAAAGTTGTCTAACAGAGATCTGGAATGTGAATGTTCATCCTTTTTCGCTGACTCAAGGGGGTGATGTGAATTTGGCATAAGTCTTATTTATTGGGTTGATCAATACAGATAACCAGAAATTGAACCGGCGAAAATGCGATATTGATGATATAACGTTTTTTTTAATAGGTTTATTTTTTGCTGCCGGAAAGAATGAATTTATAAACAAAATCCAGACCTAACGAATGAAATTCACAAATTATTCCCAAAAATGTTTAAGAGATTCATGCCAAAGTGATGATTGTTAAATGACGTTTTTTAAAGAACCTATTAAGCAACTATTCCTTTTAAAAGAGAATACAGGCAATCTAAAAAAAAGCCTTATCTTTACTCTCCGATTTTTAATAAATGGAAAAACAATTTAAAATTAATTTCGAAGCCATCGAAAGTTACGACCACCTCGATGCGATTGAGAAAACGCTTTTCGATAAAGCAATGCAAATCCGCGATTTAGCGTATGCACCCTATTCTGATTTCACCGTTGGTTGTGCCATTTTGCTGGAGAACGGCGAAATTATAACAGGAAGCAATCAGGAAAATGCGGCTTATCCTTCGGGACTGTGCGCAGAAAGAACGACAATTTTTTATACCGGAGCTAATTTTCCGGAAGTGAAAATTAAAAAACTCTTTGTAATCGGTGCGCCGAGAAAAGCTACTTCTTCTATTCCAATTCCGCCGTGTGGAGCCTGCAGACAGTCGATTCTGGAATATGAAGCGAAACAGAAGGATGATATAGAAATCTATTTTGCGTCATTGGGCGGCGAAATTTACAAAACCAAATCAATCCGGGAACTGTTACCCTTTTCTTTCGACGCTTCTTACCTTTAAAACTCAAAAACAAAAGTTTCCGATCGCTGAATTTACCTGAATTTTGGCATTATTTTTTGTGGATTTAAAGAGCAATTTTATAAAATTTATTTTTAACGAATGAGAATAGCAGCGATAGATATCGGAAGTAACGCAGCCAGACTGCTGATTAATGAAGTAACGGAACCCAAAAAAGGGAAACCGCAGTTTACCAAGCTGAATCTCCTCAGGATTCCACTGCGTCTGGGAATGGATGTTTTCACCCATGGTGAAATTGGTCCGGAAAGAGAACAGATGGTAATCGATTCCATGACTGTTTTCAGTAATCTGATGAAAATTTATAAAGTCGAACATTTCCGTGCCTGCGCGACCAGTGCGATGCGCGACGCAAAAAACGGAAAAGAAATCATCAGACAGGTTAAAAAATCTTCCGGGATTGATATCGAAATTATTACCGGTGATCAGGAAGCAGCTTTGGTTTTTGAAAATCACGTGGCAGACGCGCTCGATAAAAACAATGCCTATCTCTACATCGATGTTGGCGGTGGTTCTACCGAACTCATGTTTTATGAAAACGGAAAGATGGAATATGAGAAATCCATTAACATCGGTACCATCAGATTGCTGAATGGTTTGGTGAAAGACGATTTGTGGAAGGAATTAAAAGAGGAAATCCGCAAAAATATCAACAGTAAAAAACCAATTGTTGCCATTGGTTCCGGCGGAAACATCAATAAAATTTTCTCGATGAGCAAAACAAAAGACGGGAAACCGATGTCAACTGCTTTTCTGAAAAAATATTACAAAGAAATGAGCGGTCTTTCGGTAACCGAAAGAATGAGCAGATTCAACCTGCGCGAAGACCGGGCCGATGTTTTGGTTCCGGCGCTGCAGATTTTCAATAATGTGATGTCCTGGAGCGATATCGATAAAATATTTGTTCCGAAAATTTCTGTTGCTGATGGTTTGATTCACAGTATTTATGAAGAGTTGCGACAGAAATAGCCTCGTATATTTTAGAATTCCCCGTCATCATCTTCGTCCAAAAAATTGAGTTCGTCATCTCTCTGTTCATAATCCTGCGGAATTCCCGGAGGATTAAAAAGACCCCATTCATCAACAATGAAATGTTTTGGATTAAAGCCGGCTACCCAATCTCTGAACAGCAAACGGAATTCTTCCAGTTGTACCCGCACAATTTGATAATAATCTGCATCGGAAAAACCAAAAGCTTTCAGCGAATGCTGAAGGACCATTAATTCTCTCGCGCACTTTCTGATAAGAGCGGCATTTTCCATTTTCAAATCCCAAAATTTTACGGCTTCAGCACCCACCAGTTTTGCCTGTATGGTGTAAATGTTTTCTAAAATGTGGTGTTTGGTAAATTCTAAATGTTCGTTTTCCTCAGGAATTAAGTCGGTGATAATCCGTAAAGTGTCAAAGATTTCCTGCGATTTTTTAAAGATCGGCGTATTGCGGTATTTTTGCATCATTTTACATTTTAATTAAAGTGATAATATTCATCATAATAAGTTAAAAGCCAGTTTGAATTTGTTTAAAAAACCACAACAGTCGCAAAAGCGATACTTTTTAAGTTTTTTCTAAAGATCAAAAAAGGAAAGTGGTCTAAAAAAGTTGCTTTTTTGGCGGTTTCTCTTTTCAAATGTTCTTTTGTGGTTTAATTATTTTATATCATTTAGGTTTCCGTAAATTTAATTAAAATGAAACTTTTCTACTTTTTCCCCAGTTCAATCACTTCCAGATTTTCGATTTGATCGCCGTTGATTTCAAAACGCATCATCGTGCGCATCTGATGCCAACCGACTTTTCCCATCGCACCGGGATTCAGGTGAAGGAGTTTGTTTTTCTGATCATACATCGCTTTCAGAATATGAGAATGTCCGGAAATAAATAGTTTCGGCGTTTTCTCTTCGATTTCTTTTTTGGCCAAAGGCGTGTATTTCCCGGGATAGCCACCAATGTGAATCATCAGAACTTCTACATCTTCGCATTTAAACCGTAAAACTTCCGGGAATATTTTTCTGATTTCTGCTCCGTCGATATTGCCGTAAACGCCGCGTAAAGGTTTTATTTTTTCCAGTTTCTCAATGACTTCCATGTTTCCGAAATCTCCGCAGTGCCAGATTTCATCTGCGCTTTTGGCATACTCTAAAATTCGGTCATCGATATAAGAATGAGAGTCGGAGAGGAGGAGTATTTTCATGTTGTAAATTTCTTAATTTTTTTTAAAAGGTAATCTATCAATTAGAAATTTTCCTATGCTCAATTGCTCATGCAGATTCTTTAATTTTTGATCGTAAAAAATGTGAAAAACAACCTGCTTTATATTTTAGCCCCGATAGAAGCGGCATCCTCTGGCTTTTTTGAAAAGAAAGGCACAGATATAGCGGATAGCGGGACTGCTTTCCTAACATATTTCCCATTTTGTGGCTCCTGAAAATTCAGTAAATTTGCAGGCGATGAGGTATTTTATAGAGTTTTCGTATTCGGGTAAAAATTATTTTGGCTATCAGATTCAGCCGGACCAAATTTCTGTTCAGGAAGTTTTGGAAAAAGCCCTATCTACCATTCTTCGTGAGCAGATAAAAACGACCGGAGCGGGAAGAACAGACACTGGCGTGCATGCGAAGAAAATATTTGCGCATTTCGATACTGAGAAAAATATCGGGGATAATCTGGCTTATCAGCTGAACAGTTTTTTGCCGCAGGATTTCGCGGTGAAAAGAATATTTGCGGTGAAAAATGATTTCCACGCCCGGTTCGATGCGACTTTTCGAACGTATGAATATTATATTTCTCTGGATAAAAATCCTTTTACGCAGGATTCTTCCTGGCAAATCTGGAAACGGGATTTGGACATCGACCGGATGAATGAAGCCTGCAAAATTCTTTTTGAGTACGAAGATTTCACAAGTTTTTCTAAATTACACACCGATAATAAAACCAATAACTGCAAAATCTATAAAGCGTTTTGGGAGCAGGAGGGTTCTGAACTGAAATTTACCGTTTCTGCGGACCGCTTTTTACGGAATATGGTTCGGGCAATTGTGGGCACCATGGTGGAAATCGGAAACGGAAAATTAGAACCGCAGGATCTGCACCGGATTATCAAAGATAAAAACCGTAATTCTGCCGGAACATCGGCGCCGGCGCAAGGTTTGTTTTTGGTAGATGTGGGTTATGATTTTTAATTTTCGATTGCGGTAATTTCAAAACTCAATCTTTAAGCATCTTTCATCCCTGCAAAATTCTGTATTTTTGCAAAGAATTTTTAAATAAAATATGAAGAAGCAATCGACCTGGGATATTATTAAACGACTATTTGTAATCGGAATGAAATTTCGTTCCTGGTTCATTTTGACGCTGATTATTTCCATCGTTCTGTCGGTTATTTCTACCTACCGGCCGTATTTGACGATGCAGATTGTAGATACAGACATTATTCAGCTTCGCGATAAGGGGTTGATGATGAAGCATATTTATATTTTGGTGGCGCTGGTTTTCGGTGAAACGGTTTTGAATTTCTTTCTGGTTTATTTCTCCAACTTTATTTCGCAAAACGTCATTCGGGATATCCGCGAAAGACTGTATCATAAACTTATTTACTTCCGCACTTCTTTCTTTGATAAAACCGCAATCGGACAACTGGTAACAAGAGCAGTTGGCGATGTAGAAACGATTGCCACGGTTTATACCGATGGATTTCTGATGGTTTTCGGTGATATTCTGCGCATCGTTTTCGTATTGATTATGATGTTTCAGGTGGATGTTCATTTAAGTTATATTTCTTTGGCGATTCTTCCGCTGATGGTTTTGATTACGAGGTTTTTTCAGAAAAGATTAAAGAAAGCTTTTGGCGATGAAAGAACCTGGACGTCTAACCAGAATTCATTTGTACAGGAAAGACTTTCGGGAATGTCGATTGTGCAGGTTTTCAACAGACAGCAGGCGGAATTCAAAAAGTTCGATGATATTAATATTATTTTGAAGTCGGCTTTGCTGAAAACGGTTTTTATTTTTTCGCTGTTTTTTCCCGTTGTCGAATTAATCTCTTCCTTATTTATAGGATTCATCCTTTTCTACGGCGGATTCATTACCATTAAAGCAGGTGCGGTAATCGCTTTTATTCAATATATTTCGATGTTGATCCGTCCGCTTCGGCAAATTGCGGATCGTTTTAATAATATACAAAGAGGAATTGTTGGTGCAGAAAGAGTTCTTGGCGTGATGGACGAAGATTTTGCGATGCCGAATCACGGTACAATTGCTAAATCTCATTTTGAGGGAAAAATAGAATTTAAGAATGTTCATTTTTCTTATGACGAAAAACAGGAGGTTTTAAAGGGAATCAGTTTTAAAGTAAATCCAGGTGAAACCGTTGCGATTGTTGGCGCGACCGGTGCCGGAAAGTCTACGATTATCAGTTTGATTACAAGATTATACGATATTAATTCCGGTAAAATTTTATTGGATGATGTTGAGCTAAAAGAATATGAACTTTATAACCTGAGAAGTCATATTGGCGTTGTTTTGCAGGATGTCTTTTTATTCCACGGAAGTATTTTTGAGAATCTTGCTTTCGGTGATGAGACCGTTACTTTAGAAAAGATAAAAAGTATTGCGAAAGATATTGAAGTTGATGATTTTATTGAAAGTCTTCCCGGCGGTTACAATTATGTTGTCCGCGAAAGAGGTTCTTCAATTTCTTTGGGGCAAAGGCAGTTGTTGTCATTTTTAAGAGCTTATCTTTCAGATCCGAAGATTTTAATTCTCGATGAAGCAACATCTTCCATCGATCACGAAAGTGAAAAATTAATCCAGCGTGCTACTGAAAAAATAACCAAAAACCGAACCTCAATTATTATTGCACACCGGCTTTCTACGATTGAAAATGCAGATAAAATAATTGTGATGGAACACGGGAAAATTGTCGAGGAAGGTAAGCATGCCGAACTTTTGGAAAGAAACGGTTATTACGCGACTTTATACAGATCACAATTAAAAGTTGAAGCGAAAACGCTGTAAAAAAACCTTCAGGATGTGAATAATCCTGAAGGTTCTGGTTTCTGATGATTAAAGTTGCCTTTTAATTGGCAACTACAGTTTTTACATTTACAAATTCCTTCAGCGCAACCAATGAAAGTTCTGTTCCATAACCGGAAGATTTCGTGCCGCCAAAAGGCAGTCTAGGATCTGAACTGGTTCCTTTATTAATGCTTACCGTTCCGGATTCCAAATTATCGATATAGAATTGCTGTCTTTTTTTATCTTTGGTCCAAACCGAATCAGACAGTCCAAACGGAATTTCATTTGCCAGTTGAAGAGCGTGCTTATCATCTTTTGCAGTCATCACCATTCCGAGTGGTCCGAAAAGTTCTTCCTGAAGAATAGGATTTCCGGATTTTACTTTAATTAATCCGGGAACAAATTCATTTGCTGAAAGTCTTACGAGCGGCAAAATAATTTCGGCACCGTTTGCAAGCGCTTTATTATATTGCTGTTCCAACTCATCAGCCAAATCCGGACGCGCCATTCCCGCCATATTGGTTTTCTTTTTTAAAGGATTGCCTGGTACAAATTTTTGATATTCTTTAACAAAAATAGGAAGGAATTCTTTTTCTATATTTTTCTGAATGATGAATCTTTTCGCTGCGTTACAAGCTTGTCCGCAATTCATTAAGCGCGATTTTGCGCCGGATTCTGCCGCTGCTGCGAAATCTGCATCATCCAAAATGATGAATGCATCACTTCCGCCTAATTCCAGCAAGGATTTTTTAATGTTTTTTCCGGCGATTGAAGCGACTTCTGCACCGGCTTTCTCGCTGCCCGTTAAACTTACACCTCTCACAACAGGATTTTCCAACACGGTTTTCACTTCAGCGTGACCGATTTCTAAATTTTGGAAAACTCCTTTCGGGAAGCCGGCCTCCAAGAAAATCTTTTCAATTTCATTTCCACTTCCGAAGCAAATGGAAGCATGTTTTAATACCACTGTATTTCCTGCCAAAATCGCAGGAACTGCGAAACGGATAACCTGCCAAAAGGGAAAGTTCCACGGCATTACCCCCAAAATAACACCTTTAGGAATATAATGAATTTTAGAAATTCGGAATTCTGTTTTGATCTTTTCAGGTTTAAGGATATTTTCCGCAGCGGCATAATAGCTGACCATCGTCGCGCACTTCTTAACTTCCGCTATGGACTGCGTGATCGGCTTGTTCATTTCCTTAGTGATGATTTTCCCGAATTTTTCAGCATTATCGTCAAGAAGTTTCGCTAAAGTTTTGAGCAGTAGCTGCTTATCTTTAAATGGAACAGTTCTCCAAGTGTTAAAAGCTTTTTGGGAGATTTTTAATTTATTTTCAATGTTCATTTTTTTTAAAATTTTTTGGAATTGCAAAGTGCTCTTTATATAAAAGTAAAAGACAGCAGAAGACAATATATTAATTTAGAATCAGCAAATTTAAGAAAACAAGATAAATTAAAGGATTGATGCAGGCAATAATCGTCATTTCAAATGATAAGATGGATCAATCGGAACAATTCCCGCAGTAAATTCTGGAAATGTGTTTACTAAAAACGGGAGAAACTTTTGAATATCACATAATTTTAATTATTTTTGAAGAATAAAATAAAAAAAATGAATTTACCAGTTGAATTAAAGTACACCAAAGATCACGAATGGGTGAAGATTGAAGGAAACACCGCAACCATAGGAATTACAGATTTTGCACAAGGCGAACTGGGTGATATCGTTTTTGTAGATGTTGATTCTGTAGACGATGAACTTTCTTCAGGAGATGTTTTCGGAAGTGTAGAAGCCGTGAAAACAGTTTCAGATTTATTCTTACCGTTGAAAGGGACTGTTTCAGCATTCAATACAGACCTGGAAGATCAGCCAGAACTTCTAAATACCGATCCTTACGGGAAAGGATGGATTATTAAATTAGAAATAGCAGAGGATGCTGATCAGTCAGAACTCCTTTCTGCAGAAGAATACCAAGCATCACTTGGATAAAATATTAAAAATATTTCGTAAGATATTGCCCATTTACTGGGCATTTCTTACTTATATGCTTCTAAAACCCGGCGTAGAAAATTTCGAATATCCTTTTATGTTCGAGGGTATAGACAAGGTTTTGCATTTAAGTATTTTCGCGTTTCTAGGGTTTTCTTTCGTTGCGGCATTCCCGAAAATCAAGTTTGGTTATTTTATTCAGATTATGATTAGCTATGCTTTGCTCACTGAGATTCTTCAGGACGAAATGGGTTTAGGCCGCTCCTTGGAAGGTCTGGATTTAGTAGCAGACATTATTGGAGTCCTTATCGGATACTTTATCTTTAAAAAATTACAGCGTACTATTATATAGTACGTTTTTTTAATTAGGGCGGTCCCCTCTGCGGGTTTAGCCAAACACCGTATCGTTTTCCCACTTTCGGGTCGGGCTATCCGTTTCAATTCCTCACGCCTTGGCTAAAGCCTGTGCTTGCTGCGGGATTTCCACTTCTATCCCTACCGCAAAATGGATACTTTAGATAAAGTGGATAACTTTATGAAGCTGTAGCATTCTGTCAATCATAGCATTATAAAAATATTTTCTTC
>NZ_JAUSWQ010000014.1:0-76441 GCF_030815285.1 Chryseobacterium sp. MDT2-18 | reverse complement strand
CATCAGCAGCAATTGAACCATTAAGATTCGATGAAGGAATTAAGAATATTAAGCTGTCCCTTGGAAGAATGCACGAATAAATGTTAGCGGTAACAGAAGAATTCGTGTATTCGTGGCATTTTTTTTAGAAAAGCTTTTGCCACCTTTTGAAAGACTTTTTAGAATTAAACTTTTGCGCCTTTTGTGGTTTAAAGAAACTCAGACCTCCTTTTATAATTGGTTATAAAACGTTTTTTATAATTGGTTATAAAACGTTTTACCTTTGCTAAGTGAAACGCCTTTGCGTCCGTAATTTTATGAAGAATGTTAAGTGAAATCTTTGCGTCTTTGCGTTAAAAATCTTCAGTATTTATACAAGTCACCTTTAAAAAACTGCATCTTTTTCAGTATAAGAAAACCAGCACCAACTCTTACAGTACTTTCAATTCCAGATCGATGGTTTTACCAAAGAATTTCTTAGAGATCTTCTCAAAGTTTTTGGTAATATCTGAAAGGTAAAACTGGTAAGTAGGTTTTGGATTTTCTTCATTCAGCAAATGATGCTTCTCCAGAATAATTCTCAGCTGATTCGCCACGATACTCGGTGAATCGATTACCCGAACGCGGTTTCCGTAATATTGTTTGATTTCGTTCAGCAAAAGTGGATAATGGGTACAGCCTAAAATCAGGGTTTCAATATTTTTCAATTTACTGTTGCTCAGGTAATTATAAATAATAGAATGCGTAATCGGATGATTCCGAAAACCCTCCTCGATGGCGGGCACCAAAAGCGGAGTCGCCAGTTCATCGACTTTAATAAACTTATTGTGCTTGCGGATCGATTTTTTATACAATCCTGAATTGACCGTTGCTTTGGTTGCAATCACCCCCACATTATTATGTATTTCGTAAGATACTTTTTCAGCAACCGGATTGATCACATCGATCACCGGAACTTGATTATTAACCAATGCCAACACTTCTGTTAACGCATTTGCGGTCGCAGAATTACAGGCAATTACAATGGCTTTACAATTTTTCTCCAATAAAAATTCGGTGATTTTCGTACAATATCCCACGATGGCTTCCCTGGATTTTTCACCGTACGGAAGATGTTTGGTATCGCCGAAATAGATTAAATTTTCATGAGGAAGTAATCTTTTAATTTCTTTGGCAACGGTCAATCCGCCCACACCGGAGTCGAAAATCCCGATGGATTGGTTGGCGGAAAGATGGCTGAAATCTGGTTTTATCGTTTTCAAGGGGAAGAAATTTCTGCAAAAATACGAATAAAGAGCCAAGTAAAAAGTAAAAAGAAGGCAAGTAAAGTGAATGGTGAATATGGGTGAATGGTGAATTTCTTTAAAAGCATTTACGACAAACAAAATGATGCTCTTAGTGAAACCATTTGTACCATTAGTGTTCAAAAAAACTCCTCGAACCTCGAACCGGCACCACGAACCCGCAACCCGTACCTCGCAACTCCCTACACCATAAACAGATCAGCAGCAATTCCATCTGCCAGGAACCAATGCTTTTCAGGAATAATAAGATGGTTATTTTCAATCATCAGCAGTCCATCATCGAGTTTGGATTTGATTTGGTTTTGAAAATACTCCAAAAGTTCGGCACTGAATTTTTCATTTAAGGCAGACAAATCTACGCCCCAGGTTGTTCGCAACCCAATCATCAACATTTCGTTGAACTGGTCTTTTTCGGAGAGCAGTTCCGTTTCTCTGGGCAAGATATTTTTATTTAAAGAATTGATATACAGCTTATTATTGGCAATATTCCAGCTTCTTTCGTTTCGCCCGTTATAGGAATGTGCGGAAGGGCCGATGCCCAGATATTCCCGGTATTTCCAGTAGGCAGAATTATGTCTGGAATGAAATCCGGGCTTTCCGAAATTGGATATTTCGTAATGATCGAAACCGTGATCTTTCAGAAAATCGGTCATGTAGAAAAACTCCTCATGTTGCTCCGCTTCTTTTGGAGCGGCGATTTTTCCCTGAGAGATCCAGGCATTCAAAATTGTTTTCGGTTCAACCGTCAGTGCATAAGAAGAAATGTGCGGCACCTGAAGTTCAATAGTTTTATCGAGATTCTGTTTCCATATTTCGAAACTTGAAGTCGGTGAACCGTAGATTAAATCGATGCTGATGTTTTCAAAACCAAAATCCTGCGCTCTTTTAATTGAACTTTCAGCTTCGCCTGCATTGTGCGCGCGGTTCATTAATTTCAAATCTTCATTAAAAAAACTTTGGGTCCCGATTGACAAACGGTTAAAAGGCGTTTTTGATAATTCTTTAAGAAAGTTTTTATCCAAATCATCGGGATTGGCTTCCAGGGTAATTTCAATATTGGAATCAAAAGAGAAATGTTTTAAGACCTCATCAATAATCGACTGAAGTTCATCTGCTTTAAGAATAGAAGGAGTTCCGCCACCGAAATAGAGGGATTTTAAATCCTGGGTTTCCAACTCATTTTTTCTTAAAGAAATTTCTTTTTTTATCGCAGAAATCATCTCCTCTTTATATTGTAAAGAAGTGGAAAAATGAAAGTTACAGTAACTGCATTTTTGTTTGCAGAAAGGGATATGGAGGTAAATCATTTTAAATAAGAGCCAGGGAAAAAGTGAAAAGAGCCAAGGTTAAGAAGTGAAAAATTTCTGTAATGCACTTAATTTTCAAAGGTAAAAATTATTCAGTTGAATATCTATTTTTTCTTTTCATTGTTTTAAATTTATAATGCATTAAATTTGTACTCTACAATTTTTCTACTTAAATTTATTTTTTTAAAGTAGAAAACTCATTAATCTTTTAATTGGAATACCATGAATTTACAATACATCAATGATTCACAAGGAAACCCAACTGGTGTTTTTATCCCAATTGAAGACTGGAAAAAATTGGAAAAAAAATATCAAATAAATGATAATTCAGACCTTTTTCAACTTTCGGATCCGCAGAAAAAAAACCTTGATGAAAGAATAAAATCCGATAAAAAAGATTTTATTCCTGCAAGAAAAGCTTTGGATAAACTGCGTCAAAAACATGGGTTATAATCTCGTTATTCTTAATCGTGCTCAGGAAGAAATAGATCAAGCCTATGAATATTATTCAGAGATTTCTTATTCGGTAATGAAATCTTTTGACGAACAATTAGAACTGGCTTATCAATCTTTGGAAATAAATCCTTTCTTCCAATTTCGATATAAAAACTTGAGAGCGATTCCTTTTAAATCGTTTCCTTATATCCTATTTTTCACGATTGATGAAGAGGAAAAATTGGTTTACATTTATTCTGTTTTTAACACCAACCAAGATCCGCAGAAATATCCTAATTTATAAATAACAAAGCCAACACTTTTAGGAGTTGGCTTTTAGATTATTTATTACTCTTATTTGGCTTATATATGGCAAGAAGTCTTTTGGCAGTAAGTATTAATGCTAAAGGTATACTTATAACTAATGAAATTATAATGTTCATATCCATAATAATCATTGTCAAAATATTCTATAATTGCTAAAAAAAATAGAATTCATTATGATCAAGCATATAGCATACAATAAAAAATCTTTCTTCTAATTCTTGAATAATCATTATAATTAGTGATTATAAAAAAAATTAAACAAAAAGCATATAATAATTAATACCGGTACCCTCTCGTATTGATGAAATTTTCTAATTTATAACCGATACTCAGCATGAAACTGCTGCCGGCATATTGTTGAATATCAGAAAGTCCGAAATTATAAGTGGCCCCGAAAAAGAAATTATTCACCGTTCCTTTGATAACCGGAGAAAATCCTAAACTTTGATTTCCGAATTTATTGATTGCTGTTCTAAAACTCACTCCGGCTGAAAAGGAGTTTTCGTCTCCGTTAACGGTTCCCATTACATTGAGATCCACCAGTTTAGATGAATTGGTATTAAAGTTGGCCAAAACAGACGGTGTTACATAAAACTCATCGGTCACATACCAGTCATAACCCGTGTGGATCAGAACCTTGGTCGGTTCGGGCTCAATACCGTTCACAATAGGAATATCATTGCTTAAAGCGATATCGTTCACAGAAACTCCTGCGAAAAAATTACGGTAATTGAGCGCCATCCCAAGATTGGCATAGACCAGAAAGAGGGAATTTGAACTTAAAACCGGGTCGCCGGGATCCTGTGGATTCAGCATGCCCAAGTCGATATTCATATTATAGAAATTCACATTCGTCCCAAAAGAGAATTGGTTTTTTCGCTCGCCATCATCATCAATAGGAATAAAATAAGCAGCACCTGCCGAAATGCCGTTGGAAGAAATCGGCCCGTTTTGATCTCTGAAAAAAGACAATCCGGCTCCCAATCTGTCAATTACGTTGGCGTGCATCCCGATCGACTGTACATTGGGCGACTGATCGAAATTCGAAAACTGCTTCTGGTAGTTTAAATTCAATACAACATCATCGGTACTACCATAGAGCGCGGGATTAAAAAGAAAATCGCCGCCAAGCAGATACTGTTGATAAAATGGCAATGTTTCCTGGCTTTTGTAGCTTCCGAGAAAGACCACCACGAAAAATAACGTATATATTTTTCTCATAATAAGAGTTGCGTGAATTTTAGCAAAGATAAAAAGTTTTTATGGAACTAAGATTCTATTTAGAACCTGTTTAAATTTAACAATAAATTAACCACAAAGTCACAAAAGCTTTAGGTAAAAACTACTTCTAAAAGTTCACATCAGTTCTTAAAATCAAAGATTTTCTAAACTGCTCTAAATATTTTTCAAAGTGAAAACTAATTCTTATGTGGTTTTATTACAACTTAAAAAGGCTCTAAGATTCTAAATATTTTCTCCATTTATTCAGGGCATCGTCCATATCTTTCGGCATTGGACTTTCAAAATACATTTCTTTCCCGGTCGTCGGATGGATAAATCCAAGCGTGTGGGCATGAAGGGCGTGACGGGGCAAAATTTCGAACACATTTTTCACAAACTGTTTGTACTTCGGCATATTGATTCCTTTTAAAATCTGATTTCCTTCATATCTTTCATCATTGAAAAGAGTGTGCCCGATATGTTTGAAATGCGCCCTAATCTGATGGGTTCTGCCGGTTTCCAGTTTACATTCTACCCAGGTGATGTACCGGAAACGCTCGATGACTTTATAATGAGTAACAGCGTGTTTCCCCAAAGTTCCGTCTTCGAAAACGGCCATCTGCATTCTGTTTTTCAGATGCCTGCCGATGTTTCCACGAATCGTTCCCTGCTCTTCTTCCATATTCCCCCAGACAAACGCCCAGTATAATCTTTTGGTCGTACGGTCAAAGAACTGTTTGGCAAGAAAACTCAGGGCATATTCATTTTTGGCAATGACTAAAAGGCCTGAGGTGTCTTTATCAATCCGGTGCACCAACCCAACGCGGTCCAGATCTGATTTTATCCCGTTTTTTTCAAAATGAAAAGCCAGCGCATTGATCAAAGTTCCGTCATAATTCCCATGACCGGGATGCACCACCATTCCTGCTGCTTTATCTACCACGACCACATCGTCATCTTCATAAACGATATTAATGGGAATATCTTGTGGAATGATGATATTTTCCCGTGGCGGCTTGGTAAGCAGGACGGAAATTTCATCCCCGGGTTTTACGCGGTAATTCTGCTTAACCGGCGAACCATTGACCACGACGTTCCCCGCACGGCAGGTTTGCGAGATTTTATTTCTTGAAGAATTTTGCCGGAAATTCACCAGGAATTTATCGATCCGTACCGATTCCTGGCCTTTATCAACGGTGAGGGAAAGATGTTCAAAGAGACCTTCCGATTCAGTTTCGTTGGAGTCCTGAGTCAGAAAATCGTCTTCCGCGAAATTTTCGTTGTCTTCTGTCATTGTATTTTTGAAAAATAAAGCTCCAACATTTTCGGTTGAAGCTTTAGTGAGAGATGTATTAAAAAACTATTCAACAATCACCTTTTTAACTTTGGGCTTTTCTTCTGTTTTTGCAGGAGTTGCCTTTGCCGGTGCCTGAGTTGTAGCGGTTTTCGGTTTCGCTTCAGTGGCTTTTGGTTTTTGCTCCGCCGCTGTTTTTGGTATTTCCTGCTTTTTCACTTCCTGCTTTGGAGTTTCTACTTTTGGCACAACCGCTTTTGGCGTTTCTTCCAAAGGTTCACTCCGGTTGGGCACAGGTTCATTATAAACAGGTGCTTCCTGGTAATTCCGAGGCTCGTAATTGTCTTTAATTCGATAAATGGAATTCAACTGTGAGATTTTTCCGCGCATTTCCGCCGGCGTTTTTTTACTGGCCCAAAGATCAATCTGCATTCCCTGATCCCTCACATCAAATGCTGCCGGATCCTGGTAGTACACAATATCTGATTCATCGCCACCGCCATCTTCATATTCGATTAATCCTATTTCGAATAAATTTTGCGCAATAATTAATTTCGCTTCCTGTACGGTTAAACCCACCAGATTCGGCACGCTGATATTTCTTTTTGGCCCTGCACCTATGACCAGATCAATCGTTGTGAATCTC
Organism: Chryseobacterium sp. MDT2-18; assembly: GCF_030815285.1. Classification (NCBI taxonomy): domain Bacteria; kingdom Pseudomonadati; phylum Bacteroidota; class Flavobacteriia; order Flavobacteriales; family Weeksellaceae; genus Chryseobacterium; species Chryseobacterium sp. MDT2-18. The sequence continues at coordinate 69,928 of NZ_JAUSWQ010000014.1, read as the reverse complement.
GGTAACAGGGCACCAGGCTTCAAAACCGACCCATTGTAGAGCATTCTCAAAACAGCATCACGCTGGATACTCGGCTCATAGATGGTATCGCCTATTTTCAACCCGACCTGCTCCAGTTGCCTAAATGCCAAGCCCTTGTAACGGTCTAAAATATCCGGTACTGAAACCTGTGCATAGGTTCTCGGATTCACTTTCAGTACGATCGTTCTGCCGTCTTTCACCCGGGAACCCGGTGAAGGATAAATTTGTAAAACCTGAAAAGGTTTGAATTTGGGGTCGTATTTAAAACTGTCGACTTCGTATCCCAAGCCTGAATCATCTAAAATTTTAATGGCTTCATGCACCGATTTATTCATCACATTGGGTACTGCGATTTCTTTTCCGTGGTTCGTATGAATTTCTAACCAACGAAATGTCAGCCAAACTGCCCCTACGAAGATGGCAGCCGCTAGAAGTATATTGACCAGGACTTTCCAATGGAAGAACGATTTAAGCATATTTATAAATCTTTTATTAAGTGCAAATATATAAAATAATCTTTTCTGTCATTATCGAAAATTTCAGAGCCGTCAAAATTTAATAAGTTGATTCATGTTTTAATGGGTAATAAGTAATGGGTAATGAATAATATTGGGTAGCTTGACTAAACTGGGAATCTACGGAATCTGTGTGGGCTTTTTCATAAAGATGGTTTTGGAAACACTTATTTTAACCTGCGGCACAGCATTTATTCATTTTAAGATTTAAAAAGGCTTTGATCTTTCTTTTTTTAAGTTTAAAAGATTTGAAATAATTATCTTTGTAAGATAAAGCAAATACATGATTTTATCCATGACCGGCTTCGGCAGAAGCGAAGGAGTTTTCGAAGGTAAAAAAATAACCGTCGACATTAAATCCCTCAATAGCAAATCTTTTGATTTAAACATCAAAATCCCATTAAGATATAAAGAGAAAGAATTCGAAATGCGCAAAATACTCAACGACCGGGTTCTCCGTGGAAAAGTTGATTGCTACGTGAATATCGAATCCCTCAATAACGCCAGTGATGTGAATATTAATCACGATCTGGTGCAGGCGTATATGCAGGAACTGAAAAAAGTGGCCGGAGACGGTCCCGATTTCGAATATCTGAAAATGGCGGTGAGAATGCCGGAAGCCATTTCTTCCAAAAGCGATGAACTCAATGATAACGAATGGATTTTTTTAATCGAGTTATTAGAAGAAGCTTTAACGAAATTTGACAATTTCCGACGGATAGAAGGTGAAATTCTACAGGAAGAACTGCACCGGAATATCAACAAAATTGAGAACTGCCTCCATCAGATAAAACCTTACGAAGAAGTGAGAATGGATGCGGTAAAAGAACGCTACCGAAAATCACTCAACGAATTTGATCAGATCGACGAAACCCGTTTCTATCAGGAAATGGCTTATTATACTGAAAAACTGGATATCGCTGAAGAAAAAGTCCGGCTTACCCAACATTTAAAATATTATCTGGAAGTAATGATTGAAGAAAGCTGCAACGGCAAAAAACTCGGGTTTATTTCTCAGGAAATCGGCAGAGAAATCAATACCCTCGGCTCCAAAGCCAACCACGCAGAAATTCAAAAACTCGTGGTCATGATGAAAGATGATCTGGAAAAAATAAAGGAACAGACGCTTAACGTATTGTAGACTAAAAGATAATAGACTAGAAGATATTAGATAATAGACGGATAGATAATAGACGATAGACGGATAGATGAAAGACCACAGCATTGATTGCCGTAATTAGAAGTAATTGTAAAATCTTTACGAACTTTGTGCTAAGCGGACATCAACTTTTCGAACTTGAAAAAAACTAAAAATAGGGTGTTTTATAAATAAAATCTTTGTATTCCTTTGCGCTAAAAATTAAAACCAAAATCGGAGATGAATAATTATCTATAATCTACCCGTCTATCGTTCATCATTCACCCATCTATTATCTATCCGTCTATCATCTATCCGTCTTCTCAAAAATTAAAAAAACCAATGAACAAAGTAATCATATTCTCCGCACCCTCCGGAAGTGGAAAAACCACTCTTGTAAAACACTGTCTCGAACATTTTTCGGAACTGGCATTTTCAATTTCCTGTACGACCAGAAATCCGAGAGGCGAAGAACAGCAAGGTATCGATTATCATTTTATCACTCCTGAAGAATTTCGTCAGAAGATTGCTGAGGGGGATTTCGTGGAGTTTGAAGAAGTATATACCGACAAATATTACGGGACTTTGAAATCAGAAGTCGAACGCATCTGGGCCAGCGGAAAGGCCGTTATTTTCGATGTGGATGTTCAGGGCGGAATTGCCTTGAAAAAATATTTCGGCGACAAAGCATTGTCTATTTTCATTATGCCGCCTTCGGTAGCCGCTTTGGAATTAAGATTGATTGCAAGAGGAACCGACGACCTGGAAACCATTCACCTGCGTGTTGCAAAAGCAACAGAAGAAATCTCTTTTAAAAATGAATTTGACAAAATTGTAATCAACGATCAGTTGGAAGTGGCTAAAATTGAAATTGATAATTTAATAATGCAGTTTTTGAAATCATGAGAATCGCCATTATCGGCTGCGGCTGGGTTGGAGAAAAATTAGCCAGATACTGGACTGATCAAAAGCACCATGTCATTGCCACCACCACGACACCCGGTAAAATAATTCCCCTGAAGAAAGCGGCGGCAGAAGTTCATCTGCTCGACTTTCAATCAACGGTTGATTTTGATTTTTTAAACGATATCCACATTGCGGTTTTCAGCATGCCGGTTTCGAGAAATGACTGGCATCGGGGTTTTGAAAAACTCGATGAGCAATTTTCAAAAACCATCTTTTTCAGCTCTACCGGAATTTATCCGCAGGAAGACAAAGTGTTCACTGAAAGCGACACCGAGAATTTAAGAACCGATATTCTCACTTCAGAAAATATAGTCCGAAAGAAATATCCGCAAACCACTATTTTGCGGTTTGGCGGATTAATGGGTAACGAACGGTCGCTCCAAAATTTCTTTAAAAACAGATTGCCGGAAAACCCTGATAAACCCACCAATTATATTCATTACGAAGATATTGTAGCGATCGCAGAACAACTGATTCATTCTGAAATAAAAGCAGAAACTTACAATGTCGTTGCTCCGGAACATCCGTCAATAGGAGAGGTTCTGAATTTGGAAAATAAAAGCAACAGCGATAAAACAGGAATGCTACCGCAACGGATTATTTCGTCCCAGCATTTGATTCAAGATTTTAATTATACATTTATACATCCCAATCCTAAATGTTTTTAAGCATTAAACAATAGATTTGTATTCAGGTTTGGAGCAGACATTATTGAAAATTTGACTGCAATTGCCCGCTCGAAACAAGTTGCACAATTATACAACTTTTAGTAACTTTGCGATGATTAGAGAAATCATAACTTTCGGTCATTATTTTGATGATTTTATAAAGAAACTTCATCCGAAAGTTGTTGAAAAAATAGAATATATTTTTGATATCATTGAAACTCAGGAAAGGATTTCAGAAAAATTTGTGAAACATATTGAAATGGTTTATTCGAGATTAGAATCGAATATCAAAGCAATATTTACAGAGTTTTCTTTTGTTTTGATGAGGGAAAATTAGTTGTTCTCTTCAATGGATTTCAGAAAAAATCTCAGAAAACTCCAAAAAAAGAGGTAGAGAAAGCTTTAAAAATAATGGCTCAATATTATGAACACAAAAGAACCGAAAATTAGAAGCTACAGTAAAGTTCTTGCCGAGAAACATGGCGAATACGGAACTAAAGAGCGCAAAAAATTCCAAGAGAAAGCAATGGCTTTCTATACCGGGCAAATTATTGAGCAAGCCAGAAAAAACGCTAACATGACCCAGGAACAATTGGCAGACAAAATTGGTGCCGACAAATCTTATATTTCAAGAATTGAAAATGGCAAAACAGAACCTAAAGTTTCAACTTTTTATAAAATAATCGAGGCATTGGGTTTGAAAATCGAATTTAATCCCGCCTATTAATTTTAAGAAACACCATACTTAAACAGAATTTCGCATGAGCACAGAAAATTTAGACACCGCAAAAGCCAACCTTCCCGTAAGAGGTTTTTTAAATATTAAAGACTTAATCATTCCGCAGGGTGAAGATTTGGTAAAAGCCATTTTAGATCTTAAAAAAGAAAAAAACGCCGTGATTTTGGCGCATTATTACCAACCTGCAGCCATACAGGACATTGCCGATTATTTGGGCGATTCCCTCCAGTTGGCACGTGCGGCGAAAGATACCGATGCCGATATGATTGCTTTTTGTGGCGTTCATTTTATGGCAGAAGCAGCTAAAATCCTGAATCCTACAAAGAAAGTAGTCCTTCCCGATACGCAGGCCGGCTGTTCGCTTGCAGACGGTTGCAGCGGCGAAGGATTGCGGGCTATGCGGGCAAAACACCCGAACGCTTTAATTGCAACTTACATCAACTGCAACGCCGAAACCAAAGCAGAATCAGACATCATCGTTACCAGCTCCAACGCCGAAACCATCATCCGTTCGTTACCGGAGGACCGACCGGTTATTTTCGCGCCGGACAAAAATTTGGGGAAATATTTAATGAAGAAAACCGGCCGCGACATGATTCTCTGGGACGGAAGCTGTATCGTTCACGAAGCCTTTTCCATGGAGAGAATCGCCCAACAAATGGCCGATCATCCTCACGCAAAACTCATCGCGCATCCGGAAAGTGAAACGCCTGTTTTAGATCTGGCTCATTTCGTCGGTTCTACTTCTGCGCTCTTAAATTTTGTGGAAAAAGACGATGCGCAGGAATTCATCGTAGCCACCGAAGAGGGAATTCTTCACGAAATGCAAAAACGCGCTCCGCATAAAAAACTGATGCCGGCCTTGGTTTTCGATGAAAGCTGCAACTGCTCGGAATGTTTTTACATGAAAAGAAATACGCTGGAAAAACTCTATCTCTGCATGAAATACGAATTGCCGGAAATCACCATGGATGAAGAATTGCGCCTGAAAGCTTTGAAACCGATTGAAGCGATGCTTGAATTATCGACGACGATTAAGTGATGGGATGATTTGATGATGTGATGATTCGGTGATAGGATAATCATAATCAGCGGCAATATATTAATTCACAGTATAGAAAATTCTTTCATCATTACAATTTAGAATTCATCAATAGAAACAGGCTTTAGCCCTTTTAATAAGAAAAGGAAATCAATTTTGCTTTAGCCAAAACCTAAATTCAACATTGAGATTAAGGTTAATTACGGTTAACTAAAATAGCCTTATCTCATTTTTATAAAACTTTTATAAAATTAATTTATTTGCTAAATGAAACCGGAGATTTAACCCACTCAAACGATTTGCTTATTGGATTTAAACAATATTTTTGTTTAAAATCCTGGCGTCTTTTGCGTTACAATAAATTTAAAAAAAATGACTTCAAAAATAATTATAGAAAATCTGAAAATCTACGCTTATCACGGCGCACTTGCCGAAGAAACGCTCATCGGAACCTATTATCTTTTGAATGTAGAAGTTCAGGCCAATTTGTGGAAAGCCGTAGGAACGGATGATTTAAACGACACCATCAATTACGCAGCCATCAACGATATTATTCATCAGGAAATGAAAATCCCTTCGAAGTTGATGGAACATGTGGCGGGCAGAATTCTGAAAAATGTAAAACTGGCCTTTCCGCAGATTTCTTTTATTAAAATTAAAATCACCAAAACCAATCCGCCAATGACGGGCGAAATGCACGGCGTAAGCGTGGAGATCGAAAATCAGTTTTAGCTTTAAAGGACATCAGCCACGAATGCACGAATAAATTATATCAAAATAAACCCGTGTATTCATCGCAAAAATAAAAGCCACGAATGCACGAATGTTTTCTCAAATCATTTTAATTTCCAGTTAAACAAAATGGACCTTTACGAATAATTTCATTCCTCAAAACTGTAAAAAAATTCGTGTATTCGTGGCAAAAATGATTAAAGCCACGAATGCACGACTATTTTCTCCAAACAGTAAAAAACCCATGCATCCGTGGCAAAAAGATTACTTTTCAATGCGGAAGCAGAAATCCTTATCTTTGAAGACTAAATTCGTTTTAAACAACTTATGAAATATATTATTTTGTCCTTACTCTCGGCGGTTCTGCTGAGTATTTCATGGCCCACTTACGGCATTCCTTTTTTTATATTTTTTGCGCTCGTTCCTCTTTTAATAATGGAACACGACATTTCACAATTTTCAGAAATCAAAAGAAAAGGCGGGACCATTTTCGGACTGACTTTCCTCTGTTTTGTGATTTGGAATATCGTCACCACCGGTTGGTTATACGGAGCGAAAAATCCGGACGGCACCAATTCCCTATTAGCCGTTGTGGTACCGGTTTTATTGAATTCTCTCTTTTATTCCTTTATTTTTCAATGTTATCATTGGTATAAAAACTCGCAGGGAACTTATTTCGGACTGACATTCTTCGTTGCCGTGTGGATGGTTTGGGAAAAAATCCATTTGAGCTGGGAATTTACCTGGCCGTGGTTGAATTTAGGAAACGCATTTGCCGATTACCCGCAGCTGATTCAGTGGTATGACACCTTTGGGGCAACGGGCGGAAGTTTCTGGATCTTGCTGGTGAATGTTTTTGCTTTCTACACATTGCGGATTTGGGAAGCCGGCAGAAAAAGAAAATCCTTAATCATCAACTCCTCCATTCTTGTTGCAGGAATTGCTTTGCCCATGATAATTTCAGTGGTGAAATACCAAAACTTTGATTTGAAACCCATCGGGTCGGTCAATGTTTTAATGCTGCAGCCGGACTTAAATCCCTACACTGAAAAATATTCAAAGGACAGCTTAACCATTTTAAATGATTTACTGACTTTAGCCGAAGAAAATTCGAAGGGACAAATCGATTATTATATCGGTCCCGAAACTTCACTTCCCGGTTTTGGTTCAATTTCGGAAACGGGTTTTGAACACAGCGAACTTTTAAATAAAACGAAAGAATTTTTAACGAAACATCCGAAATCTGTTTTTGCCACGGGAATTTCTTCCCACCGTTTTTATACCGATGAAAATCACAGATCGAAAACCGCGTACCAGACTTCCCAGGGAATGTACGTGGACAGTTATAATTCTGCCATTCAAATTATCCCTAACCAAAAAATAGAAGTTTATCACAAAGGCAAACTCGTGCCGGGAGTAGAGATTTTCCCTTACATCAATGTACTGAAACCCATTCTCGGAAATGCGATGCTGGATCTGGGCGGAACAACTGCTTCCCTGGGAATTGATGAAGAAAGAAAGGTGTTCGGTAATCCTTTTAACAAAGGAAAATTGGCGCCGATTATTTGCTACGAAAGTATTTACGGCGAATTCGTTACTGATTACGTTAAAAAAGGCGCGAACTTTTTAGGAATTATGACGAACGACTCCTGGTGGGGCGTTACGCAGGGTCACAAACAACTTCTGGCTTATGCCAAAATGCGCGCCATAGAAACCCGGCGTGAAATTGCAAGATCCGCCAACAGCGGGATTTCTGCGCATATTGATGTGAAAGGCGATGTGGTGGCCGATACCTTTTATGGCGACAAAACAGCTCTTTTTGCGAAAATTGATCTGTATGATCACCAGACTTTTTATACCCGAACGGGAGATTTATTATCACGGCTTTCTATTTTCGTTTTCGGCTTTCTGATTTTTTATAATTGGATTAAAAAATATCAGAACAGAAAACCGCAGGAACCGGTAAAGAAAATCGTGATTAAAAGATAAAAAGTAAGCTCACGGATTTCAGGAATTGAGATTATTGTAAGTTTAAAAATTTTTATTAAAAGTAGCTTGAAGAATTGAATGAAATTTTTTAAACATTAAGGTATTAAAGAAGATTAAGAATTGACCGCTAAAAGGAGTGTTCTCTTAATTATTCTTAATATCTTAATGGTTCAATTTCTGCTGCGAATTTTCATTTTTTTTAACCGCAAAAGGCGCAAAAGTTATATTTTAATAAGGCTTTCAAAAGTTCGCAAAAGTTGCTGTAAATTATTTTTTCAACCAGACAGTCACAATGGTGAAATTCACTATAAAATTCATTGAAAATTTTGTAAACTTTTCAGAAGAATTATATTTTCTTGAGTAACAATAAAACTTTTGTGACTTTTGTGGTTTAACTTCTTACTTAGATTTCTTGTGGGTAAAGTGATTCAGCAGCAAACGGATTTCATTGAATTCAAAATCGTTCGGCAATGCTTTTTTCCAATCGTTTAAGGTTTCGTAGGAATTGTTCCTGAACTCCTTTTCAAAAGTTTTGATTTTATCTTTATCAAAAATTCTATATAAATCCAATAATCCCTGTTCGGCGAATTTGGCCAGATGACCGAAAATAGTTTCGGTGACCAACCCTCTTTCTTTGGCGATTTCAGGAATGGTTTTGCCTTCTTCAAATAACTGGAAGGTCAGGATATGAGAAGGGATTTTGGCAACTTTCGTTGAAATGGTGATATTATTTTCGGTATTGAAAAGGGGCGCTTGCAATAAATACACTTTTTTCAGGTCATTCAGATAATCTTCCAAATCATCCAGAAAAACCCGAAAATCTTCGTTGTATTCTTTGAGCCCTTTGGTTCCTTTGTTCTCAGAATAAAAATCGAGCAACGGCTGAAATACTTCTATATTTACTTTCGTAAAAAAGAAATTCACCGCTCCTTTTGCTTTGGTTTCTATTTCGCTCCATTCCTCATCACCATTGATGAATTTATGGGTTTTCTGAACCATTATTTTCTCAAACTTCTGGTAAACGTTCCCAAAGTTTTCAATCTTCGGTTTAATGCTTTGGTACAAAAAAGTGGCTTTGTTTTTATCAAGTGCTTTGCTGGTTTTGGTGGTTTGAAACCATTTCTCCAAGGAATGTTTGAACCACAAACAGTCTAAACTGCTGATCACTTTTTTGATGCTGTAATCATATTTTTCAGCCTGAAGAATCTCTTCAACTTTTTCATTGGCGTTCGTTTCATCCTGAAACTTCGAAACCCTGCGGTCGGCGAAAATAACATTCGGTGTGATTTTAGACTTTAACACAATTCCCTCTAAAGTCCGGCATCGCGAAAGCGCTACATAAACCTGTCCGGAAGCGAAAGATTTTCCGGCATCGATAATCAAACGGTCAAAAGTTAAACCTTGCGATTTATGAATGGTCACGGCCCAGGCAAGGCGAATCGGATATTGCTGGAAACTCCCCAACACATCTTCCGTAATATTTTTATCGGCATCCAAACCATATCTTTTCTGTTCCCAGGTTTCTTTTTTTATCTTAAAAACTTCATTGTCACCATCGATAAGCACGGTAATTTCTTTCTCATCCAAACCCATTACTTCGGCGAGTTTTCCGTTGAAATATCTTTTTTCACCGCTCGCATCGTTTCGGATAAACATGACCTGGGCACCTACTTTCAACTGCAGTTCTTCTTCGTTGGGATATTGATTTTCATTAAAATTCCCAATAATATCTGCACGGTATATAAAAGGTTTTCCTTTCAGTTCGGCCAGTTTTTTCTGGTTGATTTCGTCGGCCATTCTGTTGTGTGAAGTCAGATAAACGTAAGGTTCATCGGTCGGTTCGAAGTCGGGAATATATCTTTCATTCAATGTTTCGAAATCGATATCACCCACTGCCCCATCGCGGATGTCATTCAGAATATCCAAAAACTTTTCGTCGGTCTGCCGGTAAACGGTCGTCAGTTCGATGGTGATTAAAGGCATTTCCTTTAAGGCATAACTTTCGAAGAAAAAAGGCGATTTATAATACTTGCCTAAAAAATGTTCATCGCGAACCACCGGCGGAAGCTGGTACAGATCGCCAATAAACAACATCTGAACGCCCCCGAATTTCTGCTGATTCCTGCGAACGAATCTCAGCGAAAAATCCATCATATCCAAAACATCGGCACGCAGCATGGAAACCTCATCAATGATGATAATTTCTATTTCGCGCAACAATTTGAGTTTGTCTTTTCGGTATTTGAAATGCTGCATCAAATCGGAAATATTGTTTCCCAAATTGCTGTCGATTCGGTCGGTCGTCGGAATGAAAGTTCTCAATGGAAGTCCGAACATGGAGTGAATCGTAACGCCACCAGCATTGATCGCAGCGATCCCGGTTGGCGCTACGACAATGTGTTTCTTCTTGGTTTTCTTTACAAACTCGTTCAGAAAAGTCGTTTTTCCCGTCCCGGCTTTCCCTGTTAAAAAAATACTGCGGTTCGTATGTTCGGCTAAATTAAAGAGAGATTCGTCCATCGGTCAAATTTAAGAAAATTGAATGCAATTACCATAGTGGAAATCGGTGCATCTGGTTTTTAGCCACTAATACACGAATTTCATTTAAAAATGACAAATTGAATACCATAAAAAAAAGCCTTTTTAAGAGGAAAAAATTGAATTTTAATACATTTGAACTCCGATAATCCCACTGCTCCTTTAACATTGCAAAAAAGACTGTATTTTTGTAAAGCAGAAAAAAAACATTTACAATGAAACATCTATTGATTATTACCATTTCACTTTTATCCTTAGTCTCATGCTCGTCCAAAAAAAGAGTGACAGACGTGGAGACCTTGCCTAAAGATATTGCGCTGAAACCGGAAGATCATTTTTCACAGCAGGCAGACCAGATTGAAATGAAAAACCTCATCAAAGAAATAGATTCCCTGATCAGCACTGAAAAATGTGCGGATGCAAAAGATTGGAAATTTACTGCCATTGGTTCGAAAGCGTGTGGTGGACCAAGTTCTTATATCGCTTATCCCGTTAAACTGGAAGATCAAATTTTACCGAAAGTAACCCAATTCACTTCGATGCAAAGTGCTTTCAATCTCAAATATGGCCTCATGTCAGATTGCGTAATGGTTCTTCCTCCTGCGGAAATTCGCTGCGAAAACGGAAAAGCTGTTTTGACTGGAAACCATTCAGAAAAAGAAAAGGAAGCTGAATAATCAACTTCCCTGTTATGGTTATTAAAGAACAACTTCTTTATACCAGGAAGAATATTTCACATAATTGTTAGCGATTCTGTTAACTTCACCTTCCAATAATTCTGCCGACATATCTTTGATTTTCCGTGCCGGGGCGCCTGCCCAAACTTCACCGGATTTAATATGCGTTCCCTGAGTGACCACCGAACCTGCGCCAACAATCGAGTTGCTTTCGACCAAGCAATCGTCCATCACAATGGCGCCCATTCCGATCAAAACATTGTCGTGAATCGTGCAGCCATGAACGATTGCGTTGTGACCAATCGACACATTATCTCCAATGATCAGCGGGAATTTTTCATACGTGCAGTGCAACATCACGTTGTCCTGAACATTAACTTTATCACCCATTTTAATGTAATTCACATCGCCACGAATGACGGCGTTATACCAGACACTGCATTCTTTGCCCATGGTGACATCGCCAATGATGGTTGCCGTTTCTGCTAAAAAAGTGTCTTCTCCGATTTGTGGAGTTTTTCCTAAAAGTTCTTTTATAAGTGCCATGTTAATTTTGTTAATTTGATAATGTGCTAATTGATTTAAAGTGCGGAAGTAATTTTCTGTTGCAATTTAATTAATCCCCGATGGTTTTCAATAACAACTGATATTACTCATTGACAGCGTCTAAAACCTGCATGATGAAATCTAAATTGTTATCCGTATTTTTGTACTCAAATTTAAGAAATTAAAATGAGACCAATTATTATAGAGCCCACAGAAAACCCAAAAGTAATGAAGTTTGTAGCCGATTACAACTTAATTCCCGGTTCTCTGGAACTCGACCGCAATTCTGATATCGCAGAAATCCCTTTAGCCCAGGAACTTTTCAAATATCCATTCGTAGAAAGAGTTTTCATCACCGCCAATTTTATCGCTGTCGCAAAACAGGATGGTATCGACTGGGAAAATCTCGTTGATCCTCTAAAAAGTGTGATTCAAAACGAATTGGCGGCAAATCCCCGAATTTATCTTCAGAAAAAAAATGATGAATATCTTGTTTATGCAGAAATGACTCCCAATCCAATGGTGATGAAATTCGTTTCTAACAAAGCATTAATGGACGGTTTCATCGAAGTGAAATCCCGCGGAGAAGCTGGTGACATTCCTTTAGCTAAAGCGATTTTCGATGAATATGATTTTGCTAAAGAAGTTTTCATCTCTGATAATTTCGTGGCAGTTACCAAAAATGTTTCCGTAGAATGGCATGAGGTAATGGTTGCAGTAAGAGCATTTGTGGCTGATTATCTTCAGAACGGAGGTGTCATTTCTAATGCAACTCCGCAGAAACATGAAAGCCCGGCAGCCGGCATCATGAACAGAGAATACAATGAAGACGAACAGAAAATTTCTGATATTTTAAATGAATATATTGCGCCAGCCGTGGAAGGCGATGGTGGGAAGATTTCATTAATGGAATATGACGCAGACACGAAAACCGCTAAAATGCTGTTGCAGGGAGCCTGCTCGGGTTGCCCAAGTTCGACCGCCACTTTGAAAGGAGGAATTGAAAATGTTCTGAAACAGTTTTTACCGGAATTGGTAGAAAACGTGGAAGCGGTTAATGGTTAAGTAATTAACCACAAAAGTCACAAAAGTTTTATTCTTTAAGTATCTTTAAAACTTTTTATAGTTCAAATAATGATAACGCAATCTTATCTTACAGACTTAACCTATAAAATAAATGGGGCTTGTATAGAAGTCCACAAAATCTTAGGTCCAGGCTTGTTAGAAAAGGTTTATCATGAAGCATTAAAAGAAGAATTTACTTTAAGGGGAATAAATTATAAATCGGAACTGCAAACAGAAATCTTCTACAAAAGCAAGAAATTGAATTGCGACTACAAATGTGATTTTTTAATTGAGGACATTATCGTGTTAGAAATAAAATCGGTAAAAAGCTTTGATGACATACATCGGGCAAAACTTTTGAATTACATGGCTATTTTAAAAGTTCCAAAAGGAATTTTAATTAATTTTAAAGTAAAAAACATATACCACGAAGGACAGGAAACGCTTGTAAATGAGCATTACAGTAAGTTGCTATAAATTATTTTCACTTTAAAACGAAGTCAATTCCATCTTTATAGGAAACTTTTGTGACTTTTGTGGTTTATAAAAAAAAATAAATATTTTGTCTAAAAAAGGAATTTTATTGGTGAATCTCGGTTCGCCCAAATCGACGAAAGTTGAAGATGTAAAAGAATATCTCGACGAATTTTTAATGGATGAAAAAGTTATCGATTACCGTTGGTTTTTCCGGACTTTATTGGTGCGCGGAATCATTTTGAATACCCGACCGAAAAAATCGGCTGCCGCTTATGAAACCGTTTGGACTGAAGAAGGTTCACCGTTAATTTTCATCACGGAAAGAATTCAGAAAAAACTGCAAAAGTTGGTTGATGTTCCCGTAGAAATCGGAATGCGATACGCCGAACCAAGCATCGAAACAGGAATCCGAAAACTGACCGAACAGGGCGTTACTGAAATCGTACTCTTCCCGCTCTATCCGCAATATGCGATGAGCACGACGGAAACAGTGGTTGAAAAAGCAGAAGATGTTCGTAAGAAGCATTTTCCCAATATTAAAATCAATTACGTTCAACCGTTCTATAACCGTGAAATTTACATTGATTGTTTAGCAGAAAGTATCCGCGAGAAATTACCGGAAACATTTGATGCGTTACAATTCTCTTATCACGGTGTTCCGGAAAGACATATTTTTAAAACAGACCCAACCAAAACCTGTAATTTAAACGACTGTTGTTCCCGAGACAGCAATCCGAGTCATCAGTTTTGCTACAGACATCAGTGTTTTAAGGTAACGGAAGAAGTGATTAAGAAACTCAATTTACCGAAAGAAAAAGTTCTGGTCACCTTCCAGTCCCGTTTGGGAAATGACAAATGGATGGAACCGTACACCGATGAAACTCTGGAAAATTTAGGCAAAAAAGGAATTAAAAATCTGGCGATTGTTTGTCCGGCTTTTGTTTCAGATTGTCTGGAAACTTTAGAGGAAATTTCCGTAGAAGGTAAAGAACAGTTTATGCATGGCGGCGGTGAAAACTACCATTATATTCCCTGTTTAAATGATGAAGACCGCTGGATTGAGGTCGTGAAAACGTTGTGCGAGGAAAGATTGCATGAGTTTTATCTGGTATAAAAAAAAAGACCTTCGATAAACATTGAAGGTCTTTTTTTTCTTTATCTCAAAGGCGTTCTAAACTCGCCGTAACCCAGCAATCCATCATAGTTCCTACCAAAAGGCTGGTAATACAAAAAGGCCTGATAGAGGTTTTCTGTCTGCCAGAAATTACCGTTAATTTCACCCAGATTTAAAGATCCATCAGCGTTTTTGGTGGCTAAAATATAATTGTAGAATCCCTGTTTCAAATAAATTTTTGCGATGTATTTTTTCGCGGTTTCATCATAGAACATTTGATTTTCTTTGCTTGCTTTAAAATCATTAAAACCGCCAACTACATAAATCTCTTTATTGCTTTTTTCGGAATCCAAAGCAAAATACACCCAGGAATAGTCCGCTTCCCGATCCGCATTTCTTTCAATACCCAAATCATTTCTGCGGAAATAAAAAGCACCGTTCACATCCGGCTGGTATTGATAATTCATCGGAAACGCCCACACAGAATGCAAATAGGTATAATTTATTCCATTGACATTTTCTGACTGCGCAACCATATCGAACGGCTGATTCATATTCTTGTTATCGAAATAATAAAACTCATTATTTCCGGGAAACGCTAAATTCATCTGTTGAAAAAGAATTTTATTTCCCAGAGAGGAACTTTGTTTTTGATTGTAAACTCCCAGATCCCAATTATTATTTTGGATGACATTTAAAGTCAAAGAATTCAGATTGGAATTCATTACTGAAGAGTTGCCGATTGCCTGAACTTCTACCCTTTGATTGATCTGCGGTTTTCCCGCGTCAGAAATTCGGGAAATATTCAAAGCCAAGTTAGCACCATCTTCAACCACACAAAATCTTTTGGTAAACAATGGCTTGCTGACTGAATCCTGATAAACAACAAGTTCAAAATTCCCGGAGATTTTGGGCTGAATCTTATCGTTCGGAATCGTTAATGTATAATTGGTGTACGCCTGCAAGGTATTGAACGAATACTGAAACTGATCGATCATTCCGTTTAAACTTCCGGTGGCATACTCGGTAAAAAATAAACCGTCATCATTCCAGTTCCGGTCGAAATGTTTCAAAGTATACCGATAAATCGTACTGGAATTCGATAAATCGTCGAAACGTAAAATCAACTGTTCATTAAAACCAATGACCGGCGTTTCATCATTGGTCTGCGGATTAAACAATTGAACGCTGCGGATATCCTGTGCAAAGAAAAATGCACTGAATACGAAAAAGAAAGAGGATAAGTATTTCATTGAAACGAAGATAACAATTTTTAGCGAGGTGATAATCTGTTGATGTGGTGATCTGTTGATTTGCTGATTAAAAAGAAAACCCTTTCCGCCTTTAGAAGGCCGAAAGGGTTTAGCGTTGGCAAAAAAAATTGCCCAAAATATGTACTGCCTACTTGGCTCTTTTACCTTTTTACTTGGCTCTTATTATAACTCAACCATTTCTGTCACTTCCACATCGTAACCGCCTACCAAAGGTTTTTGGTTAACATTCTGGGAAATGACACGGAATTTATTAATCCCTAAGTTTTTTAAAATTTGCGTTCCGATTCCGTAATCATGAAAGTTGGAAGCCAAAGTCGGACGTTTTTCCTGACCGTCCTGAAAATCCAAAAACTGCTGCAGTTTGCGCATCGTATTTTCAGAATTTGAGACATTATTAATGAAAATTATAGCCCCTTTTCCTTCGTCATTAATCATTTTAGTTACTTTTTCAAGCAACGGTTTTTCGCCTGTCGTCAATCTGCTCAAAACATCGAAATAAGAATTCGAAGCCTGAACCCTTACCAAAATCGGCTCGTTTTCTGACCATTTCCCTTTCGTTAAAGCAAAGTGAATTTGATCCGTACTCGTTTCTTTAAAAGCGTAGAAATCAAAATCGCCGTAGAATGTTTTCACTTTTCTTTCTTCCAGACGCTCGATTAAATCCCCTTTTCTTAACTGATATTGAATTAAATCCTCAATAGAGACCAGTTTCAAATCGTGTTTTTTCGCCAGTTCATATAATTCGGGAAGTCTTGCCATAGAACCGTCATCATTCATAATTTCGCAAATCACCCCTCCTTCCTGCAGGCCGGCTAATTTGGTTAAATCGATCGCCGCTTCGGTATGACCAGCTCTTTTCAGCACGCCTCCTTTTTTTGCTCTCAGTGGAAAAATATGTCCCGGACGCATAAAATCTGTCGGTTTGGTATTTTCGTCCATTAAAGCTAAAATCGTTTTACTTCGGTCGCTGGCAGAAATTCCGGTAGAAACTCCATCTCCCAACAAATCCACAGAAACCGTAAAAGCTGTTTCCTTTGGATCGCTGCTCCGTGTAACCATAATATCGAGACCAAGTTCGTCGCAACGTTTTTCAGGAAGTGGCGTACAAATCAAACCGCGACCGTGAATGGTCATAAAATTGATAATTTCCGGCGTAGTTAATTCTGCCGCAGAAAGAAAATCTCCCTCATTTTCCCGGTTTTCATCATCAACTACGATGATTATTTTTCCGTTTTTTAGATCCTCAATCGCTTCAGGAATCGTATTAAGTTGAATATCTGACATTTTACTTTTAGATTTTTGCAAAGATAGTTAGATTTATGGCAATCGACAATTCTTATTTGGTCGTCTTTTCCCGTCTGGATTTATCCTGAGCTTGTCGAAGGACTCGCGCTTTTTTTGGGATTTCCGCCTTGCTTTTCCCTTCCCGAAAAAATCTAATAAAGAGCTCCGTTCAAGCTGGGACGCAGGTTTGGACACCAATTTCAATTCCGGTTTCAACTGTTTCAGCGCAGACTTGTCATGCATGATAATTTTGCCCGCGTCAATCCGCAAAAAAAGAAACATTTACAGCCCGGCATTCAATGCATCAGTCGCCTTTCTGATAATTCCGTATGATTTTAAACGGGCTTCATGCTCATAAATATGAGAAGTAATCATCAGTTCATTCACCTGAAATCTTTTCTGAAACTGTGACATCTGGTTTATTATGGTTTCTTCACCGCCAGTAAAGCTATAGTGCAACATTTGCATGACGTGGGCTTTTTCCATAGGATTCCAGATTTCATCCATATCATCCACAGGCGGCGCATACGGTTTTCTGTCATTTCGAATCAAATTGACAAATGCCTGATAAAGTGTTGTAGAGAGTTTTTTCGCTTCCTCATCTGTTTCTGCCGCAATGCCATTGACACAGGCGATGGTATAAGGTTGTGGGAATTCTTTGCTCGGTTGATAATTCTGATGATAAATTTCAAAAGCGGTTTCCATCATCTGAGGCGCAAAGTGTCCGGCAAAGGCATAAGGCAAACCCATCTCTGCCGCCAGCCACGCGCTGTCTGTACTGGATCCCAAAATATAAATGGGAATATCGCAACCTTCACCCGGAATCGCTCTCACCAAACTTGCTGAATTTTCCACCGAAAAATACCTTTGCAACTCCTGAATCTGCTGTGGGAAATGCTGATTAATATTCATCGGATTTCTGCCCAAAGCTCTTGCGGTAATACCGTCAGTTCCCGGTGCTCTTCCCACGCCGAGATCAATTCTGTTTGGGAATAAACTTTCCAGGGTGCCGAATTGCTCTGCAATAACCAGCGAACTGTGATTGGGCAACATAATGCCTCCGGAACCCACTCTGATTTTTGTGGTTCCATTGGCGATAAACCCTATTAAGACAGATGTTGCAGAACTCGCAATGCTTGCCATATTATGATGTTCCGCCAGCCAGAATCTTTTATAATCTAATTTCTCGACGGCTCTTGCTAAATCCAGACTGTCATTGAAAGTGTCGTGAATGGTTTTATTTTGTTTGACTGGTGCTAGATCCAGTACAGAAATTTCAAATTTTTTCATTGCGATAAGATAAGGAATAGAATTAAATTTTTAGCCTGAAAATTATTCAAAGAACCAATCTCTTTAATAGAAAAAAAAAACATTCATTCAGAGTTTGTTTAAAAAGAATTAAACTGCTAAAGACACAAAAGAAAATCTAAAAATAAAATCTCCAAAAGAGCAAAAAAGACAGCTTTTTTAGGACACTTCTCTTTTTTGATCTTTGAAACAATTAAAAAAATATCACTTTTGCGTCTTTTGTGGTTTTTAAAATAAATTTACACAGGCTCTAAAATATTTATTCTGTACGTATCCAAATTTTATGCAAATTTGCGTTTCACTGAAAACGTAAAAATGCGAAGCTTTCTCATTCTGATGATTCTACTTCTGGCTCCGAAAATATTTTCGCAGCAAACCATCGCGTATTCTTCAGTTCCCGTTTACAATTTCCCAAAAATCAAATCATCGGTTACCATGCCGGTGAAAATTCCGCTGTCGGAAATTGGGAATATAATTAATAACTCTTTGCCTGCCCTGATTTTTCAGGATGATTCCTATACCGATAATGACAACGACCAGTTCAAAGTAAAAGTCTGGAAAACGAGACCAATCCGACTGGTTGGCGGAACACAACAGAATCTGCTGATCGAAGTTCCTTTAAAAATATGGGCCGAAAAAGGAATCGGAACCTTGGGGATTTATCATTACCAAAACACCACTTTTGAAACGGTGATGTATTTCAACACCCAACTCACCTTTAATAGTAACTGGAAAATGGCGACCAAAACTTCGCCCATGGGTTTTAAATGGATCACAAAACCAGTTCTTGATTTTGGAAGAATTAAAGTGCCAATCACTTCATTAGTAGAATCGAGTTTGAAAAAACAGCAAGCCGACTTCTGCAAAACCATCGACGAAATGATGCTGGATCAATTAAACTTTCAGCAATATGCCATCATGGCGTGGAATCAATTTTCGGAACCTTTTGAAATTTCGGAAGAATATAATACCTGGTTGAAAATCAGCCCTGTAAGCGTCAATATTACGCCACTTACCTTTCATGGAAACCGTATTGACACCCATATCGGAATTGATGTGTATTCTGAAACTTTTACAGGCACGAAACCGCCTTCTTCACCGTTGATAAGCAGCATTGCCAATTTTAATCCGGTACCGCAACTCCCAAACAATTTTCTGTTACAGACCACCGTTAATATTCCGTTTACGGAAGCAACCGCGATTGCAGAAAAATTATTTTCAGGTAAAGAATTTGATTTTAAAGAAGGAAAATCAAAAGTGAAAATTACTTCCGTTAAAGTTTACGGAGAAAATGACCGAATCATCATCGAAGCACACACAGAAGGAACAATCGAAGGTATTTCCTATATCACCGGAATTCCTGTTTATAATGAATTCAGAAGAAAAATCGTTTTGTCTGACACGAAGTTCAAACTGAAAACGAAAAACATTTTACACAAAACGGCAACACTTTTATTTCAGGGAAAAATCGTGAAAATGATTGAAGAACAATACGGAATCCCGACCGCGGAACTTGAAGATTCTTCCAGAAAAAGCATCGAAGAAACCTTTAATAAAGAATATTACAAAGGGCTGAAGATGAAGGGAAAAGCTGTTAAACTGACACCTTCGAGTATTATCCTAAATCCTTTCGGAATTACCGCAGTGATCGATATACAGGCACAGTTGGAAGTTTCCGTAAAGGGAATGTGATTCATTAAAATTAATTAATTAAATATGGCAAGAGTTTTACAAGTTGTAGAGAGAAATAAAGCAGATAAAGGATACCGCTTTCTCAATTACATTATCGATTTTGGTTTTTCAGTCGTGATGATTTGGATGCTGGCATTCCTGTTCGTCTTTGCACAATACCTTGTCAACGGCACCGAGATGGAAGAAGCGATAGATGATATTACCAATATCAATCCTTTGGTTGACCGCGTGGGAACCCTTTTAGTTTACGGATTGATTATGTTTTTGGTAGAAAAATTCAGTAATGGCAGAAGTTTGGGGAAATTAATCACCGGAACTAAAGTGGTAAAAACCGATGGAAGTGATCTGACGACTGATGATTTGCTCAAAAGAAATTTTGCGCGCGCAGTTCCGTTTGATCAGCTTTCATTTTTAGGAAATAGCGGCTGGCACGACAACTGGTCGAATACGCGGGTGGTTAAAGCTAAAGATTATGACAGGGCCAGAAACATGCAAAATGAGATCGAAAGTCTGGGGATGAAAGAAAATCTTCAATAAAATTTTCTCTGAAAAATAAAAAGTCCTATATTTGCAAACCCAAATGGTTCTTTGGCCGAGTGGTTAGGCAGTGGTCTGCAACACCATCTACAGCGGTTCGAATCCGCTAGGAACCTCTAAAACCCTATTAATCTGCTAGTAAGATTTTTAGGGTTTTTCTTTTTTGGTGTGATTATTGGGAATTATCCGGCCGAAGCTCTACGCTTTTAAACCTCTCATTTCTGAATTTAAAGAAATGGGTGAAAGTAGGGTTTGTAAATAAATCTTCGTGAACCTTTCCGGTGAAATTCCCACTTATCATTTAAACGGAAATACCTACATTTTTAAACAACAGTTTAAAAATTTCAATTTTAAAAAAAATAATTGAAAAATCACAAGCCAGGATTACCGCTCTGCACCAAGGAATTCCACTGATTAGTATTTTTTTCAAAAACTTTAACAATTCATTAACATAAGATTGGTTCTCTTTTTGGCGTTAGCATATAAAGAAAGATTACCCGCTAATCTACTTATCAAACCGTATTAAAATTTATCATTATGAAATCAACTCATTCAATACCCCAAGCAAATAGAAAGAACTTTACTTTAAAAAATATCTTTTTAACAGGAGTAACTGCAGCACTTATGTTGACGGCGTGTAAAAAAGAAAACACGGTAGTTGAAAAATCATTAGATCAACAGAAAATAGAATTCCAACAGAGACAGCTGGAAATTGAGCAACAAAAATTAGCGATTGAAAAAGAGAAAATCGCGTACGAAACTCAAAAGAAAGCCGATAGTATTGCAGAAAGAAAAGCAGCCATCGCGTCACAACCAAAACCGCAGGTGATCAGAGAAACCAAAACGGTTTATGTGAATAACACGCCGAGACAAAGTGCCTCGTCTGGCTCCAATTCAGGAGTTTCACAGGGAACAAATCAAACCGCTCAAAAACAGGGTATGAGCAAAGCCGCTAAAGGAACCATTATCGGTACCGTAGGTGGAGCCGCTGCCGGAGCGATTATCAGTAAGAAAAACCGTGGCCTGGGTGCAGTTATTGGCGGTGTTGTAGGTGGGGCAACCGGTTACACCATCGGTAGAGCAGGCGACAGAAAAGACGGTCGCGTACAGCCGAGAAATTAAAAATTTCAAATTGACAGTATAAAAAGATTGCTTATTTTTAAGCAATCTTTTTTTATGCTGTATATTCTACTGATGGTGATTTTGCTGCTTCCGGCGATGGCGGGTTTAGGAGCATTTTTCAAAAACATTTTCGGAGATTTTTCTGCAGGAATTGCTTTGCAAATTCTTGCAGGTATTTTCTTTACGACCATCACCTGGACAATTCTTGCCTGTTTTATTCCGC
This sequence comes from Chryseobacterium sp. MDT2-18, assembly GCF_030815285.1. Taxonomy (NCBI): domain Bacteria; kingdom Pseudomonadati; phylum Bacteroidota; class Flavobacteriia; order Flavobacteriales; family Weeksellaceae; genus Chryseobacterium; species Chryseobacterium sp. MDT2-18. Next base: position 48,261 of record NZ_JAUSWQ010000014.1, on the reverse strand, counting down.
TGAATATTTATGTAGAAACAGGAACTTTAGTTATTGGACTCTCTGCTTTTTTCTATTTTAAAATGTATCTGGATTTCTGGAATTTCATCACCCGGAATTTCATTTTATCTTCGGGTATTTCAGCAGTGATTATTTTCTTCGGGTCTTATTATCCGTTTATTTTAGACCACTTCGGTTATTATGTTCCGACCATAAAATGGCTTGCAGAAGTTGGTTTAGTGAAAGGAATCTCAAATCTCGATTTACTTTTAGGACAGAGTTCTTTCTGGCATATTTTCCAGGCTGGATTTTCCAATTTTTCGGATCCTTATTTAAGATTAAATGCATTAGCAATGATTGTTTATCTAATCTACATTTTAGAAAAAAAATCATGGATCCATTTGCTGTTTTTACCTTTTCTGTTTCTTTTTATCCAATCGCCTTCACCGGATTTACCCGCAATCGTTTTCTCATTGATTATTTTAAATGAAGTTTTTAATTCCAATAAAAACGCAGGATTTCTATTCGCAATTTCCGTTTTCGTATTGGCCATAAAACCGACCATGATGTGGCTGCCTATTTTTGTTTTTTTCTATAATTTCTTTATTGTAAGAAACAATTACAGATTCCTTCTCGGTGGGACAGCCATTTTATTTCTTTTCTTTTTTAAAAATATCTGGACTTTCGGATTTCCCGTTTTCCCGGTTCAATTCCTTGACCTTGGATTTTCATGGAAACTTAATGATGAACTTTTGGAAAACTCCTCCAAAGTAGCACTTCTGAAAACCTACGACATGCAATACTCCTACGGCGAAATCCAGCGGTTTTCAAGATTGGATTATGTCAGAAACTGGTTGTTTTTAAATGGAATAAAAAGTAAAATCCATCTTTTATTTGTTTTAAGTTTAACAGCATTTTTTGTTTTTGCAATGATCAGGAAGTCAAAATTAATTTGGATTCTCTTTATTTCTATTTTAATAAAAAGTGCTTTAGTACTATTATTCTCCGCACAATACCGATTTTTCTTTGATCTGTTTTTTGTGATGTTCTTCGTTGTTTTTTATCAGGTTATTCCGAGAAAATTTTCACTCATTTTCTTTACCGGACTATCAATCTTTATTGCCGGATTTCTATCTTTTCCAAATCTGCCTCAAACCTATATTCCCAGTTTCAAACTCGGAAATTTCATGACGGGTTTTAATAAAAATCAATTTATAAAACCTTCTTCTTTTGAATTAAATAAATACAAAACCCATCAAATCGGCAATCTCAAATTCAATGTTGTTGACGGATATTTCTTCAGTTTCGACACTCCAATCCCGACAATTACTCCTCAATTCATTCAGGAAGATTTGGATGCCGGGATTTTCCCTCAACTCAAAGGAAAAACTTTAAAAGAGGGTTTTGTCTGGCGTAAAATTTCAGACGAAGAAAAGATGAAAATTGCTGAAATCCTGAAAGAATATTCAGAAGCAATTCCTGCAAAAGAGGATTAAAATAAAATATAACTGTATAAAAAAATATACTCCCGAACTCTACGAAACTCGAATTCTGCCTCACAAATATGATGAGGTTAGTTCATTAAAAAACATTCGTGAATTTGTGGCAAAAAAATTCACAACTAATAAGTAACTTTGTCTTATGTTCAATTTAGGAAATTTTCTCACGCTCTCTACCTTTGGCGAAAGTCACGGCGCAGCGTACGGCGGCATTCTCACCAATTTTCCCGCCGGCTTACCCATTAATTTAGAAGAAGTTCAACACCAGCTGGACCGTCGGAAACCGGGTCAAAGTTCGATTGTAACCCAACGGAAAGAAAGCGACACGGTAACGTTTCTGTCCGGTATTTTTGATGGAAAAACAACGGGAACTCCCATCGGTTTTATGATTGAAAACGAAAATCAGAAATCAAAAGACTATGATCACATTTCGAAATCTTACCGGCCAAGTCACGCCGATTTCACCTACGACCAAAAATTCGGAATCCGGGATTATCGCGGTGGCGGAAAATCTTCTGCCCGTGAAACCGTCAATTGGGTGGTGGCCGGAAGTATGGCTAAACAGATTCTCCCAAAAAATGTAAAGATCAACGCTTATGTTTCCTCTGTCGGAGACATTTTCTGTGAAAAACCTTATCAGGATTTAGATTTTTCTAAAACCGAATCCAATGACGTTCGCTGCCCTGATACAGAAACTGCAGAAAAAATGATTGCTAAAATCAAGGAAATTAAAAAAGAAGGAAATACCATCGGCGGCACAATTACGTGCGTGATCAAGAATTTACCCATCGGAATCGGTGAACCTGTTTTTGGAAAACTTCAGGCAGAGCTGGCAAAAGCAATGCTCAATATCAATGCCTGCAAAGGATTCGAATACGGAAGTGGATTTTGCGGTGCAAAGATGACCGGCAAAGAACACAACGATTTGTTCAATGAAGATTTCACCACCAAAACCAATCTCTCAGGCGGGATCCAAGGTGGAATTTCCAATGGAATGGACATTTATTTCCGCGTCGCGTTCAAACCTATAGCGACTATTTTACGTCCGCAAGAAAGTTTTGACAGCGATGGAAATCCAATTACCGTAGAAGGAAAAGGAAGACACGACCCTTGTGTTTTACCAAGAGCCGTTCCTATTGTGGAGAATCTGGCAGCATTCGTTTTGGCGGATCTGTTCCTGATCAATAAACTCCGCAAATATGGAGATGGTTAAACTTAAAATAAAGCTCCATTTCTATCCTCATTTAACAACTAATTAAAATCATCTAAGTTATCTGGGTTAATTTACCGTTAAAATTTGTTTAATGTGATTTAGATCACCTTATAATAAAAGTTTAATACTGAAATTTGTATAAATAAAAAAAAGAATGAAAAATTACTGGCAAAACGCCATCACTTTCGATGAGTATCTGAAAATCGCAGAAGAGCGCTTCCACAACAACCCCAACAAAAACGATGAATACCAGGAGTATTATGAGTTAGGTTTACAAAGAACCAACCGCACAGTTAAGACCTATAAAGTTGATGCTGAACACCTTCAGCAATTAGAACCGAAAAACTTTAACGGTAAAATTTTAATTATTTCAGAACCGTGGTGTGGCGACGCAAGCGCTACTGTGCCAGCGGTTTCCAAATTTTTCGAGGCAGCCGGAATCGAGGTGAGAATTTTCTTAAGAGATACCGATCTCTCCCTGATCGACCAATTCCTGACCAACGGAACACAGTCGATTCCCAAAATAATTATCGTGAATGATGATTTTTCTGTAAAAGCAGATTGGGGGCCAAGGCCACAATTCGGAAATGACCTTCTGAAAAAATTCAAAGAAAACCCGGAAACTTATCCAAGAGAAGATTTCTACAATGACCTGCAGATTTATTATGCGAAAAACCGTGGCAAAGATGCAATTGAAGAAATTATATCTTTGCTGTAATATTTAATATAAAAACCACGCATGAAATTTTTGAAGAAAAACGCATTTTTTATTTTGGCTATGGCCTTTTTGGCGGTGCTTTACCTTTTTCCGTCGGTGAAATTAAAACTGAAAGATCTTTTTTTCCCGATTGCAGCGATCGAAAACGCAATCACTTTAAACGATCAAGATTACGACATCCAGCTTAAAGGAATCAATGTTCCTGACACTAATCTTAAGAGTTTGAAGGGCAACAAGCTCATCCTGCTTAATTTCTGGGGAACCTGGTGCCCGCCGTGTCGCGAAGAATGGCCTACCATCGAAAAACTGTATCTGGCCAGAAAAGACAAAATCGATTTCGTGCTGATTGCAATGCAGGACAAAGAGGAGGATGTGATCGCCTTTATGAAGAAAAATAATTATACCGCACCGGTTTATATCGCCGAAAGCCCGATTACCAGTCACGTATTGCCAAAAGTCTTCCCGACCACTTTTCTACTGGATAAAAACGGACGAATTCTTCTGAAAGAAGACGGATCCAAAGACTGGAACTCCAAGTCAACTAATGATTTCATCGATAATGTCACGCAGTAATTTTAACAAAATTTACGAAATGGTGGTATGGATTTTGCGAATTAGATAGCGTTTTAAAAATCAAAATACACAATGAAAGTATCAAAAATTCAGTTGGCCAAAGAAGCATTTAAACATAAAGGATTTATTTCAAAAATTCCTGTAATCATTCGGATGATAAAATCTGCAACTAAAAAAGGAGGTTACAAACCGCATTTCAAAGACGTCATTCTGCCGGGATTGGTGCTGCTTTACCTCATCTCCCCCATCGACATTATCCCAGACTGGATACCGGTTATCGGCGTTTTTGATGATTTGGCTTTGCTTGCGTTTGCTATTCCATTATTGGTGAAAGAAGCTGAGAAGTTCATCGCCTGGGAAGCCGCCCGACAGTCCGACGATTCGATGATTGAGGAAGCCGAAGTCATCGGATAATATTAAAAATTAAATACGTAACCGTTCTTGCAAAAGAACGGTTATTTTTATGAGGAGCAACAAGATTTTCGCTTCTTACAAAACCAGTCCCGCTGTCCGTTACAATCTTTTTTCTCCTTCGTCGAAAAAAGGATTTCCACTTCCATCGGGGCTAAAACTTCAGACAGTTTGTTATTATAAAAACAAAAAAGATGAAAAATCAAAATTATTTTCAGAAATCAGTAAGAGAAGCTTCAACCAAAAGGGAATTATTTTAAAAATTAAGGCATTAAGAATTCATTAAGACCACAGTATGATATCATTAATCATTACAAAAATCTTAATTTACCTTAATACCTTAATGTTATATTTTCCAATTTAATTCATAAAAAAAGCACGTACTTCACGTTTTTTCGCAAATACCACTCCGCAAAATCGGCGGGAGAAAAAACAGTCAAATGCTGCAGATTTTAAATTCAGGATTATAAATTTATTATTCAAAAAAAATCAGGAAATTTGCAGTGTGAAAAAACTCATCTCTATTATCGGCACAACCGGCATCGGCAAAACAAAACTCGCCATCGAAATCGCCAAACATTTCGGGACCGAAATTATTTCCTGTGATTCCCGACAGTTTTTCAAAGAAATGAATATCGGAACTGCGACGCCTTCAAAAGAAGAGTTGGCCGAAGTTCCCCACCATTTTATTGGAAATCTTTCCGTACAGGATTATTATTCCATCGGACAGTTCGAGAAAGACGCCATTCAAAAAACCGGCGAACTTTTTCAGAAACACAATGTCGTTGTTTTGGTTGGCGGAAGCATGATGTACGAAAAAGCCGTCATCGAAGGACTTCACGATTTACCCGAAGCCAACGAAGAAAACCAGCGAAAACTGGAACAGCTATTAGAAGAAGACGGCATCGAAAAACTGCAAAATATCTTACAAAATCTGGATCCAGGCTATTTCGATAAAGTAGATAAAGACAATCCGAGAAGACTTTTCAGGGCAATCGATATTATCTGGCAAACGGGAAAAACGTACACCGAAAATATTTCTGCCCAAATGAACCAACGGGATTTTGAAGTCATCAGAATCGGATTACAGGCACCGCGGGAAGTCATTTATGAGAGAATAAATCAGCGCGTAGATCTGATGGTAGAAAACGGATTATTAAAAGAAGCAGAATCTTTAATTCCTTTTAAAAACAACCTGGCCTTGCAGACCGTTGGCTATTCCGAACTCTTCAACTATTTCGACGGAACCTGGACCTTGGATTTTGCTTTGGAAGAAATCAAGAAAAATTCCCGACGCTTTGCAAAACGCCAACTGACCTGGTATCGGAAAGAAGAAAATATCAACTGGGTGAATTTTGAAAATCCGGTGGAAGAATCCTTATCTATTTTAAATGCGGTGATGCGATAATTTGTTAATTTGAACATTGTTTCTTTCTTTGCCGTAGTTTATCATTATATTTGTATCATCATTTTATCACATTAACTCATCAACAAATCATCATGGCAAATACACCTTCAAATATGCTCGCACTAGGAACCAAAGCACCTTTCTTTGAACTTCCGAATCCTTCCCAAAGCAACGAAATGCAGTCTTTGGAAGATTTAAAAGGCGAGAAAGGAACACTCGTTTTTTTCATGTGTAACCATTGTCCGTTTGTGCTTCACGTGATCGATAAATTAACTGAACTGTACGAAGATTATCAGGAACAGGGAATTGAATTTATCGCTATCAATGCCAACGACGCAGAAAAATATCCAGCTGATTCCCCGGAAAAAATGGTTGAATTTCAGGTGGAAAGAAAATTTGATTTCCCGTATTTATATGATGAAAGTCAAGCGATTGCAAAAGCATACGATGCAGCCTGCACGCCGGATTTTTTCTTTTTTGATGAAAAATTAGATTTAATTTACCGCGGACAGATGGATGATTCCAGACCGGGAAATCAAAAAGAAGTTACCGGTGAAGATTTAATTATCGCTTTTGAAAATCTTCTGGCGGGCGCCCCTCAGGAAGAGATACAGAAACCAAGTATGGGTTGCAATATCAAGTGGAAAGCTTAGAAAGAGCCAAGTAAAAAGAAGAAAGAGCCAAGTATGACATGCATTACTTGGCTCTTTTTACTTTAACCTTTTTACTTTTAGAAATAAGGACTGTAATTTTTCTCAAACCCAATCGTGGTGGGATTTCCGTGGCCGCTGTACACTTTTGTTTCTGCATCAAGAACAAAGAGTTTCGACTTGATATTGCTGATAAGTTGGTCGTGATCGCCTTTGTACAAATCGGTTCGGCCGATACTTCCTTCAAATAAAACATCTCCCGAAATCATGAATTTCTGAGTTTTATTATAAAAAGCAATACTTCCTGGTGAGTGTCCGGGAACATGAATAATTTTAAATTCATCTTTTCCTAAACTGAGAATTTCGTCTTCTTTGACATAAGAAATTTTTCCTTCAAAGGGTTTAAAGAAAAATCCAAACCTGTTTGCGTCCATAGGATTGCGATCCAGAATTTCCTGTTCAATTGGATGCATCAGGACAGGAACCTTGTATTTGTCAAATGCTTTCTGCAAACCCAAAACATGATCGATATGAGCATGCGTTAAAAGAATATGCTGAACTTTCAGTTGATTGTCGGAGATGAATTTTTCTAAAACAGCGGTTTCTTCATCGGAGAAATTTCCGGGATCGATAATGTAAGCATCTTTATTTTCATTAAAAACGACATAGGTATTCTGTGAAAACGGATTAAAAAAAAAGGATTTGATCTGCACCATTGATTTATTTTTTACAAAGTTAAGGGCTAATTTTTTATAAACCACAAAAGTCACAAAAGTTTAATTTAAAGATAGAACATATTGCGTTTTTAAGTTCACATTATAAATTGTTACGTTGCGCTCTTTTGATATTTATTTTTTTAAACCACAAAAGGCGCAAAAGTTTAATTTAAAGATGGAACATATTGCGTTTTTAAGTTCACATTATAAATTGTTACGTTGCGCTCTTTTGATATTTATTTTTTTAAACCACAAAAGGCGCAAAAGTTTAATTTAAAGATGGAACATATTGCGTTTTTAAGTTCACATTATAAATTGTTACGTGCGCTTTTTTGATATTTATTTTTTCAAACCGCAAAAGGCGCAAAAGTTTGATTTTAAAAAGTCTTCAAAAGGTGGCAAAAGTTGTTGCTCACGGGGTGGAAAAGAAAAATTCCAATTAGATTAATTTATTGATAAACTATTTTCTGAAATCCCAGGGAGCTGTTACACTTTTATCTGCCCAAAGGCCTACTCTATTTTTTCTTGCCATATTTTCCAACTGCGCATATTCCCCACTTTTTGAATATTTTTTATAGTGCCAGGCCAAACCTGACTTCACCATTTCTTTGTTGGCGCAGATTTTATCGTTCACGTAAATCTCGGCGATCATACGGCCGCGTCCATCATAGTTTCCTTTTTTTCCTTTGCTGATGAGGGTCACATTTTTCCCGAAACACAATTCTGAAAGTTTCTGTTTTGAAACAGTCCCGAACGCCTGTTTCTTTTCCGGCGCATCGATATGCTCGAGCCGAATGACCATGGGAAGTTGGTAATACAAAACCTCAACCGTATCGCCGTCTTTTACACCGATTACTTTTACTTTTAGAATAAGTTGGTCGGTTTGGGGTGAATATTGAAAAGATGCTGGAATAGTTAAGGTTCCGAAGAAAATAAAGAAGAGAAGGAAGATTGATTTTTGCATTGGAAAGAGGTAATGTTTTTGAGGAAGATAGGAATTTCCGGAAGGTTTGGCAAAATTCGGTAAGAATTTATTGTTTTCAGGAAAAGCTGCGAATGCACAAATTTTCAACGATTGCGTATTTCTTTGAAGATAGAAACATCCCTTCAACCTAGCCGCGATGGGAGCGGCATCCTTTCTTGGCTCGTCCTCAGACGAGATAAGAAAGATACAGCGGACAGCGCGACCGGTGGTCTGGGAAGCGAAGATTTTGATGCTTCTCATTAATCTGTTAAACAAAAAAATCCCGATTCAACTGAATGAACCGGGATTTCTATTTTGAAAAACTTTGGCAAAGTTTGGAACTTTGCCAAAATAGAAAATTTTATGCCTGTACGTTGTTTCCTCCTAATACGAACGGCTCAATTTCTTTGATTTCGCCGAATTGTTGTTCGTAGTTATTGATGTTTTGTTGCAATGCAGCCATTACTCTTTTTGCGTGTAACGGAGCCAAGATTACTCTTGATCTTACATTAGCCTGCTGAACTCCTGGCATCATTTGGATGAAATCTACTACGAATTCTGATGGAGAATGATTTACTAAAGCTAAGTTACAGTAAACGCCAGCCGCAACCATTTCGTTTAACTGAATGTTGATGTTGTTTGGATCTTGGTTTTGATTTTGATTGTTGTCCATTTTTTTTAATATTTTAAATTTTATTTTTAGATGGTAGACTTTTAGATAATAGACTTTTGGATGATAGACTAATAGACGATAGAAACATATTATGATCTATCTGTCTATTATCTATCCATCTATTATCTATCCGTCTTAATTAATGTCTTCGAATTCTTTTTTAGAACCCACGATCACGTTTTGGTAGTCTTTCAGACCGGTACCTGCAGGAATTCTGTGTCCTACAATTACGTTTTCTTTCAGACCGCTCAGGTAATCTACTTTTCCTGAAACTGCCGCTTCGTTCAATACTTTCGTTGTTTCCTGGAAAGAGGCTGCAGACATGAATGATTTGGTTTGTAGCGCCGCTCTTGTAATTCCCTGCAATACCGGTGTTGCGGTTGCTGGAAGTGCGTCACGAACTTCTACTAAAGCCAGATCCTCGCGTCTCAGTTTAGAGTTCTCATCTCTTAATTCTTTGGTGGTAATCATTTGACCTGGTTTGAATTCTTTCGAATCACCGGCTTCCACAACTACTTTAAGACCGAACACGCGGTTGTTTTCTTCTAAGAAATCACCTTTATGTTCCAGTGCACCTTCTAAGAACTGAGTATCTCCACCATCAACAATTGAAACTTTGGTCATCATCTGACGCACAATAATTTCAAAGTGTTTATCATCGATTTTCACCCCTTGCAGACGGTAAACTTCCTGAATTTCATTCACCAAATATTCCTGTACGGCAGTTGGCCCTTTAATTTTCAAGATGTCATCCGGTGTGGTAGATCCATTTGATAATGGTGATCCAGCTCTTACGAAGTCATTTTCCTGAACCAAAATCTGGTTGGATAATTTCACTAAATATTTAGTGATTTCACCGGTTTTTGCTTCTACGATCAACTCACGGTTACCTCTTTTGATTTTACCGTAAGATACCACTCCGTCGATTTCCGTAACTACCGCAGGGTTTGAAGGATTTCTCGCTTCGAACAATTCGGTAACTCTCGGTAGACCCCCTGTAATATCTCCTGATTTAGCAGATTTTCTTGGAATCTTGATCATTACTTTACCGGCCTTAATTTTCTCACCATCGTTGACCATGATGTGTGCTCCTACCGGTAAGTTGTATGCTTTTTGCTCAACTCCTTTAGAATCCACAACTTTCAGGGTTGGTACGGCTTTCTTGTTTCTGGATTCAGAAATTACTTTCTCTTCGAAACCGGTCTGCTCATCAATCTCCAGTGAGAATGAAATACCCTGAATAATATCTTCATATTCGATCTTACCTGCAGATTCAGCGATGATTACCGCATTATACGGATCCCACTTACAGATTAAGTCTCCTTTTAGTACTTTATCTCCCGGTTTCACCGCCAATTCAGATCCATAAGGAATATTGGCAACCATCAACGGCGTTCTTGCAGCATTGTCTGCTACCAAACGGAATTCTGTTGAACGGGAAACTACGATTTCTGCTTTTTTACCGGCTTCGTTTTCAGAAGTAACGGTTCTAATTTCGTCCATTTCCACGATACCATCACGTCTTGCAACGATAGAAGGGTTTTCTGAGATATTTCCTGCAGTTCCCCCTTGGTGGAAGGTTCTCAATGTTAACTGAGTTCCTGGCTCACCGATGGATTGTGCTGCGATAACTCCTACCGCTTCACCCATGTGAATAGGTTTACCTGTTGCTAAGTTACGACCGTAACATGCTGCACAGATTCCTTTTTTCGCTTCACAAGTTAATGGAGAACGAACTTCTACACTGTCAATTCCCGCTGCTTCGATTTTTTTCGCGTAAGCTTCATTGATCAGTTGATCAGCTTCTACGACGATTTCATCGGTTTCCGGATCATAAACGTTGTGTAAAGAAACTCTACCTAAAACTCTTTCAGAAATACGTTCAACGATTTCGTCATTTTTCTTAAGTGGAGTAATTTCTGTTCCTCTTAAAGTTCCACAGTCGTTTTCAGTAATGATTACATCTTGTGCAACGTCTACCAATCTTCTGGTCAAATAACCAGCATCGGCAGTTTTCAGTGCGGTATCCGCAAGACCTTTACGGGCACCGTGAGTAGAGATAAAGTATTCTAAAATTGAAAGACCTTCTTTAAAGTTGGCTACAATCGGGTTTTCAATAATCTCTGCTCCAGATGAACCGGCTTTTTGTGGTTTTGCCATCAATCCCCTCATTCCTGAAAGCTGACGGATCTGCTCTTTGGAACCCCTTGCTCCAGAATCAAGCATCATATAAACAGAGTTGAATCCACCTTGATCGGTTTTCATTCTGCTCATAATCATCTCAGTTAATCCTGCGTTGGTGTTCGTCCAAACATCAATTACCTGGTTATAACGCTCTGTATCGGTAATCAATCCCATGTTATAGTTAGCCTTGATTTCATCTACTGTTTCTACAGCCGTTGCAATCATGTCTTTCTTTTCAACAGGAATTACGATATCACCTAAACTAAAGGATAATCCTCCGCGGAATGCGTGGGAATAACCTAAGTCTTTCATATCATCTAAGAAGTCTACGGTGGTAGGGAAATCTGTATCCGCTAAAATTCTACCAATAACATTTCTCAATGATTTCTTGGTTAAAAGTTCGTTAACAAATCCTACCCCTTCAGGAACAATCTGGTTGAATAATACTCTACCGGCAGTTGTTTCTACCAATCGGGTTACCAATTCACCTTCTTCTTTTACAGGAACTCTACATCTTACTTTTGCATTCAGGGAAACTTTTCCTTCTGCATAAGCAATTTCTACTTCTTGTGGAGAATAGAAAGCCAGGCCTTCACCCAGTACTTTCATGTCATCCGTTGAGGATAATTCTTTGGTCATATAATACAGACCCAAAACCATATCCTGAGAAGGTACCGTAATTGGAGAACCGTTTGCAGGGTTCAAGATATTCTGAGAACCTAACATCAGAAGTTGTGCTTCTAAGATTGCCTCAGGACCTAAAGGTAAATGCACCGCCATCTGGTCACCATCAAAATCCGCATTAAATGCAGTGGTACACAATGGGTGAAGCTGGATTGCTTTTCCTTCGATCATTTTCGGCTGGAATGCCTGGATACCCAATCTGTGAAGAGTAGGCGCTCTGTTCAAAAGAACCGGGTGACCTTTGATGATTCCTTCCAGGATGTCATAAACAACTGGCTCTTTTCTATCAATGATTCTTTTCGCCGATTTTACGGTTTTTACAATTCCTCTTTCAATCAGTTTTCTGATGATGAACGGTTTGTACAATTCCGCTGCCATATCTTTTGGAATACCGCATTCGTGAAGTTTCAGGTTTGGTCCAACGACGATTACGGAACGGGCAGAATAATCCACACGTTTTCCCAGTAAGTTTTGACGGAAACGACCCTGTTTACCTTTCAATGAATCAGAAAGTGATTTCAATGGTCTGTTGGATTCCGATTTTACTGCAGAAGATTTTCTGGTGTTATCGAATAATGAATCTACAGATTCCTGCAACATTCTTTTTTCGTTTCTCAAGATTACTTCCGGAGCTTTAATTTCCAAAAGTCTTTTTAAACGGTTATTTCTAATGATTACTCTTCTGTAAAGGTCATTTAAATCCGAAGTCGCAAAACGACCACCATCCAATGGAACCAAAGGTCTCAATTCTGGTGGAATTACAGGAAGCACTCTCATAATCATCCATTCCGGACGGTTAACCATTCTGGTATTTGCTCCTCTGATCGCTTCTACAACGTTCAGTCTTTTTAATGCTTCTGTTCTTCTTTGTTTTGAAGATTCGTTGTGCGCTTTGTGACGCAGGTCGAATGATAAGGTATCAAGATCGATTCTGCTCAATAGCTGCTCCACTGCTTCCGCACCCATCTTCGCGATGAATTTGTTTGGATCAGCATCATCAAGATATTGATTGTCCGCAGGAAGAGTTTCCAGAACATCCAGATATTCTTCTTCTGTTAAGAATTCTTTATCATCGAAGTCAGCACCATCGGCTCTTTTAGCCATACCTTGCTGAATGACAACATATCTTTCATAATAGATGATCATGTCTAATTTCTTAGACGGCAATCCTAAAAGATACCCGATTTTATTCGGTAAAGAACGGAAGTACCAGATATGAGCCACAGGAACAACCAGGCCGATATGCCCGATTCTTTCTCTACGTACTTTTTTCTCAGTAACCTCTACACCACAACGGTCACAAACGATTCCTTTGTATCGGATTCTTTTGTATTTCCCACAGGCACATTCGTAATCCTTAACAGGACCGAAGATTTTTTCGCAGAAAAGACCATCTCTTTCCGGCTTGTGCGTACGGTAGTTAATTGTTTCGGGCTTTAAAACTTCACCTCTTGAATCCTGTAAAATAGATTCCGGTGAAGAAAGACCAATTGTAATTTTACTAAAATTACTTGTTTTATTTTTGTTTGACATTTGTTTAAATTTAGATTAAAAGATTGAGAGAGCGGCGAGTAGAGCAATTAAAATCTCTAATCTCACGTCTAAAAGTCTCTATTCTATTCTTCCAGTCTTACATCAAGACCAAGACCTTTCAACTCATGAAGCAATACGTTGAAAGATTCCGGAATACCTGGTTCAGGCATTGCTTCTCCTTTCGCAATCGCTTCGTAAGTTTTTGCTCTACCAATCACATCATCTGACTTCACGGTCAAGATTTCTCTCAGGATATTTGAAGCACCAAATGCCTCCAATGCCCAAACCTCCATCTCTCCGAATCTCTGTCCACCAAACTGCGCTTTACCTCCTAACGGCTGCTGCGTAATCAATGAATAAGGTCCGATTGAACGTGCGTGCATTTTGTCATCTACCATGTGGCCCAGTTTCAACATGTAAATGATCCCAACCGTTGCTGGCTGCGCGAATCTTTCACCTGTTCCACCGTCATATAGATAAGTACTGCCGTATTTTGGTAAACCTGCCTGCTCGGTATATTCTGTAATCTGCTCTAAACTTGCACCGTCGAAAATTGGAGTTGCAAATTTCAACCCTAATTTTTGTCCAGCCCAACCTAGAACGGTTTCGTAAATCTGACCGATGTTCATACGGGAAGGTACACCAAGTGGATTCAATACGATATCTACCGGAGTTCCGTCTTCTAAGAACGGCATGTCTTCTTCACGAACGATTCTTGATACAATCCCTTTGTTACCGTGACGTCCCGCCATTTTATCACCTACGTTCAGTTTACGTTTTTTAGCAACGTATACTTTCGCCAATTTGATGATACCTGCAGGAAGTTCGTCTCCGATTGAGATTGCAAATTTCTCACGGTTTTTAACACCGTTCAGATCGTTGTATTTGATTTTGTAGTTATGAATTAACTGTTTAACCAGTTCATTACGTTCAGCGTCAACAGTCCAGTCAGCACCGCTTACATTTACATAATCTTCAACAGACTGAAGAAGTTTCGTTGTAAACTTCACTCCTTTTCCGATGATTTCTTCAGCCAGGTCGTTATTCACTCCCTGAGAAGTTTTACCGTTTACTAAAGTTCCTAATTTTTCAAGAAGTGTTCCTCTTAATTCGTCGAATTTCGCTTTGTACGTGTTTTCGATTTCTTCAAGTTTCAATTTCTCTTCGGATCTTTTCTTTTTGTCTTTGATATTTCTTGAGAATAATTTCTTGTTAATTACAACTCCTCTTAATGAAGAATCTGCTTTTAACGAAGCATCTTTTACATCTCCGGCTTTGTCACCGAAAATTGCTCTCAATAATTTCTCTTCCGGCGTTGGATCAGATTCCCCTTTTGGCGTAATCTTACCAATCATGATATCACCAGGCTTCACATCAGCACCGATTCTGATCATACCGTTTTCGTCCAAATCTTTGGTTGCTTCTTCTGAAACGTTAGGAATATCTGCGGTCAATTCCTCCATACCTAATTTGGTATCACGAACTTCCAGTGTATATTCATCAACGTGAATTGAAGTAAACCAGTCCTCACGAACTACTTTTTCATTAATTACGATCGCATCCTCAAAGTTGTACCCTTTCCATGGCATAAATGCTACAGTAAGGTTTCTACCGATTGCCAATTCACCGTTTTCAGTTGCATAACCGTCGCAAAGAACCTGACCTTTTTCAACTTTGTCACCTACTCTTACGTTTGGTCTCAAAGTAATCGTCGTACTCTGGTTGGTTTTACGGAATTTGGTTAATTTATAAGTTTTTGTCCCTGAATCGAATGAAACCAAGTTTTGGTCATCCGTTCTATCATATTTAATGGTGATTTTATCAGCATCAACATATTCTACGATTCCAGTTCCTTCAGCATTAATCAAGACTCTGGAGTCACTCGCTACCTGTTTTTCTAAACCTGTACCTACGATTGGTGCTTCCGGTTTCAATAATGGAACTGCCTGACGCATCATATTCGATCCCATCAATGCTCTATTCGCATCATCATGCTCCAGGAAAGGAATCAATGAAGCAGAAATACCGGAAATCTGGTTTGGTGCAACATCAATCAAATCTACCTGCTGCGGCTCCACTACCGGATAATCACCATCCAAACGAGCGATAACTCTGTCTGTAAGGATGGTACCGTCGTCCTTCATTTCGATATTTGCCTGAGCAATTACTCTGTCTTCTTCATCTTCAGCATTTAAATAAATCTGAGTTCCTTTTAAATCAACTTTACCGTTTTCTACTTTTCTATATGGAGTTTCGATGAAACCTAAAGTATTGATTTTTGCATAAATTCCTAAAGAAGAAATCAAACCAATGTTTGGTCCCTCAGGAGTTTCAATCGGACAAATACGACCGTAGTGCGTATGGTGAACGTCACGTACCTCGAAACCTGCTCTCTCTCTTGATAAACCACCAGGTCCCAGGGCAGAAAGTCTACGCTTGTGCGTGATTTCTGATAGCGGGTTGGTTTGGTCCATGAACTGAGACAACTGGTTGGTTCCGAAGAACGAGTTGATCACTGAGGTTAAAGTTTTCGCATTAACCAAATCAATTGGCGTAAAGATTTCGTTATCTCTAACGTTCATACGCTCGCGGATTGTTCTGGCGATTCTCGAAAGACCTACCCCGAACTGTCCTGATAATTGCTCACCAACAGTTTTAATTCTTCTGTTTGACAAGTGGTCAATATCATCAACTTCCGCTTTAGAATTTACCAACTGGATCAAATGTCTTACGATCGCGATGATATCATCTTTGGTTAAAACTTCAGTTTTTTCAGGAATATTTAATCCTAATTTTTTGTTCAGTCGGTATCGGCCAACTTCACCTAATGAATACCGTTGCTCAGAGAAGAATAATTTTTCAATAATTCCACGTGCTGTTTCTTCATCGGGCGGATCTGCATTACGCAACTGACGGTAAATATACTCTACCGCTTCTTTTTCGGAGTTGGTAGGGTCTTTTTGTAAGGTGTTCTGGATGATAGAGAATTCATTAGCATTTTCCTTGTGAATCAAGATTGATTTTACACCGGAATCGATAATCATTTCAACATGTTCTTTTTCAAGAACGGTTTCTCTATCAAGGATGATTTCATTTCTTTCGATAGAAACGACTTCACCGGTATCCTCATCAACGAAATCTTCGAACCAGGTGTTCAAAACTCTCGCTGCAAGAACTCTTCCTTCTACTTTTTTCAAAGCTGCTTTAGAAACTTTCACTTCTTCGGCAAGGTCGAAAATCTGTAAGATGTCTTTATCGGATTCGTATCCGATGGCTCTTAACAAAGTTGTTAACGGTAATTTTTTCTTACGGTCGATATACGCGAACATTACATTATTAATGTCGGTTGTAAATTCCATCCAGGATCCTTTAAAAGGAATAATACGGGAATAGTACAGTTTGGTTCCGTTGGCGTGATACGTTTGACCAAAGAAAACCCCTGGTGAACGGTGTAACTGGGTTACGATAACACGCTCAGCGCCATTAATAATAAATGATCCAGACGGCGTCATATAAGGAACTGGCCCTAAATAAACGTCCTGTACTACGGTTTGGAAATCTTCGTGTTCCGGGTCGGTACAATACAATTTTAGTCTGGCTTTAAGAGGAACCGAATAGGTTAAACCTCTTTCTACACACTCGTCTCTCGAGTATCGGGGTGAATCTACCAAATAATCCAAAAATTCTAAAACGAAATTGTTTCTAGAATCGGTAATTGGGAAGTTCTCTTCAAAGGTTTTGTACAAAGATTCTTTGAGTCTCTGCTCCGGAAGGGTATCCAACTGGAAAAATTCTTTGAAAGATTGGATCTGAATGTCCAAAAAGTCAGGGGTCACAATTTTTCCTTTTGCTTCGGAGAAATTGATTCTTTCATTGGCCTGAGTTTTAGCGACTGCTTTAGATTTACTCATAAAAAAATTAAAGAATGAGGGTTAAAAAATATTTTGTTTTCAAAATATCAGGTCTAAAATCGAAAACGGAAAGATTGGTGATTAGCGACAAATTCAACAAGAAAATGATATAGAAAACTTTGGCGCAGTTATCCGAATAATTCTTATTATAAGTCTCTGATCGATTACCTATCAGTCTTTTATCTAAACCTAACTGCAACATCGGTATATCTTTTCACGACGTAGTGCAAAATATTTTCACTGTAATTTTGGCGGTAACTTTTGTTTGACATAGCTATAAACACGAAATCCCTTTCAATCGATGAAAGAGTTGATATTCAATATTTTAAAGTCAAGTAAACAATTATATGCGCCAAAATTGAGTGCAAAGTTACATATAATATCTGGAATCAACAAATAAAAAAGTCACTCCACGGAGTGACTTAAGCAATTGACTGCTCGTTTTTTAGGGTTTCCAGAAAGTCCATTTTGAGCCATTAAAAACGGCAAGTCTTTTGGCGCCAACCTTATTAACATACACGATCATTCCCGGCGAGGGACTCGGGATATTATTAACATCCGAAACTGTTGGCAAAATCATTGCTTTTGTAGTTGATTCCAAAACCAAGACGCCATCTGCGGAACTTGACTGCGCTCCAATAATCGCTTTGGCGGTGGACGCTTCCGGAGAGCTAGCTATTGTAGGTTGAGCAGTCATGAAATTTACAGGAGTTGTTAAATTAGCATCCTGTCCACTTAAATCCTGCCAGGTAGTTCCGTTATAAAATCTGACTCTTGCTTTTGTCGCATCTGTAGCATCCAACACCATCGCTCCTCCTACAAGAGCCGCACCAGTAGGAAGCACCCTTACATAAGGCAAAATAATCCCTTTATTCTGTCCGGCAGCAAACTCTAATAGTACAGAATTTTTACCGGTGGCAGGGGCAGTTCCAATCGCATCGCCAATAATGACCTGCGCATGGAAAAAACCCAATCCTGTTAACAATATTGTTGTGAATATATTTTTCATTTTCTTTAAATTTTAAATGATTAAACTGAATATTTGAAATTTCATATCATATTTTCGTCACTATTTAACCGGGTTAAGGACAGGCAGAATTTTTGAAACAGCTCCAGGCAGTACCATCATACAGCTTCAAACATTTTGCATCGGTATCATAAACCATCATTCCTTCTTGTGGAGAAACAATTGCCCCTACCTGTGCTGTTGTCATTCTTGTAATGACAAAACCTTTGCTGTTGGACTCCAACACCGTATGAGCAGATTTTCTGATCATCGGCCAATTTCCATTGTCTGCACCCGCTCTCTGCAACAAAGTAATACCATGTCTGCTATCGACCCCTATTCCAGTTGCCGGACTATTGTAACATGCAAGTGTCACTATTACAGTATTATTAATCATAATATTGTTACAAGATCCACCCATTCCGTTATTAACACATTCGGAATAAGGATCTGTAGGAAGAACAGTGATATCTGGGTTTGTAGCATCCGGATCAGTAACATCATTGGTACGCAAGATCGCAGCTTCTACCTGCTGATTACCTGTCGTAGCCTGATTGGTAACTGTTACCGTGATAACATAAGTAATTTCGCACCCATTTGGAAGATTAAGCTTTGAAGAATAAGTATGGGTAACAGCATCGTAACTCATTGCTAAACCCTCACTACCACATCCATTTCCAACAAACAGAATACTTTGTGGAGATAAACCATTGGGTATTTTGTAGAGGAACGGAGCACCCGTCACATTGTCAGGTCCACCATTTTTCACTTTTATAGTATAAGCGACCTGCTCTCCCTCCAAAGCATTTGTTCTATCTGGGGTAATGGAAGTAACCATTAAATCAGCACTTTTAACGATAACACTGGCATTAACAGTAACTTCTTCAGCCTTAATGAAAGTCCACGTATCAATAGCTTTTTCATCACCAAACTGGCCGGCAACACCAGTCCCACCGACTCCCCAATTATGACCGTTCGTATTACTGCTTATTCCGGTACTATTTACAGGTGGCAAATGACTGTTGTTTATGGGACTCGGTTTCGAACCGTTTGATGTTGCATTAGTAATATCAACATCATTCCAATAAACAATATCCGAAACCACTGAAACCACAGGAACTATCTGACTTAACTGGGTATGATCAAGAAGTTCTACAATAGTTCCGAAGCGGTTATACTCCATATCGATATAAGGGAAGTGGACTTCTGCACCCTGTAAACGGACCGTTATTTTAATCGGGTACGCCCCAACAGGTGAAGCATTCCCAGCCCCATCTTTACCGTCCCAAAGAAATTGATTAGCGCCCGCTGATGAAGATCCAGTAAGCACACGTGTCACAAAGCCTGGATTTGCAACCGTACCTTCGATTGTAATCGTATAATTACCCTGCACATCTGCATCGAATTTTATGTAACCACCTTTCTTGCTTACCTGTCCGGAAACACCTTCAACTCCGACAACAGAAACATTGGTAACATGCGGAGTTGTTACTGCCTTTCTCAGCCATGTCGTTGTGGAAGTAGTGGTACCCTGAAGTGACACCGAAGATGAAGTTGGCAGATCATTGCCTGGCAAGACGTAAAACATTTTGTGAGTAATATTTTTTGAAGTATCGGAACTATTAGGATTACGTACTTTACCACTTAAAAAAGCCGCTGTAGATCCGTTTAAACTTTTATAAACAGGATCCTGAGTAGTAGCATCAATAAAGCCGTTGTTATTTACAAAAAAAGTAAAATAAATACCATTGTTCCCATTATTATTTACTCGATAAGTGTACCCATCTTTAGTAAGTGTATAAATCTTTCCATAGAAACCCTTTGTATCAATATTAGTTGTTCCATTAGAAAGATTCAATACATTGGTATAAACTCTACCAGGAACAAAAGCAGTATTCGTCGCATTAATCAAAGAAACATCCCATGCCATAATACCAGCATCACTACCTTGTGTCCACGTAGCGTCCGCATTAAAAGTTGCAGTAGGATCCCCCGTTCCCCTCGCTACAAGTTCTACACGGTATATACCTTCTTTTCCCGTAGGAACCTGATAATAAATAGGTGTATATCTTCCCGATACAGATCCACCAGACAACTGTGGTCCCGCTAATTCCGCAGCTCTGTTTGGTATTTGTCCTGCAACAGTAGCGTTATCAAACAACTGACTGCCATCGGGCGCATATAATCTAATTCGAGAGTTTGCCCCAGAATCTTGCGCACTGGATGCCATGGTAATTCGTTCACCAACCTTAGCATAGACATAATGCACACCCTGATTCGGAAAAGGCCAGTTGACTGTTGGCGAATTACTTGATCGAAGATACGCACGTAAACCGCTGGCACCACTAGGATAAAGATCTCTTGACCCGTCTGCAAATAGCAAACTACTGCAAAGGATTGCGGCAAAAACTGCTACTATACGAAACATATGTACAGCTTTTTGCCATGAATAAATTTTTGTTTTCATTACATTTGTGTTTAATGTGTTTAAAATAGAAGCCAATAAAACGCACTCTAAAGAGCTCAGCCCTTCAGATATGATTTTATTTGAGAATAAAATAAATTGTTTCTTAACAACAACGAGGGGGAGGTCTGGAAAATAAAAATTGCGAAAGCGCTGCAGTTTTAGAAAAATCTGCAGTATAAATATTCATTAAATAAATAAATAAAGGGATATTGAGTTTTGTATAGAAACACGAAACTACATTTTCTGAAATAAAAACAGGCGTGATTACTGAGTTTTTGGTATTGGAAAAAGCACTGGCACCAAAACTTTCATCTGATCTTGTATTTTTAAAGGCAAATTTGGATTTTGCTGATTTCGGAAGATCTTTAATTTCAGTTTTATCGTTCTTTTTAGAGATTGCGCTCCGATTTTTGATTTTTACCTCTACCACCTTCTTAGAACTTTTATGTTCCAAAGGAGATTCTATCTTTACAATTCTCGCGTTCGTGGATTCTTCTATTCCATAAATAAAAGCATTTTCACCTACGTAAATAATCCCCGGTTGGTTTTGCTGCGGAATATTAACTTTTAATGCGGCTGCACCAAAAAATAGAGGCATAGTCAAAAGAGGCAACATCATCAATAAACAAAAGACAGAATAAGATTCCACTTTATGAAATATTGGTCGTGTTGCTCTAAAGAATAAATTTTCTTTCAAGCTGTATTTGTGTTTTGTGTTTTTTTAGAATAATTTTCATCGAATTATTCTTTTGCAAAATTACAACAAAACAGATAATACAATACAATAAACCCAAACAATAAGCACCAAATTCAAAACAATGGGTTAAAACACCCTTTTTAATCAAACAATTTCACAACAGGATTATTTTTAAAAAATAATTAAATAAAGAATTAAAAACATTTATTATATGTTAATTAGTATTAAATAGCAGCCATAATAATACCGATATACTTTAATTAATATTATTTATATAATATGAAAAACAAGGAGCGAAACCCAGCGCTAAAAACATTTTTAAACTGTTCTAAAAAACCGGACCATCTATCCAAGAATACATTCTCCGTGAGCTTTGTAAAAACAAGTCATCAAAAAAGCCGCTTCCAAAAGGAAACGGCTTTATTATAAGGTTGATGAAGAATTATTTCAATTCTACTTCAGCACCAGCTTCTTCTAATTGTTTTTTCAAAGCTTCAGCTTCGTCTTTAGAGATACCTTCTTTGATTGCAGTCGGAGCTGAATCTACCATATCTTTAGCTTCTTTAAGACCTGCACCAGTTAAATCTTTAACTAATTTTACAACTGCTAATTTAGAAGCACCTGCAGCTTTAAGGATTACGTCGAATTCTGTTTTTTCTTCAACAGCTTCACCTGCACCTGCAACAGCAGCTACAGCTACAGCAGCTGGTTCGATTCCGTACTCATCTTTAAGGATAGTAGCTAATTCATTTACGTCTTTAACGGTTAAGTTTACAAGCGTTTCCGCTAAGTTTTTTAAATCTGACATTTTAATAATGTTTTAATTGTTGAACGATTTATTTGATTTTTTTTTGAGTCTGATTACTCTGCACCAGGTGCATCGGTTGCTTCAGCGCCTGCTTCTGGAGCAGCTTCTTCAGCTGGGGTTTCTTCTGCAGCTGGAGCAGCTTCTTCAGCGTTTCCGTTTGCTTCATCTTTATTTTGAAGTGCAGAAAGTACATTTCTAAGTGGAGACTGAAGTAATGTGATGATTTCACCGATCATTTCTTCTCTAGACTTGATGCTTACTAGTGTAGCCAAGTTTTCGTCACCAACATAGAAGGTTTCTTGTAAATAAGCAGATTTCAATGCTGGAACTTCTGCTTTTTTTCTGAATCCTTGAATCAACTTTGCCGGAGCATTTGCTGTTTCAGAAATCATCAACGCTGAATTTCCTTTGAAAGTAGGGAAC
Organism: Chryseobacterium sp. MDT2-18; assembly: GCF_030815285.1. Classification (NCBI taxonomy): domain Bacteria; kingdom Pseudomonadati; phylum Bacteroidota; class Flavobacteriia; order Flavobacteriales; family Weeksellaceae; genus Chryseobacterium; species Chryseobacterium sp. MDT2-18. The sequence goes on along the minus strand of NZ_JAUSWQ010000014.1, from coordinate 25,744 downwards.
ATTTCAGAGTAATCTACTCCTTCGATTTGCTCCAGTGCTTTTTGTAGTAAAGTGTTTTTTACAACTTTTACAGTGATATTTTGTTTGAACGCCTGTCTTCTAAAATCTGAAGTCGCAGCAGCATTCATTCCTTCTAGACTTGCTACATAAACAACTTTCGCGTCTTGTAACACTTCTTTTAATTCTTGTATTACTAATACTTTATCTTCTTTTGTCATTGTCTTACAGATTTTAGTTTACAGATTTAGTATCAATTGCAATACCCGGACTCATGGTAGAAGACAAGTAAATGCTTTTCACATAAACACCTTTTGACGCAGTTGGTTTCAATTTAAGTAAAGTCTGAATTAATTCAGAAGCATTTTCTCTGATTTGACCAGCATCGAAAGATACTTTACCAATTCCTGCATGGATAATACCGTATTTGTCAACTTTAAAATCAATTTTACCTGATTTTACTTCTGATACCGCTTTACCGATTTCCATGGTTACCGTTCCTGATTTTGGATTTGGCATTAGACCTCTTGGACCTAAAATTCTACCCAACGGACCTAATTTACCCATAACAGCTGGCATGGTAACGATAACGTCAACATCTGTCCAACCGTCTTTTATTTTCTGTAAATACTCATCAAGACCTACATAATCAGCACCAGCTTCTCTTGCTTCTGCTTCTTTATCGGGTGTTACCAAAGCCAATACTTTCACATCTTTACCGGTACCGTGTGGAAGAGAAACTACTCCTCTTACCATTTGGTTCGCTTTTCTAGGATCAACTCCCAAACGAACTGCGATATCTACAGATGCGTCAAATTTTGCAAAGTTTACTTCTTTCACCAAAGCAGATGCTTCGTCAAGGGAGTAAATTTTATTTTTTTCTATTTTGCTTAAAGCTTCTTTTTGCTTTTTTGTCAATTTTGCCATTTCTATAAGTTTTAAGCGTTAGTTGGTTTAGTTCCTGTTACTCTCAATCCCATAGATCTTGCAGTTCCGGCAACCATTGTAAGGGCACCATCAATAGTAAAGCAGTTAAGATCTACCATTTTATCCGCAGCAATTTTACCAACTTGATCCCAAGAAACAGCACCTATTTTAAGTCTGTTTGGCTCTCCTGAACCTTTTTTCTGCTTTGAAGCTTCTAAAAGTTGGATTGCAACTGGTGGAGTTTTAATAACGAATTCAAATGATTTGTCTTCGAATACTGTAATTACTACAGGTAAAACTTGTCCCGGTTTGTCTTGAGTTCTTCCGTTAAATTGCTTACAAAACTCCATAATGTTCACCCCGGCAGAACCCAAGGCTGGACCTACTGGTGGAGATGGATTAGCTGCTCCTCCTTTTACTTGGAGCTTCACCATTTTAAAGACTTTTTTAGCCATTTTGATTTTTTAAAAAATTAAATAATTTATGAATGTGGAAGCATTTATAAATCTGTAAAGAAGTAATATAAAAACACAACTCTACATTTCGGATTGCAAAATTAAGAATAATTTTTAATTACACAAGTGTAAAACATTGATTTTTAATGATAATTTGAATTAAATAAAAAAAGAACCAATCAAATTGGTTCTTTCTATAATCTATGTGTAAATTTATTATACTTTTTCCACTTGCATAAAGCTTAGTTCCATTGGAGTTTTTCTTCCGAAAATCATTACTGAAACTTCTATTTTCTTTTTGTCTTCGTGTAGTTTTTCTACCGTACCATTGAAACCATTGAAAGGTCCATCGATTACTTTTACGTTTTCACCTACTACGAAAGGAATTGCTGTTTCAACTGCGAACTCCGAAAGCTCATCCATTCTGCCAAGCATTCTGTTCACTTCTGATTTACGCATTGGTACAGGATCACCACCTTTGGTGGAACTCAAAAAAGAAATTACTCCTGGGATATTTTTGATAATGTGAGGAACTTCTCCTACCAGATTAGCTTCTACCATTAAGTATCCCGGGTAATAAGGTTTTTCTTTGGGTACCTTTTTACCATTTCTGATCTGGATTACTTTTTCCATAGGAATGACTACTTGAGTTACAAAATCCTCAAGGCCATAATGCTTCATTTCGTTCTCAATATAGGCTTTCACCTTATTTTCCTGTCCACTGATGGATTTCAGAACATACCACTTCAAGTCACTCATTTTGGGAAAATAATTTTAATTGAACAGATTGATAAAGAGCGATATCATATTCGCAATAGATTTACTGAACAATGAATCTACACCAAAAGTAAAAATAGCCAATAACACGGTACCAATAGTTACCACTATGGTAGATGACTGCAACTCTGGCCACTTTGGCCACTCTACTTTGTCTTTGAATTCGGTATAAGAACCTTTAATAAAATCTACTAAACTCATTATCTTTTATTTGCACGGGCACAAGGACTCGAACCCTGATCAACGGTTTTGGAGACCGGTATCCTACCATTGGACGATGCCCGTAGATTAAAAAAGGTTCCGTAAGTTTCCCTACGGAACCTTTATTATATTTTCAGAAATTAATCAGTGATTTCAGTTACCTGACCAGCACCAACTGTTCTACCTCCTTCTCTGATCGCAAATCTAAGACCTACGTTAAGAGCGATTGGCTGCAACAATTCTACAGTAATCGTTACGTTATCTCCTGGCATTACCATTTCTACACCTTCTGGTAAGAAAATCTCACCTGTAACGTCTGTAGTTCTTACATAGAACTGTGGACGGTATTTGTTGTGGAACGGAGTGTGACGACCACCTTCTTCTTTAGAAAGGATATAAACCTCAGCTTTGAAGTGTTTGTGTGGCTTCACTGAATCTTTCTTAGCGATTACCATACCTCTTTTGATGTCGGTTTTTTCAATACCTCTCAACAATAGACCTACGTTATCACCAGCTTCACCTCTGTCCAAGATTTTTCTAAACATCTCAACACCGGTAATAGTAGAAGTTAACTTCTCATCACCCATACCTACGATATCTACTGGATCTCCAGTGTTAATTACACCAGCTTCGATTCTACCAGTTGCAACAGTACCTCTACCTGTAATAGAGAAAACGTCTTCAATTGGCATCAAGAATGTTTTGTCAACATCTCTGGTAGGAAGTTCGATCCAAGAATCAACAGCATCCATCAATTCTTCGATTTTTGCTACCCATTTAGCATCACCATTCAATCCACCTAAAGCAGATCCTTGAATTACCGGAGCGTTATCTCCATCATATTCATAAGAAGAAAGAAGATCTCTTACTTCCATTTCTACTAATTCTAATAACTCAGCATCATCTACCATATCTACTTTGTTCATAAAAACAAGTACATTAGGTACATTTACCTGACGACAAAGAAGGATGTGCTCTCTTGTTTGAGGCATTGGTCCGTCTGTAGCAGCTACTACTAAAATAGCTCCATCCATCTGAGCAGCACCGGTAACCATGTTTTTTACATAATCGGCGTGACCTGGACAGTCTACGTGAGCGTAATGTCTGTTTGCAGTTTCATATTCAATGTGTGAAGTATTAATTGTAATACCTCTTTCTTTTTCTTCTGGTGCAGAATCAATAGTAGAGAAATCTCTAGCTGTTCCGAATCCTTTGTCAGATAATACTTTACTGATTGCTGCAGTAAGTGTAGTTTTACCATGGTCTACGTGACCGATGGTACCAATGTTCAAGTGTGGTTTGTTACGATTAAACGTTTCCTTTGCCATGATTTAAATATTTATTTAATTAATTATTCATTTTTTCGGTGCGCAAATATAGTCATTTTTTGAATATTGAAAACCTTTTTAAGAAAAAAAAGTTGAACATTCAAAAATATTGATTTACACCATTTTGTATATAAGCGAAATACCGGAGTGCAAATTTACGGAAAAATATTTATGTGAGAAAATCTATAAATTAATTTTATAAAAACATTTTTCTTTTCAGACCGATTTTAATAAAGTCCGACAATTCTTAAACACTCTTAATCCCCTTATCACCTTCGCTTTCTTCCAAAAACATCATTCGTAAAATTGCGAATTAAATTTATGTTAAATTTTTAATTCTGATAAAATTGATCTGATTTTTTAGTTTTATTGAAAATCCAGAAGATGATCGGGAAAACCATTAAGGTGAGAACCGTCGCTGTAACCAATCCGCCAATGATCACAATCGCCAGTGGTTTTTGGGATTCTGACCCAATTCCAGTGGAAAGTGCAGCAGGCAGAAGCCCTACCGACGCCATCATCGCTGTCATAACCACCGGTCTGGTTCTTACCTTTACCCCTTCTAAAATTCCGGAAGCGACATCCATTCCCGTTTTAATATTCTGGTGGAATTCTGAAAGAAGAATCACTCCGTTCTGAATACAGATGCCAAAAAGAGCGATAAAACCTACTCCGGCGGAAATCCCAAAGTTCATCCCCGTCATGTGCAAGGCGATAATTCCACCGATTAATGCAAAAGGTACATTCGCCAAAACCAATAAAGAATCCTTTAAATTTCCAAATAAAATAAACAAAAGGAAGAAAATCATAACTAAACTAATCGGTACTACCTGTGCTAAACGCTTGGTTGCCCTTTCCTGATTTTCAAATTGCCCGGTCCAGCCGATTGAATACCCTTGTGGTAGTTTAATTTGATTTACTTTTTTCTGTGCATCAGCAATAGTGCTACCCAAATCCCGATCCCGGATCGAAAACTTCACTCCAATATATCTTTGAATATTATCGCGGTAAATAAATGCCGCACCATCATCCTGATGAATCTCGGCGATCTCTTTCAGTGGAATCAGCGATCCTTCCTGAGTGGGAACCATCAGTAGCGCAAGATCATTTTCATCTTTTCTGTATTCTTCAGCATACCGGATCCGGATATCGAATTTCCGTTCACCATCAAAAAGTTCGGAAGCTGTTTTTCCACCAAATGCCGTTTCCAAAACAGATTGTGCATCAGAGAGCGACACGCCGTATTGTGCCATTTTGTTCCGGTCCAGCACAACGCTCAGTTCTGGCTGACCAATATTTTTGATGATTCCCGGCTCTTTCACGCCGTCTACCTCTTTTAAAATATCATAGACCTGTTTGGCATATTTGTCCAAAGTATTCAAATTGTCACCATAGATCTTCACTCCGTTTTCGGCTTTGAAACCGGCAACAGCTTCTGCCACGTTATCGGAAATCGGTTGCGAGTAATTATAGGTGATTCCTTGGTATTGCTTTAATTTTCCATCCATTTCTTCAATAAGACCGTCCATTGTAATTTTTCTGGTCCATTTTTCTTTTGGTTTAAGGCTTACCGAAAACTGAGCAAAACCAAAACCATTAGGATCGGTACCATCATTACTACGGCCGGTTTGCGACAATACATCTGTTACCTCAGGGAAACTTCTCAGCGTATTTTTAAGCTGTTCTGTTTTTTTCAAAGATTCTTTTAAACTGATGCTCATCGGCATTTCTGCAGTTACCCAAAGGGCACCTTCATTTAATGGCGGCAGGAATTCTGTTCCTAAAAACCGTGCTGAAAAAAGTGTTACTGCCAGAAACGCCACAGAAACCAATAAACTCATCTTTTTATTTCTAAAAGTAAAAGCCAGACCTTTTCCGACAATCCGTTCCCAAAACGCTACAAAAATATTTTTCTTTTCGCGCACATTTTTATTCAACAACAAATGAGAAAGAACAGGCACCAGGGTAAGTGTCAACAGCAGTGCACCCAGCAATGCAAATCCCAACGTAAAAGCCAAAGGCGAGAACATTTTTCCTTCCACTTTTTGAAAAGCGAATATGGGAATAAGAGAGGTGATAATAATTAATTTTGAAAAGAAAATCGCCTTCCCCAGACCGATTCCTGTGGTTTTAATCCAACCGCCCTTTGCCAGTTTATTGAATCGTTCCATGCCGTATTTTTTGGCTTTATGATCCAGCATTACGAAAATCCCTTCGACCATGACGACGGCACCATCAATGATGATCCCGAAATCTACAGCGCCTAACGACAGCAGATTCGCACTCATTCCCGCGATCTTTAAACACAGAAAAGCAAACAGCAACGACAGCGGGATAATAATCGACACAATAAAAGTCGTACGCCAATCTGCCATGAAAAGAAATACGATTACCGTAACGAAAATAATTCCTTCGATCAGGTTATGCATAATGGTTTTCGTGGTGAAATCCATTAAATTTTCCCGGTTGTAAACGGTGATTATCTTCGTGTCTTTAGGTAAAATCTTGGTATTCAGTTCTTCTATTTTATCTTTAACCAGTTTCAAAACCTCGACAGGATTTTCTCCTTTCCGCATGACAATAATACCGGCGACCACATCATTCTGATTGTTGAAGCCCGCCTGACCGACTCTTGGCAATGAACTTTCGTGAACCGTTGCGACACTTTTAATTAAAATAGGATTGCCATGGTCATTTTGAATGGTCACATTTTCGATATCGGCAATGGATTTCAGTAAACCGATTCCCCGAACCACATAAGACTGCCCGTTTTTTTCGATGACATCTCCGCCGACATTTAAATTCCCCTGATTAACGGCATTGTAAACCTGGGAGGTCGTCAGATTATATTGCTCCAACTTTCTGGGATCGATGCTTAATTCAAATATTTTCTCCTGACCGCCAAAAACATTCACATCTGCAACACCCGGAATCCCGCGCAAAGCACGGTCAACGACCCAGGTTTGCAACGTCAACAATTCACGCGAATCTTTCTTCGGACTTTGCAGAATATACCGGTAGATTTCTCCGGTTGGCCCGTACGGCGGCTGAACTTCGGGCTCTGCACCTTCGGGAAACTTCACAGTCCGCAGTTGGTTGTTCACCTGAATTCTGGCAAAAGCATCATCTACTCCATCATCAAAAATAATTTTAATAATAGAAAGTCCAAACATCGTCGTACTCCTGATACTCGATTTTTTCTGAACGGAACTCATCGACAATTCTACCGGAGTGGTCACGAAACGTTCTACTTCTTCGGCGCTTCTACCGTTCCACTGGGTAATGATGACCATCTGCGTATTGGTAACATCCGGAAATGCTTCGATCGGCATATTTTTAAAACTGATATACCCACAGATCGCCAGGAGTGCAACCCAAATAAAAGTAAAGGCTTTATTCTTAAGTGAAAAAGCAATGATATTTTTTATAAATTTATTCATGAATTTTATATTTGCTAAAAACCAATTTTTGTGGATTTCATTTAATAGAAACAGCGCTTAAATTATTCGTTTAACGATCTGTAAAACAACAGTTGATTATTGGTAACCACCTTGTCGCCTTCTTTAAGTCCTTCAGAAATATAAGAAACATTGCCAGTTTGTTTGGCTACTTTTACTTCCTGCACTTTTACATTACTCTGGCTTTTAAAAAGAATGACATAATATCGGTTATCATCGAAAATTAATGCGTTAGAAGGAACAGAGAGTGCGGTTGTATTTTCTGTATTAAAGACTTTGATGGTAGCTTTGCTTTCAGGAATCAGCTCGCCGTTTGCATTATCCAAAACAACTCTAGCCTGCATGGAATTGGTTTCGGGATCGATAATTTTAAAGATTTTATCGATTTTCCCGTAGAAAACTTTATCAGGTGCCGCCAAAGTAGAAACCTCCGCTTTCATCCCCAAAGAAATTTTATGAATATCACTTTGGTTAATATTTAAAATCGCCCAAACATTCTTCGTATTGGCAACATCGAAGATATTATCTGAACGGTCGCTTCTGAGCTGCATGTCTTTATTAATGTTTTTCTGAACGATATACCCGCTGATCGGCGAAACCACCGAATACACATTTCCTTTGCTGATATTGTAAACCTGATTCACCGATTGTGATCTACGCAGCTCATCTTCCGCTTTTTGAACCTGGCTTTTGGCTTCCAGAACTTCTCTTTCGGTACTCAATTTCCCGTTGTACATATCCTGCGCCACCCGAAGGTTTTTCTGAGCAACCACTAAATCTGTTTTCGCGTAACTCAAATCTTTTTGATAACCTGCAACTTCAGTACTCCGGATCGTCGCCAGCACCTGCCCTTTTTTCACGTAATCGCCCAGCTCCGCATTGATGGAAATTACATTCCCGCCGACCAGAGGAAAAATATCGATGTATTGATTTTTATCGGCTGCGATTTTTCCGAAAAAGCTTATTTCATCTTTAATGTAATCGTTCTTAACTTCCACAACTGTGGTGGATTTCATCATCAGATTACTAACAACAAAACCTTTTGCAGCTTCAACCTCTTTTTTATCGTCCTCTTTTTTACAGTTTATCAAGGTAAAAAGGGCAAGCAAAATGATTAAATTTTTCTTCATGGTTAATTGAAAATGGGAGTTTGTATAAGTTGATTTAATTGTTCAGCCGAAATCACGACCTGCTTTTTTATTTCGTCGATTTGTAAAACAGTTTCTTTATAACTGTTGCTAAAATCAGTAAAGTCCATCAAAGTAATATTTCCTTTTCTGAAATTGTCCTGCATTCCTTTATATACCGCATTCAAATTATTGAGGTCGGCCAGCTCGATACCAAAATATTGGGTATAATTATTTTGCCAGTTTTGATAAGCCGCCGTTATTTTATTTTCGAGTTCTTGTTTTTGATAGTCGGTATTTTTCTGACTTTGCTCCACTAAGATCTGCGCTTTCTGAACGTTCCCCTGATTCTGCTTCCACAAGGGAATTGGGATTGCAACGGTGAAATTAATTTCGTTTTTGAAAATACCGCTGTTTTGATTCCATTGTAATCCACCGGTCACATCGGGAATGTTCAGGGATTTTTGCCATTTGTAATACGACTTGCTGTTTTCAATGGATTTTAAACCGTATAAATAATCAGCATTGTGTTCTAATGCGATCTTTTTTAATTCATTTAAAGAAATGAGTGGTTGATTTTTAATCAATATTTGAACTTCGTCTTCCGACATTTCAGGAATAATATCGTCGCTGATTCCTGTCAAAGTATGAAGATTCTGAAGTTGAGAAAAAACAGCATTTCTTATTTGAAATTTCTCGTTATTAAGGGCCAAAACCATTGTCTGCAACCTCACTTCATCTTTAAGCGCGATGTTTCCTTTCTCGGTTTGAACTTTGTATGCTTTGACCAAATCGGTTAGAAAAGCCAACTGTCCATCGATATTCTCTAATTTTCTCTGATCGAAATAAATGGAATAAAAAGTTTCCCGCAACTGGGACTTAAGTTCAAATAATAATTGATTAAACTGAAGCTGGCTCAGCTCTTTATTAGATCTTGCAAATTCTATCTCATTTTTTCTTTTTCGGCCCAACAGAAAAAGCTGCTGCAATGCCAGACTTTTGCTGGGTCCAAGATTAAAAAAGGTGTTATTCTCCGGGCTGAAAACGTTGGCTTCAAAAGATGCCTGCGGAAGTTCCCAAATTTTTGCCTGTACAATATCTGCGTCCGCAGCAGAAATATTGTATTGTTGCGCGATAAGCTGCAAATTGTTTTTAACAAAAGATTGCTCTGCCTGTTGAAGGGTGATTTTTTTCTGTGAAAAAGCGCAGGAAGAAATCAGCAGAGCGATCACGAGTATTCTATTCATATCAGTCCTTTTTAAGAAGGGCAAAAATGAAGAGATAACCTTAAAAGGAACTTAAGTTTAGCTTAAAAAAAACTTAAAAAGCTACAAAGGAAAGTTAATCGTAAAGATATTTTGGTTGGCTGACGCACTGTGATAAGAAATTGTTGCTTTGTGATATTCCAGAATCCGTTTTACAATTTTCAGTCCCAGACCAGAACCGGAAGTTTTTTGAGAATTACTTCCTCTCATAAACGGATCGAATAAACGCTTTTGTTCTTCCGCAGAAATAGTGCTTCCAAAACTAAGAACATTTACCACTAAAGTATGTGAAGACTCTTCAATAGTTACATTAACGAGATCGTTATCAGTATAAATCGCGGCATTTTTGAACAGATTGATAAATACAATCTCCAATAAAGACTTCACTCCGAGAACCGACAGTTGAGCACTTTCTACGCTCTGTTCAGAAATTTGAAAATCCATTTTCAATTTCGGGAAGTTTTTTTCCACTTTTTGGTAGGCATCAAAAATAACTTCATCAATTCTTACCTCTTCATAAATGGTCTTTATATTTTCTTTATCAAATTTGGTAAGCACCAAAAGCGAATTCGTAAGATCCGACAGCTGGAAAATCTCTTTTGAAATCTGCGACAATACTGCTAATGTTTTTGGGGAATGTTGGTCTGATTTTTTTAAATTCTCCAGCTGAAAAGCCATTCTCGTTAAAGGAGTTCGGATCTCGTGAGAAGCACTGGCTGTAAAATCTTTCTGAGACTGAAAAACATCATTTAACCGGACAATCATTGTATTAAAAGACTGCGCTAAAACACCGATTTCGTCATTGGAAGCTTTCACCGGAATCTGAGTAGTAAGTTTATGTGCCGTAACTTCTGAAATTTCTTTCTTCAGTTTCTCTAAAGGCTGCAAAAATTTACCTATAATATAATAACAGAAAAACCAAATAAGCGCAATACTCAGCAAATAAGAAAAAATCAACAGGTATTTAAGATAAGCCAGTTTCGACTGACCAGAGCTATCGATTGCGCTGGTTATGATATAATAATTTTTGCCATGGATACTTCGTAAAGCAGCGTATGTCTCAGGCTTTGTATTTTCAGTATAAATGGTCTTTTCCCGGTCGAGCCGGTCGAGCAACTCATTTTCCCAGGTTATATTTTGATCTTTAACCGTGCTGTAAAGCAACTTTTTGCGCGCATCAAAAATAATGATATTTTCATTGAACAGGATATTATCTGCATTTTCACTGAAAACGATTGGCCCTTTCTCATTAAATCCTTCAGATTGTGAAATGAAATTCGTTGTAAAATCAAGTCTTTGCACAAAGCGGTCTTTAAATTCTTCTCTTCTAAAAGAATTAAAAGAGACATAAATAATAGTCATTACGATACCAAAAAGTAATGAAAACGCAATGCTCAGATTTAAAGCAATTTTACGTTTAAGAGACCTCATTATAATGCATTCAGATAATAACCGTACCCTGACCGGGTATGAATTAATTTTACGGCAAAATCCTTATCAATCTTCTTTCTCAAAAAATTAATGTACACTTCGACCGTATTGGTATTGGTATTAAAATTTTGTTCCCAGACATGTTCAGTAATCTGTTGTTTAGAAACCGTTCTTCCCTGCGCTTCTGCCAAAAAAACCAAAAGTTGAAATTCCTTCACGGTCAGTGCGATTTCCTGTTCGCCCCTGAAAACTTTCTGATCCGTTTTATTAATCGTAAGATCTTCAATAGAAAAAATGTCGTCAACGGACTTTTCCTGGGTATTCTTCCGTCTGATAAGCGACTGAATTCTCATCAGTAACTCTTCGAACTGAAAAGGCTTCACCAGATAATCGTCAGCAAGCCGATTGAAGGCATCTTTCTTATCCGATAAATCACCGTAGGCAGAAATCATAATGATTGGGGTATTGTGATCTACCAGTCTTATTTTCTCACAAACATCCAGGCCGTTTATTGTAGGCACATTGATGTCGAGTAAATAGATGTCATAAGTATTTTGCTGAACTTCCTGCAAGAAGAGATCGCCATCATACACTTTTTTCACCTCAAATTCACTGCCCTCCAAAAACGCAGCCAGTTCGGTCGCGAGGATTAGATCATCTTCTAACAAAAGAATTTTCATAATAAGAATTGAAAAGTAAATTTAGGAAAATATAAGCAAAAAAAATCTCCCTTAAAAAAGAGAGATTAAAACAGAGCCAACTATGAGATTTGAACTCACGACCTCTTCCTTACCAAGGAAACGCTCTACCCCTGAGCTAAGTCGGCGAAAATTTAAAAAAAAATCACAAGCCGCTGTATTGGTTGTGATTTTTTAGAGCGGAAGACGAGGGTCGAACTCGCGACATTCAGCTTGGAAGGCTGACGCTCTACCAACTGAGCTACTTCCGCATTTTTGTTTCCAAAAACTGTTGGTAAACGGTTTGCAAATCTACTATAAAATTTACAACTACGCAAAATAAAATTAGAAAAAAATGTGGGGAGGGTAGGATTCGAACCTACGAAGTCGTAAGACAGCAGAGTTACAGTCTGATCCATTTGGCCACTCTGGAACCTCCCCAATTTTATTTTTTTCAATGAGCCTCCAGAGGGACTCGAACCCACGACCTGCTGATTACAAATCAGCTGCTCTAGCCAGCTGAGCTACGGAGGCAAATATTTTAAAGAACTTCTTATCTGTTTTTGCGAGTGCAAATATAAGGTAGTTTATTTTAAATCCACAAGTATTTTGATACTTTTTTTTAAAAAAAATTTGTAGATTTTAAAAGAACTTCTTATCTGTTTTTGCGAGTGCAAATATAAGGTAGTTTATTTTAAATCTACAAGTTTTTTGATGCTTTTTATGAAAAAAAATTTAAGCAAGTTCTTTCTTCTTGATTAACAGTTTTTTAGCTGCATCAGCACAAAGATCAATACTCTCTTCAAAAGAAGCAGAAGTCTTTTTAACTACAATATCATCGCCCGGAACTTCAAGTTTAATCTCTGCTGTCTTATTATCTTTACCTCCGGTATTTTCTACTTTCAGAAAAACCTGGCAGCCATGGATCTTGTCATAAAAAGTTTCTAACTTATTGAGTTTCTTGTCTAAATACTCTTCAAGTGGTGCATGTGGAGTCAATCCCATTGACTGAACTTTAATTTTCATAATCTACATTTTTTATCGCTCTAGGATGAGCATTGTTAAACACTTTTTTTAATTGTTCAATATTCGCTGTGGTATAAACCTGGGTTGAGGCCAAAGACGAATGTCCCATTAATTTCTTCAGCTTAGAAATTTCAGCCCCATTTTCTAAAACATGAGTAGCAAAACTGTGCCGTAAAATATGAGGGCTCTTTTTCGACTTCGAAGTAACAAGACCAAGGTAGGAATTTACAGCAGAATAGACAAATTTATCATTGAGTTTTTCACCTTTTTTACTTACAAAAAAATACGCCTCATCCGTTTTCAGAGGTTTTCTTGTGGGTAAATACTGTTCAAAACCTTTAATAAGTTTTTCGGAGACAGGGATGATGCGAGACTTATTCCCTTTACCAGTTACCATGATTTCTTTTTTGCTAAAGTCAACATTATCAAACAAAAGACCTGTTAATTCAGCCCTCCGCATTCCTGTCTGATACAGCGTTTCGATAATTAATTCCTTCAGGAAACTTCCGGTTTTAGGCTTCCCTTCAATCGATTCGAGTTCCAACATTTCCTCTTCTGAAAAAGGAATTTGTTTTTCGGCAAAAAATTTCAGGGAGTGAATACTTTCAAGCGGCGAAACCTTCACTTCGTCAATCTTGAGCAGAAACAGGAAAAAACTGCGCAAAGAAGAGAGTTTTCTATTGATGCTCCGTTTAGAAATCCCGGACAAACTCAATTCGGTCATAAAATTTTTAATGATCTTTTTATCAACTTTTGTAAAATCCTGATGCGATTCCGTCTTTAGCAGAAAAGCTGAGAAATCAGTTAAATCTTTGCGGTAACTCGTCACCGTATGTGGCGAATATCGTTTTTCTACTTCAATATATTCTAAAAACCGGTCTGTCATCATATTATAACCAACAAAAAATCACTTTCCAAATATAAGTATTTGAAAAGTGACTGAGGTATTTTCTGAAAGAATGTTTCTTTAAGCTTGTTCTTCGATGCTTAAGTTTCTTTGTTTGTAAGCTGCTTTGGTATTCGCTGCTCTCTTCACAACAGAAGGCTTATTGAATTGCTGACGACTTCTAAGAGCTCTGATAGTTCCTGTTTTGTCAAACTTTCTTTTGTACTTTTTTAAAGCTCTGTCGATGGATTCACCATCTTTTACTGGGATTATTAACATAATTTACATCTCATTTTGGACTGCAAAAGTAAGATTTTTTTCTGAATTGACAAATTATTTTACTATTTTTAAACTCAATAAAATATAATGATGCAACCCGACTATAAAGTAATCAACGCCTCGGCAGGATCCGGAAAGACTTACGCACTGGTTCAGAACCTGTTAGCCATCTGTTTAAAGTACCCTTCTCAGGCTGATAAAATCCGAAATATCCTGGCATTAACTTTTACCAATAAAGCAGCCAATGAAATGAAGCACCGGATTATCGACTGGTTGAAGAAATTTTCATTGGATAACTATGAATCGAATAATGACCTCATCAATATTCAGGAAAAATTAAAAAATGAAGGCTTTACTATTCCGTTGAAAGAATTACACGAGCGGTCCAAAAAAATGCTGGATTACGTTCTGCACCACTACTCCACCTTAAATATTGGTACGATTGACAAATTCAATTCAAAGCTGGTGAGAAGTTTTGCTCAGGAATTGGGTTTAGCGCAAAACTTTAATCTGGAAATCAATCCCGAACCTTTTCTTATCGAAGCCGTGGATAAAATGCTGGAAGATATCGGTGAAGAAAATAAAATTTCTGAAGCATTTATGGATTTCGTGAACTATACCCTGGATAATAATGACCGGATCGACCTCAACAAAACATTGTATAATTCCGCAAAAGAATACGTGCAGGACAAGCACTATTTCCAGTTGAATGAAAACAGAGACTTTGATTGGGAAGTTTACGAAAATACGAAAATAAGTCTCAGGAAAAGCATCAAAGATTTAAGGCAAAACTCTCTGGAAATCGGCGAAGAAGTAATGGTTTTGCTACAGGAAAAAGATCTGGAAATTGGTGATTTCGCCGACGGAAAAAACGGAATCGCCGGTTTTTTCGAGAAATTCCTGCATAAAAAAATTCCGCTTCTCTATGAAACTATAGAACAGGAAACTGGCAGAGAAGAGAAAATCCGGAAAGGAGCTTCTTCGAAATCCAAACATAAAGAAAGTGAAATTTTTGAAATCCTGGATCACCTTTTACAGCACCGAAAAAACATCATTAATAATCACGTTGAAGCGGAAAAGAAACAAAAAATCCTCAATGCGCTTTTACCTTTAAAAGTAAATAAAGATATTCAGGACAAATTAGCCGAAATCGAGCAGGAAAACGATTTGGTTTTACTGTCGAAATTCAATATTATGATTCATGAGAATCTTCGGGAAGAACCTACTGCATTCATTTATGAAAAAATAGGAACGAAATTTTCTCATTATTTCTTTGACGAATTTCAGGATACTTCTTTACTGCAATGGCAAAATTTTTTACCGTTAAGAGATCATGCAGTTTCACAGGAACACATGAGTTTTACTTTGGTTGGCGATCCGAAACAAAGCATTTATCGCTTTCGTGGCGGCGATTCTCAACTGATGCTGGACATCATTAATCAAAAAGAAAACTCACCCGTCAAAGCGAAAGTTGAAAATCTGGAAAACAATTACCGGAGCGCAAAGAATATTGTCGATTTCAACAATCAACTGTATCAGTATATGTCGCAGTTTACTGAAAAAGAACATCAGGAAATCTTCGGAAACGGGTCGCAGCAGGCAGCAAAATCCGATTTGGAAGGTCGGGTGAGAATTAATCTTATTGAAAATGCCAGTAAGAAAATCATGTTTTATGAAGATGCTACGGAAAAAATGCGCGATGATATTGAAAGCTGTTTAGCGAACGGTTACCGATTTTCAGACATCACGATTCTTTGCCGCGGAAATTTTGATATTTTTACTTTCTCTCAGTTATTAGGGAATTTAAAAGCGAACTATAAAGGTGAAGAAGTTTACATTAAAACGATTTCAGAATCAGGATTAACCTTGAATTTATCGCTGACTTTATTAGCGTTAACCGAGTTTTTAAAATGGGAAGAAAATCCCAAAAACTTTCAGTTTGTCGTGAAAATGCTTTATTATTTAAAGGTTTTAGGACGAATTGAAATGGAGGATTTCAGCAATGAAATCATGGAAATACTGGCTTTGAAAACGAAATCAAAAATGGAAGTTCTGATTGCTGAAAAATACGGACTTCAACTTCAGTCGAAGGATTTGCTGCAACTGAATCTGTATAATTTCATTGAACATTTCTTACATGAATTTTCGGTAAAAGACAAAGAAACCGATTTTCTTTTCAATTATTTAGAAATGCTTTACGCGTATTCTCAAAATGCGGGTTCTACCTTGAAAGAATTTTTAAAATATTGGAATGAAGAAGCGAACAGTAAAACGATTCAAGCTTCTGAAAACGTAGATGCGGTACAAATTATGACGATTCATAAATCAAAAGGTCTGGAATTTCCGGTTGTTCTGTTACCGATGAAAAATGCGGCAGGTTCCAAAAAAAGCAGCTATTGGTTTGGAACCAGTTCCGAAGACCAGCTCAATTCTGTGAATGTCAACTTCTTCGACAGCACTTTGGAAATTTATGATGCTGAAATCGCAGACTTTAATTATGAAAATTCTTATCAGGAAAAAATTGATCAATTCTGTTTGCAATATGTGGCGACCACCAGAGCGGCAGAACAGCTTTTTTTCTATATCGAACAACCCAACAAATCGGCCAATCATCTAGAGATTTACGATTTTCTGGAATCTAAAATCCCCAGAGACGAAGCCGCAGAACCAATTTCTTCATTTGATTTATATCCTGTTTCAGATGAAAACCTGCGAAAGAAAACGGAGAAAAAAAACGCGGAATTTATAACAAAAGCCATTCATCTTACGACCGAAAAAGAGAAATATCCGGACGCGATTAAGATTGCAACACCTACGAAAAACTACCAAAACCGGGTTGAAAAAGTAAGAATGGGAATTTTCACGCACGAGATTTTAGCCCAAATCAATACGGCAAAAGATGTGGAAAAAGTATTGGAAAGCTATTTGCTGGAAGGAACGATTACCGATGTAGAAAAATCGCAAATCAATGATCGGATTTTCAATATCATTACTCATGAAAATTATTCGAAATATTTCAAAGAAAATCAAACCGTCATTAATGAAAAAGATATGATGATTTCAGAAAATGGAACTTCAACCGTATACCGCCCGGACCGGCTGATCGATACCGGAAACGGGTTCATCATCATTGATTTCAAAACCGGTGATGAGCAGGAAAAACATCAACTGCAGGTTGATGAATACAAATCGGTATTAGAAAAACTGGGCAAGAAGGTTGTAGAAACAGAGATTATTTATGTGTAATAAAAAACCCTGCCTCTTAACCGGAGGCAGGGTATACATGGTAGATAATACATTTTAAAAATCGATTAATTCGCTGCTAGAGGAACCAAAACCCGCTGCGCTAACTCCTGATCGAAAAGATACAAAGCGGAGGGGTTTTCGCAAACCATTTTGATCTTGGTTACCAGTTGAGATGCATTGGCTTCTTCTTCTACCTGTTCGGTAACAAACCACTGCAGGAAAGATACGGTTGCAAAATCACCTTCATCATTGGCATTTTTTAAAATATTAAAAATACTTTTGGTGACTATTTTTTCATGTTCCAAAGCTTTTACAAAGATATCGGTTGCGTTTTCGAACTCATAAGGAGGCTGTTCAATGGCACCCATTCTGATTTCAGCACCCACGTCGTTTAGGTAATCAAACATTTTGTCAGCGTGCAGCAACTCTTCTTTACTCTGAATACGGAAATAATTGGCAATCCCATCTAAATCTCTGGCAGAAAACCAGGCAGACATTGATAAATAATATTGTGCAGCGTACTGCTCGTTGGTAATTTGGTCGTTGAGCAAATCTGCTATTTTTGTACTGATCATCATAAATTCAATTTAAACAAATATAATTAAAAATTGAACATTAAAAAAGCGGAACATGTGTTCCGCCTAACATTAAAAAATAAAATTATGAACCAGTTATTTCGCTTTCTGCATTTCCATCATTCTTTTCCCTTTCATCATCTTTCCTTCATGCTGCATTTTTTGTTTTTTATTGGCTTGCCATTTTTGGTATTGTTCCGGAGTTAAAATCTGTTTCATTTCCGCCTCGTGCTGCGCTCTCAATGCGTTCATCTTCTCCATCCTGGCTTTCCTTTCCGCCTGCTTTTGTGGAGCATTCTTCATTCGTTCGGCCATTTTTTTATCTTGTAAGGCTTTGATTTTAGAGACCTGCGCATCGGAAAGATTTAATTCTGACTGCATTTTTTTCAGGTGTTCTGCTCTTTTCTGTTCCATTTTCACAGGATCCATTTGCTTCATCTTTTCTGTTTGCTGCGCCATTGCAAATGTTCCTATTGTTAAAAAGGCGGCACTTAAAATTAATTTTCTCATATTATAATACTTTATTGGTTTGTTCTTATACATGTTTTTGATATGGTTTTTAAAAGATAGTTAAACTCCAAACTCATAAACTTTTGTTAAGAAACCCACAAAAGAAAAAGGAGAACAAAATATTTGCTCTCCTTTTTTTTATTAGTCATTACAAAATTATTTATGACCCTTTCCGTTTTTTTTTCCGGCATTTTGATGGTTCACATTTGCTTTGCCGTGCGACTTATTCCCATTTGTATATTGATATGTCCGTTTAGTATTATGTCCGTTTACAGATTGCTGCGCTCTCTTGCTCTGAATGCTGCTGTATTTTTTTACCTGGGCTTTTTTATGATTGTTTTTGTTCCTGTTATAAACAGCAACCGGATTTTGACCTTTGTAATACTTATTCTTAAATTTCACATATTTATCCTGACCCATTATTCTTTGAATAGATGAATATCGGTCTGTCGTCCACTGATCTGGATTGTTCCCATACTTATTATTCCAGGAATTGTAGTCGGTATACTGATTGTTTAATGAAAACAAATCTGATTTTTGCTGTGGGCTTAATAGTAAGTTGGCTGCGACAGTTTCCCAATTTACATCGGTAATACTTCGCTGGTAATCGCTGTAAGATGCAGATTGAGAATATCCTAAAGCAAAAGCGCCTAAACTTAAAACGGTGATTAACTTTTTCATATTGTTTGGTTTATGTATTTCATGAACCTCCATAACTGTGCCACAAAAAAAACAGATTGTATGAAAAAGAGCAGTTTCTTTCAAAACTGCTCTCCATCATTATTAACATTAAAATCTAAAATTATCGGGCTGTAAAACGCTGACCCGAGTTTCTTGAGTTTGAACCTGACGTTCTGGATTCACTATTCTGATTTCCGCGATTCCCAGAATTATTTTCCATCTTTCTCGCAGGCACGCTATTTCTTTGGGTTTCTGGTCTGTTGCCTGTATCATTCCGAAGTTCCCGATTATTTTCCCACCTTGGAGATTCTGTTCTGATATTGTTATTTCGGGTAACGGCCTGGTGTTCTTTAATTCCGTTATTCCCCTGATTATTATTTTCAGGTCTTATGGAATTATTTCGGGTATTAACTCCATCATTACTATATCCATTATTTCGGGTTCTGTTCGGAGCGGCAATTTGTTCCGTTCTTCGGGTTGGCTGAAAACCTATATTCTGTCTCGGATTACTTTGATGATAGGCAACCCTGTTCACTTTATAAACATTGATGTTGACATTGCGGTATCGGGGAACTACGTAAACATTTCTCGCATAATGTCTCCGGTTATAATTCTGATAATACACCACAGGATTGTAACCGTGATAATAATTATTCTGGAAAACAACGAAAATGTTCGGCCCTAAAATTCTTTGGATTGCATAAAAACGATCGTAATACCATCTGTCTGGATTGTATCGGTAATAAGAACTCCATGACGCGAAAGAAGGATAGCTATTATTCAACATTATAATTTGCTGCACTTGCCAAGGTGACAATCTGTGCGCTGCAAAAAACTGATTCCAGTTTACATCATAGATACTTTTGCGATAGTCATTGTAATAATCTCTGTACAAATCACTGGTATAATAATCGGCTGGATATTGATAATAATAATCATCAGGAAAATAATATTCATCTTCATTATCACCATAATTATTAACACCGGAACCGTAATTATTATTTGAATAAGTATCCGGATAATTCTGAGCGGAAACCAATGTCATCATCAACACTGATAAACCGAGTAGTATCTTTTTCATTAAAAATCTTTGTATTAAATTAATCATTTAACTGTACAAAACAGTGTTTATTTATTTTGATTGTGAGCCTAATTAAAAATAAACAACTATTTCTTTACTGTTATACTGGTTGGATACCAAAATAAAAAAGAAGTTAAACCCTAAGGTCAACTTCTTCTATAAAATACTGACTATCAGTATTTAAAAATCAAAACTATCTTTTTTAATAAAGATATCATTTTTTTTAAATTCGGTTTGCATCAGCAATCCAACCTGCAATTTTCTGATTAAAATTATCGTGATTCAAAAGCTCCTCTACCTTCAAATGCATTCTGTATCTCCAGTAATGTGGGAAGACTGCGGGATTATTAATCCTCTCCTCGTCCATATTTGGATTCGTCAACTCTTTTTCCGTTGCCAAAAACTCCTGAACTGGAAAAATCGCCAACATGGCATTATTAAAAAGATGCTGCTTCATAATCATCTCCGCCAACTGAGGTTCCAAATTCCACGGCGCCGTCCCATACTGACCAAGTTGTTCGTGAAAATATTTCTGCGTTAAACCGCGGTCTTCATGCCACCACTGTCTCAGTGTAGAACTGTCGTGGGAACTCGCCGTGACCACATTCATATAATCGGCGTTTTTCGGATTGTACCACGGGATATTATCCGACGGCATTCTCTGTACTTTCAGAGCGGTAATTCCTAAACGGTCCATTACCACAGGAACGGACTCTGGAACCAAACCTAAATCTTCGCCACAAATCAACATGTCTGTCGCATTCAAAATCACCGGAAGTTTTTCCATCGCTTTTTCATACCACAAACCATCCTGCCTTTTGAAGAAATAATCGACGTACAAATCAGAAATTTTCCTTTTTTCGGCTTCGTTTAAATAGTGATAAGATTCTGTTTTTTCAATATTAAATCTTGGGTGATAAACCACTTGGTTTTCACTTAATTGCTCTTTTAAGAACAGAACATTTGCGGCCAGCGAAATCAAACGTTCTCCTGCTGAGCCCACCGGATTTGTTTTAAAATAATCCGCTAATTTCCGTTGCGTATCAAACTCTTCTTTGAAACTATACGTCCCGTCGAAATGACTGTTCATAAAACGGTTCCGGATTCCGTCTCTTTCTTCCCCAAAATAATCCCACAGAATCTGATCATTGATAAATGGCTTGCAGTATCGGTCTTCATTAAAAGAAATTCCTCTAGCCGAAAACTCTTCAGCTTTCACCGGAACTGCTGGATAAAAATAGCCTAGAATTCCCTGTGTTGCGCTCATCGGCATTCTCCAGATTCTGAAAAAACCCAGAATATGATCAATCCGCATCGCATCGAAATATTGCTCTAAAGCTTTGAAACGGTTTTTCCACCAGCGGTAACCATCTTCTTTCATCGCTTCCCAGTTATAAGTTGGGAATTCCCAGTTTTGACCTAAATCGGTGAACTGATCCGGCGGTGCTCCGGCCTGAAAATCCATACCGAACAATTCCGGTTCTGCCCAGGCTTCTACCGAATAGCGGTAAATCCCAATCGGCAAATCTCCTTTCACAGAAATCCCTAAATCATGGGTATAATCGATGGCGTCTTTTAATTGTAAATGAAGTTGATACTGCACCCACGAATGCAGCATCGAATTTTCATACTCTTTACTTTTTGGCAGGAAGAAAGGAGCAATTTTTCCGGCGATATATTTCCTGTGTGTTTTCCAGTCATTAAAGTTGGGTGTTTTATATTTATCTCTTAAAACGCAAAAAGCCGCATAAGGAATCAACCATTCTTCATTTTCTTTGATGAACTTTTTAAAGTTTCGGTCTTTTAAAATTTCTTCTTGATTAGTTTCGAAAATGGCTTTAATGTATTTCCATTTTCCGGAAATCATTTGCTCGTAATCAATCAGACTTAAGCCATTCAAGTTTTCTTTTTCAGTTTTAAATTCATTTTCCAATTCCTTCGGCAAAGCATATTCCAGTTTTTCAATCGACAAATATTGAGGATGAAGCGCATAAACTGAAATAGCGGCGTAAGGATAAGAATCTGTCCACGTATAATTGGCGGTCGTATCGTTAATCGGTAAAATCTGTAAAATGGATAGATTTGTTTTCTTCGCCCAATCTGCCAGATTTTTCAAATCCGGAAATTCTCCAACACCGAAACCGTTTTCTGTTCTTAAAGAAAAAACTGGAACTGCTACGCCCGCTGCGTGATACATTTCATGAGATTTGAATTTGAAAAAATGATCCGCTTGAATTTGCAGCACATTTTTTTCAGTATTAGGCAGTGCCCAACGGTTATCGCCATATTCGATATCGAAAACTTCACCGGAATCGGTATCCATCAATCCATATTTATACTGGATCATTTGATCTTGCTCAATATCCACAGCAGCTTCCCAAATCCCGAAATCGGTTTGCAACATCGGTACGGTCTTTAAATATTGCCAGTTGCCAAGTTCTTCGCAATTTCCAAGAATTACTACTTTCCAGTTTGGGTGATAAACCGGTGCTTCCAGACGGAAAAGATGGGTGTGTTTTTTTAAGACGGAAATCTTTTCAGCTTTAAAGTGGCGGAGTTTATTTTTTAAGATTTTATTATTGAGATAATTCTCGGGGAAATTTTTAGCATTCCAGAAATCACAAATAACGAATTCATCATAGTTATGAGAGAAATTCAAGTGATGCAAAGAAAACTCCTCATCCAGAATTATCCCTTTATTATCGATCAACTGATATTTATAGGAAATCGATTTTGAAAAATAATCGAGTTCTGCAGACCAGTTTCCGTTATCGGTATATTGTAAAGGATGAATTTTTTCCTCAGCTCCGTGTTCAGAAACGCAAACTTGCAGATTCTCACCTACTTTCGTTCGGAAATTGATATTAAGATATAGTTTCATGAAAATTATTCTTTAGTGTCTGCAATTTAGGAAATTTTTGCTGAATTATTGATTAAAAAAGGTTTGTATAGATTTTCTTAAATTTAGCTTATAAGCTGAAAACCAAAAAGTTACAAGAACCACTTCTAAACATGCTATAAATCATTAAAAATGAAGGAAATGAAATTTGTCCAATAAAAAAAACCTTCCGAATTTTCGAAAGGTTTACTATTTAAATATGGCGGTAAATTAATTACTATGAAATCGAATAAGTCGTTCCTTCTCTTCCGTCTTTCAGTTCAATTCCTTCGGCGAGTAAACGGTCGCGGATCTGGTCAGAAAGGTCAAAGTTTTTGGATTTTCTGGCTTGGTTTCTTAAGTCGATTAAAACCTGTAAAGTCTGGTCTAATTTCTCATTGTTATTTTCTTCGATATTCTGCAAACCGAGAACATCAAATACAAAATCATTCATCAATGTTTTTAATTCCTGCAAATCATTTTCGGTAATGGTTTCTTTGCCATCCTTTAATTTAAAGATGAAATTTACGGCTTCAAAAAGATGCGCAATAAGGATCGGCGAATTGAAATCGTCGGTTAAAGCAGCGTAGCATTTTTCTTTCCATGCTTTTACATCAAAAGTAGAAACCTCAGCAGTCGGAAAATTATTATTTGAAAGCACTTTCATAGCTTCCATTAACCGCTGAAATCCTTTTTCACTGGCAACCATCGCTTCATTGGAAATATCTAAAACACTTCTATAATGCGCCTGCATAAAATTGAAACGCACAATCGTAGGATGAAAAGGTTTTTCAAAGAAATCATTTTTGCCGGAAACCAGTTCCATGGGCAGAATATAATTTCCGGTGGATTTACTCATTCTTTGTCCGTTCATGGTCAGCATATTAGCGTGCATCCAGTAATTCACCGGTTCTGTTCCATTGCAGGCTTTTCCCTGTGCGACTTCACATTCGTGGTGCGGGAATTTCAAATCCATTCCACCGCCGTGAATATCGAATTTTTCACCGAGATATTTGGTTGACATCGCCGTACATTCCAGATGCCAGCCAGGAAAACCTTCACCCCAAGGGGAATTCCAACGCATGATATGAGCGGGAGAAGCGGCTTTCCAAAGGGCAAAATCCTGCGGGTTTTTCTTTTCGTTCTGTCCATCCAGATCTCTGGTATTGGCAAAAAGTTCTTCGATATTTCTGCGGGAAAGTTCACCATAATTTAATCCCCGTTTATTGTATTCTAAAACATCGAAATAAACAGAACCGTTACTTTCATAAGCAAATCCTTTATCGATTAATTTCTGAGCCAATTCAATCTGTTCTAAAATATGTCCGGTTGCGGTGGGCTCTATCGTCGGAGGAAGAAGATTAAACACTTCCAAAACTTTATGAAAATCGACGGTGTATTTCTGAACGATTTCCATCGGCTCCAGTTTTTCCAAACGGGACTGTTTGACGAAACGGTCATTATCAACATCGCCGTCATCGGTTAAATGTCCGGCATCGGTGATATTCCGGACATAACGGACTTTGTATCCCAAATGAACCAACGACCGGTAAATAAAATCGAAAGACATAAAAGTCCGTACATTTCCCAAATGCACATTGCTGTAAACTGTGGGTCCACAAACGTACATCCCGACATTATGATCGTGAATGGGTGTGAATATTTCTTTTTCGCCGGAAAGGGAGTTGTATATTTTTAAAGTCATTTTTTGTAAAATTTGATGTTAATCCAAATTCGAACGATTTCCTACATAATGCAGGAATTCCTGTCGGGTAATCGGATTGGTTCTGAAAAGGCCACTGAGCTCTGCAGTAGTGGTTGAACTTGCGGTATCTTTTATACCGCGACAATTCACGCACAGATGTTTCGCTTCGATGATACAGGCAACATCATTCGTGCCGAGCGCTTTTTTCAAAGCATCTACAACCTGCATGGTCAAACGTTCCTGAACCTGTGGGCGCTTTGCATAATAATCTACGACTCTGTTGATCTTTGAAAGACCGATTACCTCGCCATTTGAAATATAAGCAACATGCGCTCTGCCAATAATCGGCAGGAAGTGATGCTCGCAGAACGAATAGACGGTAATGTCTTTTTCCACCAACATCTGGCGGTATTTGTATTTATTTGAAAAGGTAGAAATCCGTGGATTATTTTCTGGAAGAAGACCGCCAAAAATTTCATTCACGTACATCTTTGCCACTCTTTTGGGAGAATCTTTCAGAGAATCATCAGTCATATCCATTCCTAAAGTTTCCATAATCTGATGGAAATGCTGCTGGATAATTTCAATTTTTTCTTCGGTAGATTTTTCAAAAGCGTCAGGACGCAAAGGCGTATGCTCTTTTCCGGTAAATACATCGTCGTCGTTATCGATATTTTGATTCATAGGTTTGTATTATGAATAGCAAAATTAAGGATTTAATTTCTGTTTTCGCGAGGTTGGAAAATCTTAAGTGAGAAAATAGTGAATCTCTGAAAAATCAGATTTTTTTTAACACAGGGGTGAAAAAGATAATAAAAAATGCTTCTGAAGCATTGCGGACGCGCGGGCGATTCTGAATAGAAATTATTTTAAATGTCAATTCTATAACCGATGAGAACCATTAATAATATTAAAACTTTGAGAAACAACAATTTAACCATTAAGGAATTAAGAAAAATCAAAAGAACCTTATGGAATATATTATTAATATTTGTTTGAAAAATTCTTAATTCTCCTTAATTTCTTAATGGTAGATTTTTAACATATTTAAATTATAGTGTTTAATAATGAAATTGATATTTTAATAATAAAAATTCTTTGTACAAAATACCACGCACGATGGCGCTTCGCTTCCCAATACGGTAGTGTCTTAAAAAGTGTGTAAAAAAAATGTTGTCGTTGTTGTTGATTTGGTTTAGAAATGTGGGTAACTTTAAGCGAAGCGTAAAAAAGT